>CP071065.1:1020000-1360000 GCA_017164015.1 Nostoc sp. UHCC 0702
TAATAATGTTCATAAACACTTGATTTAACTGCCCTGCATAGCACTCAACTAAAGGCAGCTTGCCATACTGCTTAATCACTTCAATATCTGTACACTCTGGCTTGGCTTTCAGTCGATTCTGCAAAATCAACAGCGTACTATCAATGCCTTCGTGAATATCTACCTCTTTCATATCTGCTTCATCCAGACGAGAGAAGGTGCGTAAAGACAAAACAATCTGCTGAATTCTTTGAGATCCCATTTTCATCGAACTCAGGATTTTAGGCAGATCATCCAACAAAAACTCTAAGTCAATGTTCTGTGACTTTTCCTGAATCTTCTGTCCTGGGTTGGGAAACTCTTGTTGGTAAAGGCTGACTAACTCTAGTAATTCCTCAGTATATTTACCAGCGTGAGAAATATTGCCGTAGATAAAGTTAACAGGGTTATTAATTTCATGTGCTACCCCTGCCACAAGTTGACCTAAACTAGACATTTTCTCAGTTTGAATCAGTTGAGCTTGGGTGTTTTGGAGTTCTTGTAAAGCTTTCTGAAGTTCTGTTTCTGCTTGTTTGCGTTCAGAAATTTCCACCTCTAGGCGCTGGTTCATCTGAGTTAATTCAGTGTTTTTCATCAATGTTTCACGGGATTCGGCTAGTTTCAGTGCCATGTGATTAAATGCGTTGGCAAGGTCTTCTACTTCATCCCCCGTCCGAATATCTAAACGGTAGTCTAGGTTTCCTGCTGCAATTTCTGCCGTTCCCACCTGTAAATTCTGCAAAGACCTGATTACCGGACGCCCGATTACCACAAATATAACAGCAAATAAAATTACAATTACTTGCACAACTATAAACGAAATAATTCTCTGCACTTGATAAAAGCTCTGCAACTGCTCCTCTACTAAGAGGCGCTGCTGATTAGCACGTTCAAGCAGCTGGTCAATGAACAACTCTATATCTCTACTAAAGGCATTAATACTGATAAAATACTGCTGAGAATCTGCAAGACGGCTTTGGCTAGAATTTAAGTTGGTTACCTGATTTGCTATCTGGCTGAGAAATTGGTGGCGGCGACGAATCACTGAAATTTCTGGAGCATCTGGAAGCAAGCGTTCTAACTCATTGAGCGAGTCTAGGAACTCTGTGGAAAACTTGATTATTTCTGTATTGTCAGTCTTAAGTAAAACAGCATCCTTCAGTTCAATAATTTCAGACTTCAAAGCATTTTTGACTGCTAGAGCAAGTTTGACAGTTTCGGTACTTTGACTGCTTTTCTCACGGATAGTCTGCCTAATTTGCTGGACAACTACAATATTGCCAACCAGAATAGCTACTATGAGTCCGACAGATACAGTCGCACCTGCGAAAAACTTTGTAGAGATTTTCATTTTGCCGGAATAGAAATTAATTTGAGATCTTTATGGAGTTGCTCAATAGAAGCGTAATCTGAAGGGTTAACAAGAGTGTATCCAGCTGACTCGATTCCCGTAATATCCTCAATACCATCT
This sequence comes from Nostoc sp. UHCC 0702, assembly GCA_017164015.1. Lineage (GTDB taxonomy): Bacteria > Cyanobacteriota > Cyanobacteriia > Cyanobacteriales > Nostocaceae > Amazonocrinis. The sequence continues at coordinate 1,021,490 of CP071065.1, forward strand.
GGGCTATTAAGAAAAGTCTGTTTGAGCTGATGGATTAACTCAGGAGGTAGCTTTTTAGACACTATTATGGGGGAATTAGTTATGGGAACAGATTCCCACAAGACTCTCCAGTTTTGATGTGTTAGCTTGCGGCTTCTTTGGTGCTTGAGGTAGGAGGGAATATTAGTGGCTGCTGCATCAACAGTGCCATCTTCTAGTGCAGCCATACTCTTACTATGGCTGCCAGCATAGATAACTTGAGCAAAATCCCTCTGGGAATCAATCCCAAGTTGATTAAAAGCCACTACGGGCATTAAATACCCAGAGGTTGATGATTTGTCCACAAAGGCTATGCGCTTGCCTTTCAGGTCTTTGAGGGTTTTGATGGGACTATTTTCTTTGACAAGAATACACGCCCGATACCAAGGTTGCCTAGTGTATTTATCGATCGCAGTAACCAATGGTTTAAATTTAGCACCCCGCTCTACTGCCTCAACATAGCCCAAAGGCCCTAAATAAGCCATATCAAGCTTATCCTGCACCAGTAAGTCAATGATTTCCTTGTAATCCTTGGCAATCTGGAAATCAAATGAAATTGGACTCACAGCTTGTATTTTCTGTGTACCTTGCGTTCCTTGTCTCTCTCGCCTCCCTTGTCCCTCTAAGGTGTTGGCTTGCGATTCGGTATCAACTTCTCGCCTAAAGGACTCCTCTAAGTATTCTTTTAAGGATTTAACCATCCGTTCTTGTTCTGTGCGACTTTGCGTAGGCAGCACTCCAATTTTCAAGGTAGATATGTGATATTTACTACTCGCTGAGGTCTTTTTTACAAGGGACTGATGACTCCCAGATACTTTTTCCGTACAGCCTGCACCCAGTAACGCCATAACCATCGCTAAAAACAAAACTCTGTTTTTGCTGAATAAGCGATGTTTAGGAGTAAGCGTCTGTGTGTCTACGCATTTCTCCATAAAATTATTCAAATTATAGATAGCTCAAAAACTCCGAGACTGTGACTAGCAACCCAGAGGATTGTTTACTCAGTACTCGGTTAAATTTATTTTTCCCTAAAAAATCTAAAGGTAACAGTTTTGAGCAAAAAGGCACTTTTTGATGAATTAAGCTGGCTGATGGCTGATGGCTGATAAATGATGACTGTGAACAGTGCGATATTTTTTTATTTGTCAGTAAAGACGTTCCGGCGGAACGTCTCTACTGGGATTTGAATCCAGAACTCTGTGCCTTTTCCTAATTCTGATAGACACTTCAAAGTTCCACCATGTTTTTCTACTACAATTTGATAGCTAATGGAGAGTCCTAAACCTGTTCCTTTACCCACAGGCTTAGTTGTGAAAAATGGATCAAATAAACGCGCTCTCACTTCTTCAGTTGTCCCAGAACCGTTATCAGCAATTCGGATGGAAATAAAATTTTTATCTAAAACTTCAGTCCGAATCCTAATTTGTGGTTTTCCAGTTATTTTTCTATTCAAGACTGACTCTTCCAATGCATCGAGCGCATTAGTGATAATATTCATAAATACCTGATTTAACTGCCCAGGGTAGCAATCTACTAAGGGCAAATCACCATATTCTTTAATTAAAGATATACCAAGCCCAGTACTATTATCTTTCCACCGATGGTGCAAAATCAACAATGTATTTTCAATGCCTTCATGAATATCAACTAACTTTTTCTCTGCTTCATCAAGGCGCGAAAAGTTTCGCAGACTAATCACAATTTCACGAATCCGGTTAGTACCCATCTTCATAGAAGATAAAATCTTTGTTAAGTCATGAACCAGAAAATCTAAGTCGTGGTCTTGTCCTAAAAGTTCTTCTCTAGAATATTGAGAAACTTCACAAAATAAATCATTAGCATAAGTGATAGCCCCTTTTTTATCTGTGATAGCTACCAATGAATGGGCATTTAAAGCAAATTTAAAAGCTTCTAATTCTTGAATATAATCTTTTAGTTCTAGTTCTTTTTGTTTATTAACAGTAATATCATGAGCTAATGCGTAAAATAAGTTTTTTTCAATAGCTGAAATTGCATTCCATGACAACCATTTGTAGGAGCCATCTTGACAGAGATAGCGGTTTTCAAAAGAAATTGCATCTACACCATTTTCCAGTTTTTGAGCAGTTAAAATAGTGAATTCGCGGTCTTCGGGGTGAACAAATTCAATAAATGGTTTTTCAAGCAGTTCCTGAGTTGACCAACCTAGTATTTTTGTCCATGCTGGGTTTAAATGCTGAAAATAACCATCAAAACTAGCAATACAAAATAAATCTAGGGAAAGGGAAAAAAATCTAGAGTATGTTTCTTCTGATTGTTTATACTCAGACATAGCTTGTTTCATCCATTTTTTGATAGATGTTAACTGTATAAAGGAAATCGCAAAAATAAAATCAGGACTTACGCAACTGGCACACAGATTTACTGTGATGGCAGTCAATAGTCCAGAGTCAATAGTCTTTAAGCAAGATTTTTTGGACTATTGACTTTTGACCCTTGACTGCCCAGACGAAAAAATATGACACTTACGTAAGTCCTAAAAATATTTGCTTGCAAGTTGTTGACTGATGATTGATGACTGACTCTCAGTTTACAACAATGACAAGGTATATTTATAGCTGGGGACTGGGGACTGGGGACTGGGGACTGGGGACTGGGTGAAAAGCCTTTTTGTGTCTAGGTTTTATCATCTGTTGATGTCCTAACCACCTTGGCTATTGCTATATTTATAAGTCCCTAAGTAGGGGCGTACAGCTGTACGCCCCTACTTTTTGCCGCTAAAACATCCATAGCCATGAGATATTTTCAAGCCCAATACTTTCCCAAATTGACTTTTGGGGTCTTTTGGCTATGGAATGAAGCACAAAACTAAGTTGATGGTAGAGGTGGGCAAAGTTACTTTTTACTCACTTTTCTACTGAATATATATTTCCCTAAAAAACTGTAAACTCAACTTACTTTTGGGATTTTAGATAAAAAGATAAATAAATGAAGTACAGATCTTAAATATGATAAATCTTGTGGGGTGGGCAGGAAAGCCCGCCCTTGTGTACCTCATTCAGATGGAATAGGCTGTAAATTCAATTATTTAAGCAATACTGCCCCGCTTGCGTGCTTCTTTGTAGGAAGTTCCCACATTTCTCAAACCTGCTTTAATCATTTGTCTTTCCAAAAGGGCAAAGAAACGGGCTTTATCTCCGCCTTTTACTACCGCTTGGTTGTGCGCTTCAGCGATCGCAACAGGATAACCATATCCTTTTTGTACTTGTGCTAGCATCAGTCCCAATGCTTGATCAAACATAGCTGTATTTTTAGCTACCCACCCAGGAACTTCTATGCGGGCAATTTCAGTGCCGACGTGAACATAGCAAAAGTAGATGGTTTGTTCACCGTAGAGTTCTAGAATCCTGGCATTACTGCGCCAGAGAGGGCCGCGTTGTCCTGGTTTGAGTTGGGTTGCCCAAAGGGCAGTATCTCGCAGAGGTTCAAAAATTTTGCAAGGGACTTTTTCTAGCTGATTGGGGCAAAAACTCAGACAGTCGGGGACTGGATGGGTACAGGCTGACAAACGTAAAAAGTTCATGCCTTCGATGCTGCGGGCGGCGCTAACATAACCCATTAAAGGAATTTGAGCATCACGCATCTGCTTCCAAGCTTCTAAAACTGGGGGTAAAATGCGATCGCGTGCATCAAGAGGCAATTGTTCTAAAAACCAGTAAATTAACGAACCATCTACCATTGCTAGGGTTGGTATTTGTTCCGCTGGGGGGGATGAGGGGGATGAGGGGGATGAGGGGGATGAGGGGGATGGGGGGATGAGGGGGATGGGGGGGATGGGGGGGATGAGGGGGATGGGGGAGATGAGGGGGATGAGGGGGATGAGGGGGATAAGGATAACTCTGGCTTATCTGCCCTAGTTACTCCTTTGGCTTCACATGCAAGTTCTGCTAATACTGTGGCTTCGCTGGCTGTGCGGCGAAAACTCATCCATTCTTCTGTTCTAATTCCCCACTGCCGGGACATGTATAAATCTTCTGGGCGATAAAATACTTCTGGCAAACTATCAAGTATTGGATGGCGGTTTTGTCCGTAGTGCAAGACGACTCTGCCGATATTCAGAAGATAGCAATAAGCAATTTCGTGATGGTTGGGGGCAATTTGCGAACCGTCGGTGGCGATGACGGTATGTACCTTTGGCGGTACAGGGATATCAATGCAGGTTTCTAGTGGTTCGATGGGGGTAGCATTAGCAAAGAGAATGCGATCGCGCCATTTTTCCTGACGATCTAGTAAATCTTGTTGAGAATTGTAAGCATTTTTTAAATGTTGTTGAGCTAATTCTAAACGCTGGCGATTGGCAGCAGCTTCTAAGGTAAGATGCTGACTTAAACCCTGCATTTGTCGCGCTAATTTTGTTAAATCAAGCATAAATGTGAGGAGTTGGGAGTTGAGAGTTAGGAGTGAGGAGTTAAATCATAACTCCTCGTTTCTCAATCAGTTAAAGCCAACTAGAAAAATCTTTGGCAAAATGAGAAAGTGATAATAGCTGAATTCGCTGATCGTTTTGCGCGGCTTTCCTTTCTGGTTGAGTATTATACCCCCAATCTGCTAAGAATAGTTGCACATCTTCCAGGTCTGTTTGCTGCTGGACTAACTGCAATGTCTTGAGTCTGTCTTCTACAAACCATAAACTTACTGGCTTTTCTGCTGCCTGAATTAATTCTCGCAGGATTTCATATTTGGGGCGCTTCACTTCTTTGCCAAAAATTGCTGTTGATGGTAAATTTACCCCTTCTTGTTGCAATAATTGCTGTACAAAACGCCCCTCTTTGGTAGTCACAATATATACTTTGACTGCACTGGCGACAGTCAATTTGATTTTTTCCACAACCCCCGGATAAAATTTATGCAAACTTAGCCAACCTGCTAAATCTGTGTTAATCCATTCATCTCGCAGGTTGTCTAGTTTTGCACCAATGTCTCTAGCCTGTAGTTTACCGTCTAACAAAATTTGTGGGGCAATAGTTACCCATTCCTGAAGAATCTTGTCATCAGAAATTCCATCCATCAAGGCTTTAATCAAAACAGGCATTTCCCAACCTGTTTCAATTACAGGCCGCAGGCGATAAAATCTCAATGCTAAATCATCTGGTGGTGTATCGTTAGCTGGCGGCCAAATTAGAGAGTAAGTACGCCATGCTACCTCAAAATATTCAATTAGTCCGTCGCAAATCACTCCATCAAAGTCTAAGGCTAAAATTGTGGGACTACTTGCTGTCATTGTTTTGAGGATGAAAACTGCTGTTGTCAGCTTACTTGATCAGTAATTATTTTTCTGTATCAGGAATAATTTCTACTGTTAATTTGGCTGGTGTTTGACGATGAGTAAAAATACCGTGTCCTGGACTGAATAGTAATGACAATAAAAATAATCCTGATACTACTAGTACGATCGCTGGGCCAGAGGGTAAATTATAAAAATAGCTTATATACATACCACTGATACTGGAAAATACACCAATGAATGCACCCAAAATCATTACTTGGTGTAAACGTTTGACTAACAAATAAGCGGTTGCTCCTGGTGTAATTAACAGTGATAGTACTAAAATTACACCTACGGCTTTCATGCTGGCAACAATTGTTAAAGCAATCAACAGCATCAGTCCAAAGTTCAGCCGATTGACTGGCAATCCTGCTGCTTGAGCGCCTAAAGGGTCAAAAGTGTAAAATAAAAGTTCTTTATATAATAAAACTATGACTATTAAAACTATAGCAGCAATGATCGCAGTATCTCGTACTTCATCAACAGTAACGCCAAGAATATTGCCAAACAAAAAGTGATTCAAATCGATTTTGTTATCTTTTTGAATCACAGTAATTAAAGTAATACCAAGGGCAAAGAATGCTGAGAAAACTATCCCCATTGCAGCATCTTCTTTAATAGGCGATCGCGTTCTAATCCAAGCGATCGCCATTGTACTCAAAACACCCGCAATAAATGCACCAATAAAGATATTCGCGCCTAGCATAAAGGCGATCGCTAACCCTGGCAAAACTGAGTGACTTATAGCATCGCCTAACAATGCTAGTCGCTGCACCATCAAGTAACTGCCCACGACAGCACACAACAAGCCCACTAAAATGGCAATCACTAGCGATCGTTGCATAAAACCGTATTGCAACGGTTCAATTAATGCTTGTAGCATATTTTGTTATTTGTCCTTTGTCAGTTGTTAGTTGTCAGTTGTCAGTTGCCAGTTGTATTTTGCTACTATTACAACAGTTTGTAAGTAAATGAAGTACACATATTAAATATAATAAATCTTGTGGGGTGGGCATCCTGCCCGCCGTTTTGTAACTTCTTCAGATAAAATCTGCTGGAACTACTAACCACTGACCACTGACAACTGACCACTGACTAATCGTAATTTACGCAGCATCAGCATAGTACATTACTTTACCGCCATAAGCGCGATGCAAGTTTTGTTCTGTGAGTACTTCATGCCGCGAACCTGTGGAGATTAATTCACAATTTAGTAATATTAAATCATCAAAGTGGGTGATTGATTCGCCTAAGTCGTGGTTAACTACTAACACAATTTTATTTTCAGCGGCGAGTTCACGGAAGACTTGAAAAATCACTGTTTGAGTTTTTTGATCGATGCCTACAAAAGGTTCATCAAAGCAGAAAATATCTGCTTGTTGCGCTAAAGCACGGGCTAAAAATACCCGTTGTTGCTGTCCACCTGAAAGTTGTCCAATGGGGCGATTTTGATATTCACTCATTCCCACCCGTTCGATGGCATTTTTTGCTACTTGGCGACTAACTGCTGAGAAGCTACGCAACCAACCTGTTTTCTTTACCCTTCCCATCATCACTACATCCCAGACTGTAGCGGGGTAAGTCCAGTCAATTTGGCTACGCTGTGGTACATATGCAACTTTCTCTAGTTGTTGCATCAATGATTTACCTTGGTACAATACTGTACCGCTGCTAGCGGGAACCAAGCCTAACATTGCTTTCATCAGCGTACTTTTACCGGCACCATTGGGGCCAAAAATACCCGTTAACCTTCCTGGATTGACAACACAGCTAACGTCCCTCAAGGCCTCTTGTGTGCGGTAATATACTCCTACATGGGCAATATTAATGCTTGCAGTTGTTGCGATCGCGGTGTCTTTTTGAGGATAAACCCGATCAAAGCCGGAATTGGCTTCTAAGGAAAAGTTAACGGTTCTCATAGTGTTATTTCTGGGATGCAAGGGAAAAATGAAAAGAATATGAGAATAATGTACCCTAAAAAATGAGAGAAATATGAAAATAACTGTAACAAGCCGATGAGAGGAATTACTCAATCCCCAGCTAGATATTGCCGGCAAGCTTTGGTAGGATTGCTTTTGGCACTTTCGATAGGTGGCTGTACCAAGGTGGGTTCTAACAGTACCTCTCCTGGGACAGATGGGAAACCGCGAGTAGTTGCAACTAGCACCATCATTGCTGATTTGACACAAGAAGTTGCAGGAGACGAAATTCAGTTAACTGGAATTCTCAAACCTGGTACTGATCCTCATGTTTACGAACCGGTACCAGCAGACAGCAGATTTTTAGAACAAGCAGACTTGATTTTGTATAACGGTTACAACTTGGAACCGGGATTGATTAAATTAATGAAAGCCTCTGGTAGCAAGGCGCAGCAGCTAGCGGTAGGAGAATTTGTCAAACCTTTGCAGCTAGATAAGGGTAAAGGTGAAATAGTCCCAGATCCTCACGTTTGGGGTGATGCAGAAAATGCGATCGCGATGGTAAATGCAATTCGGGATGCTTTAATTAAGTTATCGCCTGAAGATCAAGAAGAATTTACTCAAAAGGCAGCGCAACTTACTCAAGAATTAAAGCAGTTGCATAGCTGGACTAAACAACAAATTCAAACTATTCCCCCAGATAAACGCAAACTCGTAACTACCCACGATGCATTTCAATATTATGGACGAGCTTATGGGATTGCGATCGCAGGGACTTTAATCGGCATTAGTACTGAAGAACAACCAAGCGCTCAAACAGTGCAGCGATTGGTAGAATCAATTAAAAAGACAGGCGTTCCCGCCATTTTTGCTGAGACGACAATTAACCCAGCTTTAATTAAAACAGTTGCTCAAGAAGCAAACATTAAATTAGCACCACGTCAACTATACTCTGATTCAATTGGTGCAAAAGGAAGTGATGGAGATTCCTACATCAAAATGATTGAGGCTAACACTCGCAGCATTGTAGAAGCATTAGGTGGTAAATATACACCATTTCAATCAAATAAGTAGAATCAAAAGTGTTAGTTGTTAGTTGTCAGTTGTCAGTTGTCAGTTGTCAGTTGTCAGTTGTCAGTTGTCAGTTGTCAATTGTCAGTTGTCAGTCATCAGTCATATAACTTTAGGCATGGATATTTGCTTTTAATCAGAAACTACTTCTAGAGAAGGAACGCATTGCAGCTTTAATTTATTAGATTAGATTTTGGTAAATACATTAAATTTAAATTACTGAGAAAGCCATGACTAAAGAAGTAGAAAAACAAAATAATGTACCCGATACTCATCAACCAGTAAGTCAAGATTGGCATTCCCAAGATGAGCCAAATGTGAAAGAAAGAAAGTTAACAGCCAATCCAGGCGATCGCATTGATGAAAGCCAATCAGTTGAAGATAAAGCAAAACAGGTTGCTGTAGATTCACCAGACATCACAGGCGACCATATTACAGTCCCGACATACTTTGTCGTGGATGAACCAAATGGTGAGAAAAAGGCACTCCACCATGTCAAAGATGCAGAAGAAATTTCTGATGTAATTCGCCAAGCACGAGTTGATGAAAATGGCAACCGGATTTGGTGGTAGGGGCATTCCGTGGATTTAAAACAAAGCTCACCGCCTCCGAAGCAATAGCTGGATTGGGTGAGAAGCCCACACTGTACTGCTTGCAGTCAGTGTGGGAGTATGTCACTTCAAAGGTACTGACCCAAACAATGCTAAGGTTGTAATGATATCCCTACTCGTTCATTAACAGGGAGTAAATTTAGCAAGCTCTGAATAGAAAGCCCTAAATTCTAGCAAGAGGCTTGCTTTTTTTTGAAAGTTGAACTTACACCCAGCGCAGCAAACGCCAGCAAACCCAACATAGAAGCAGGTTCAGGGACTTTATATACCTGAATAGAGCCAGAGTTTTGATCTAGTCTTATTGATGTTGTCACTTGATCGACATCCTGACGTAATTCCAAAAACTCGCCAATCGTTCCCTGAAAGAAATATTCCCCGATTATACCTGTCCCTCCTGCTACATCAAAGGGGCCAAACAATGTCTTAGTGGAACTATCAAAGTTGAAAGTAAAGAAATCAGATTCTGACACTCCACCAGTAACGGTGTTATAGGTTCCAAGAAGATTATTAGATGGATCTAAGAAAGAGACGCTCAAGGATTGTAAATAGTCGGTTGCTCCACCACCACTTTCTGAAATAATTGTGGGTGCTGTAGCCTCGTCATAGCTGAATGAACCTGTTGCTGAATAACCAGCATCACCTAGCCAGTTAAAGTTGAACTCAATAGCCAAAGCTGAGTTATCAGTAGTAGCAGCGATCGCAACAGTCAAAGCAGCACTGGTTGCTGCAATGGTGCTAAATTTGGCGAAAATCTTTTTCATTGTTATAAATGCGAAATTGATTGAACTGATGCAAATATTAATGCATCAAACAACACTAAGCTTACGATAAAAATATGCTTACGTAAATACCGCATAAACTTACGGTATTAAGTGTATTAAATTAATGAATATAAGTACTTTTTGTGTAAAGTTTACATAAAATGACGTGAGGTTGACATGATAAATTTCGCATTTATCGCCTTTAGCCATAAATTCAGACTAGTTTTGCTTCTCCCTATCTAGCTTTTCTTGAATCGCTTGACGACAGAACTCTGGAGGGTCATCTTTAGCCTTTACCTCTTCCTTCATCTGCTTGGTGACACGAAAGCTGAGATTATCAGTTAATTCTTTGCTTGGTTGGTTTCCAAAATTCTCAGGTCTACCCTTAGCTTTAGTCATTGTGTAGAAACATAAATATAGCTTAATGTCGATGCGCGCATCGGTGTAGGATTTGAAATCGGTGGTGTTGACTGTCTGGCAAACCGTTCACCACCGATACCACTTTTACCAAGAGGTAATTATATTTTATGTTCACAAGGTCAGAACTTGAAGTGATGACACTTCAAGAATTGAAGGCGTTATGTCTCAGATACAGTGTCAGACCAACGGGGAATGCAGCGTACAAAGTCAGCTACATCACATCCTTGATGGCGTTCCCAGGATTAGCCTTACATCAGTTAAATCAAAGGAGAGGTTTGAGAACTCCTAGTTTCGCCAGCTTTGAGAATATGGGTACAGCACTTGATGAGTTGACACTCCCCCAACTGACTAAGTATCGCTTCGCTCACTTAGTCGTAAAGTTGGGGGATTCTTCATTCACCGTCAGAACTTGCTCTAACAGGCTTACGCCAATTAGCGTAGAGGTTCCGACTCCTGAAGCGTTACTTCGCTTGTGCCCCAAGCTAGCGATGCCGCGATTCAAAATATTTTTTGCAGCATTAACATCCCTCTGTAAACTACAGCCACAACTGCATACATGGCTACGAGTTGAGAGGGATTTTTTCACAATTGCACCACAATCTGAGCATTTTTGAGATGTCATTCTCGGATTGACAGCAACAACTGTACTGTTAAATATAGCCGCAAAATATTCTAACCAACGACGGAACATTGACCAAGAAGCATCATTAATACTCTTGGCAAGAGCGTGATTTTTCACCATACCTTTAACATTTAAATCTTCATAGGCTACTAAGGCGTTAGCCTTGCATACGTTACGCGCCAATCTCATGGCGTGTTCTTTCCGTTGCCTACTTACTTTTAAATGCTTCCTTTGATATCTCTGTCTGGCTATCCGTCGTTTGTTTTTGCCTTTCTCTTTTTTGTAAATTTGACGTTGAGCGTGTTTAATTGCTTTCTCAGCTTGACTCAAAAATCTAGGATTTTCCTCATGATTACCTTTGGAATCTGAGTAAAAATATTCAAGACCCACATCTAGCCCGATTTCACCATTAGCAATTCTGGATTCAGATTTAACGTCTACATCAATGCAGAATTGGCAATAGTAACCATCAGCTTTTTTGAGTAATCTAACACGCTTAATCTGTTTGACTGGGTAAGTTTGAATATCCCATTTACCAAGTAATTTAACCTCACCTATAGCTTTTTTGTCGGTAAAGGTAATACGTCTTTTGATAGCGTTTAAAGCCCATCCTGACGTTTTATACTCAACCGAACGGTTATCTTTCTGAAATCTGGGATATCCCTTTTTACCTGATACTTTTTTCTGACAATTCTGGTAAAACCTATCAATGGCTAGCCACGCTCTTTCAGTGGCAGATTGACAAGCCATTGAATTTAATTTCTCAACAAATTTAAATTCCTTCCGTAATGCTGTTGAGTAATTATTCAAAGCAATTTTATTAACTTTGGCTTCTTTTGGTGCATCCATCCAGTAGCGTATAGCTTTATTTCTGATGAATTTAGTTGTACGGATAGCTTCGTTAATTGCATCATATTGATGCTTCTTAGCTTTAACTTTGTACTCTAAAACTAGCATTACTTAATCACCTCCTTGGGTTAATTCATTGACTGTAAATATAGTAGCGAGTTATTATTTAACTGTCAATAGCTCCGAATAAAAAACATGACTAATTCGTTAGAACCTAGACACAACAATCACTCTATAGGTAACGCTGTCGTTCATCTGGTATGGATACCCAAGCGTAGACGTAAGGTGTTAGTGAATGAAGTAGCTAAACGAGTAAGACAGATATTTTATGATTTAGCTTCATATAAAGATTGGGATATTCTGGCTCTGGAAATAGCACCAGACCACATACATTTATTTGTGGAATATCAACCAACTTACGCGATTAATCAAATAGTTAAATTCTTTAAAGGCAGGTCATCTTATCTGCTTAGAAGCGAGTTTCCAGATTTAAAAAAGATGCCTAGTATGTGGACAAATAGTTATTTTTATTCAACTGCTGGAAATGTTAGCGCGGCAGTAATCAAGAAATATATTGAAGATCCTCACCACAAATAGAAAATATCACGGTGAATAAATTCACCGTTGGCGCTACATCCCTGGTCTAAAGACACAGGGTTTTGCGCCTATCGGAAAGTCTTATAAACTCTCCGACTGATGAACAAATGGCGCTGATTAGAATCTCGATGGAAGGTAAAAGAATGGAATACCCCGATCGCTATGACCAGGAGAAGTTGCTGAGTCTCTATAAAGCTAAATTGCTTCTGGAGGAACTGGTAATCATACTAGGTCAATAATTACAGGCTTTGCTATCTGTTTACAGTAGGACTTACGCGCATTGTCATATATTTTTGACAAAAATCGTCCAAAGTCAAGAGTCAAAAGTCCAAAAACCTTGACTTTTTACCCTTGACTATTGACTCAGTACTGCCATCGCAGAAAATATGTGTGCCAGTTGCGTAAGTCCTGTACAGTATCCCCTCAAGTAGGGGATTTTTTATGGGAAAGTTTTCGTCTTTATGAGGTGATTTTGAATTTGGAATTGCTGAATATGACTTTCGTCATACTTAAATTATGACTTTATGCCACTGTGTATTCTTATTTAGTATTTTAAACTGAGAACAATACAGCAAACAAATTAATTCGTGAAACAAGCAAAACTTACTATACTCATAAAGTTTAGGTAAGAATAGATGTTCACAATTTATTATGGAATGCCGTAGAAAAATCAAGCAAATTAATTCATAGGATTTGAACATGAAACGTATTCTATTAGGTACATTACTTGCTCTACCACTTGCAATTTCTTCCTTCCCATCACAGGCATCGGCAGCACCAATTTTTGCCAAACCCAACGTCCATAAAGTTGCTGTTGTGCGTAAACCTGTTGTCCGATATCAACGAAAATTAATTCCTGCACATTGGGAAACAGTACGACGCGGTAACAAGTGGGTTAAAGTTCGAGTTCCTGCTCGTTATGTAAATGTAAGAGTTTAAGGGATTACCAAGAAATAAATTATCCTTAGAGGTTGTTTTAAAAGTTTTGGGCGAATATAATTCGCTACTACACAGGCAAAGTCCCTTCGGGTTCGGGGGTGACGCTCCTTCGTCGCTAACGCTTCGCTAACGCAATCGACGGGAACCGCCAAGACTGCGACCCCCTCACCGCCTACGCGGACTAACCAAAAATTAGGTCTTTTAAACCCACGGAGGTGGGTTTCGTCTGTGTAGACGCGATTTCTAATCGCCCTGCTGAGTAGTATATTAGACTTTTCAAACATCCTCTTAATTGTGGGGTGGGCATCCTGCCTGCCCTTGAGAGGTTGTTTGAAAAGTGTTTCGCTGTGACTTTAGGCACTTTTAGATCCCCCCTACCTTTTTAACGGGGGAACCTGAATCAAAGTCTCCCTGAAAAAGTTAGATTTAGAGGGATCTAAAACTTTTGATACCAACAAGAGGACTTTTCAAACATCCTCTGAGACAAAGGACGAGTGAGAACACTCCAAAGTTTGCAAGGGCAGCGGGAACCCCCGCACGCAACTTCTCTCCATCCTACAACAAAATTTGGGATATTTTTTAGAATGAAAGTCCCTTAATATCTCAAATAGAGGCTAACAACTCAACTAGGGTTGTTAGTCTCTATCTTGTAAAATTTTATTGATAAATAATTATTTTAAAAGTATCATAAAGTGGATAATTAAACTATCTTGAAAAATCAAATTAGCTAACTAATATGAATATATATGAAAATTATCGATTCTTAAAAAACCTCCTGATATTTGTACTGACAATTACTTTAGTTACAGCCTGCAATTCTATCCAGGCTAAAGAAAGAAATATAGCTCCACAACAAATCGTGAATGGTGATAATTATGGAAAGCTAAATGACCAAGGTAAGTTACGAAATTACTATTTTTATATTCCCAAATCTTATAATCAAAACCGCCCGTTACCGTTAGTTTTAGTCTTTCATGGAGATAATGGTAGTGGTAGGTCTATAAGTAATGTGACTCGCTTCAATAAATTAGCAGATCAAAAAGGATTTATTGTTGTTTATCCAGATGCAATTGACCAAAAATGGAGCCTTATAGGTAATGCTAAAGGAAAGGTAGATGATGTTTTGTTTGTCAGTGCTTTGATTGATCATCTGAAGCAGCAAATGAATATTGATAGTCATAAAATTTATGCCTCTGGTTTTTCTAGAGGTGGAATACTTACCCAAGCACTAGCTTGTGAGTTACCTAATAAAATTGCTGGTTTTGCATCAGTAGCTGGTTCGCTTCCAGTTCGACTCAAACCTAATTGCCAACCTCAAACTCCCATATCGATGTTAATGATCAACGGTACAAGCGATCGCGATGTACTCTATGAAGGTGATGACCACACTCAACGAGGAGCGCTGATTTCTATAAGAGACATGGTAAACTTTTGGCGATCGCACGATCAATGTACCTCATCGAATAAATCTCCGCAGTTTTCTGAAGATCAAGTGAAAGCCTCTCTCTACACAGGTTGTAATGGCAACTCAGAAGTCTGGGAACTAGCGGTAGTAAACGGTGGACATTTCTGGCCTGGTGGTGCCTCAACTGACGAGAGCGTAAATAGATTTAATGCTAAGCTGGGGCTGAACGCCAGTGAAACAATTTGGAACTTTTTTCAACGCCACAGTTTGTCTTAGGGACTGACAAATAAAAAAATATACAATTTTTCTTGTGGGGTGGGCCAGAAAGCCCGCCCCACAAGATTGGATAATTTTAGGACTTACGCGCATTGTCATATATTTAGGACAAAAATCGTCCAAAGTCAAGAGTCAAAAGTCAAGGTTTTTGGACTTTTGACTCTTGACTATTGACTCAGTACTGCCATCGCAGAAAATATGTGTGCCAGTTGCGTAAGTCCTGAATTTATTTCTTGGTAATCCCTTAACATCAAGCCCTCTATTGAACTGACCAACAAGGGAAAATAGATGGCTTATGCTTTAAATTAGCTAAAATGCTTGTAGGATAAGGATTTTATACTAATTAAAGTATTAGTAAAACTATTGATATTATGTCGGGTTATCGTAATCTGCAAGAAACTCACTTAAACCGCGCCCGCGCCAGTCTCAGACAAGCGCTGTCCTGGTATGGATATCTTCGTAAGTCTGGACAACTTTCATCCAACCCAGAATTAGCAGGTTTGGTGAAACCAGAATTAGAAGCTTTGAACTCTACACTCAACAAACTCGACTCTAATGTGATTAGAATTGCGGCTTTTGGTTTGGTGAGTCGTGGCAAATCAGCGGTGTTAAATGCCTTACTAGGAGATAAAATTCTGCAAACTGGGCCTTTGAACGGTGTTACTCAATGGCCGCGTTCGGTGCGGTGGCAACCAGGGGGTAAAGTACAGGTAGAATTAATTGATACTCCTGGACTAGATGAAATTGAGGGTGAGTCACGGGCGCAAATGGCGCGAGAAGTGGCGCGTCAGGCGGATTTAATTTTGTTTATCGTGTCTGGTGATATCACCCGTACTGAATATCAAGCATTGCTAGAATTGCGACAAGCACAAAAACCGCTGATTTTGGTGTTTAACAAAATTGATTTATATCCAGATATAGACCGGGCAGCGATTTACAAAAATTTGCAACAATTGGGTGCAGGTTATGCTCAAGCAAAACCTCTACTACCTGATGAAATTGTCATGGTGGCGGCGGAACCAGCACCAATGGAAGTGCGGATTGAGTGGCCTGATGGTCGTGTGAGTTACGAATGGGAAACACCACCAACCCAAGTAGATGAACTCCAGCAGATAATTTTGAATATTCTCAATCGGGAGGGGCGATCGCTTTTGGCTTTAAATGCACTGATTCAAGCACGAGATGCAGAAGCCGCGATCGCTCAAAAAACTATCGATTTACGCGAACAAGAAGCCGAAGACATCATTTGGCAATTTACCAAATACAAAGCTTTGGCAGTAGGGTTAAATCCTATCGCCTTTTTAGATATTCTGGGCGGAACAGTTGCTGATTTAGCTTTAATTCGCTCTTTAGCACGCTTGTATGGCTTACCCATGACTAGCTATGAAGCCAGTAAAATTTTAAAAACGATTTTATTAAGTTCCGGTGGCTTACTACTGAGTGAATTAGGTAGTAGTTTCTTGTTGGGTTTGGGCAAGAGTACGGCTGTTTTAGCTACTGGTGACAATCCTACCAATATTACTGCCTATGCTGGTGGTGCGATCGCTCAAGCAGGTATCGCCGGTTATGGGGCTTACTCTGTAGGTAAAGCCGCCCAAGTATATCTAGAAAAAGGCTGCACTTGGGGACAACTAGGTGCCAGTACCGTGATTGCAGAAATTCTCTCTCAAGTTGACCAAAATACAATTCTGTATCGGTTGCAACAAGAATTAGGAATAAAGTATTGAGAATAAATAACAAATATTTTCCTAATTGTTACTGTTTATGATACTTTATCAACTTCTATCAAATTCTCCTGATAATTGTCCGAAATTCCCCATTTGAGATGCAACATGAGAAAAGGATAAAGTTTATCTCACTCAACAAAGGTAGAAATTCATGACAACTCTAGACTTAGTCCAAGCTGCTGTTAACTCTGGGACTAAAAATCTTGAGCAAGCCATTGTAGAAGCTATTGATGAAGCTCGTCAAACCTGCGATGTCAATGGTACTAATTCTGCTGGCTGTGCTGTAGCCTGGGATATTGTAGAAGAATTGCAAGCCGAAAAATCACATCAACAGCAAGCAAAACAGCACAAAACCTCTTTAGAAAGCTATTGTGACACACATCCAGAAGCAGTAGAGTGTTTGGTCTACGACGTTTAATTGTTAGTTGCTGACTGATGACGGCTGACAGCCAATCAATTTTGGATTTTAGATTTGCGATTTTAGATTAGACCTCTTGCAAAAGTCGTTCTTTGCGATCTTTTCTTTGCGCCTTTGCGCCTTTGCGTGAGACAAAAAATATTTATGCAAGAGGTCTATTGACGATTTAAGATTTGGGGGGATGGATAACGGTCTTGCTCAAACCGAAAAAAATAATCCAAAATCCAAAATCTCAAATCTCAAATTGGCACGGTCATCAGTCAGCAACTCTCCCGCAACTCAGCAGTTGCTAATTTTGTGATTTGCTGAATTATCTCTAAATCCGGCGGTGGGGTTTCACTTTCCATTCCCACCCATAACAGATATTCAATATTACCAGCGGGCCCAGTAATCGGCGACCAAGTTAAGCCTTTGTATTTCCATCCTAATTCCCAAGCAGTTTGCAAAACCTGGAAAATAGCATCAGCATGGTCTTTAGGGTCACGCACCACACCTTTTTTCCCGACACGAGATTTTCCCACTTCAAACTGTGGCTTGACCAACAACAATGCATCTCGGTTAGGTTGAGTCAGCTGCCACACAGCGGGTAAAATCTTAGTTAACGAAATAAACGATACATCCATCACCGCCAAATCGGGAATAGGAGCATCTGCACCATAAAGTTCTGTGGGTGCAAGATGGCGTAAATTAGTCCTTTCCCGCAAAATTACCCGTGGATCATTTCGCAGTCGCCAATCAACTTGTCCGTAACCGACATCAATACCATAAACTAGTTTTGCCCCCGCTTGTAGCAAACAATCGGTAAAGCCACCCGTAGAAATACCACCATCTAAACAAATGCGGTCGGCGGTGGGGATAGCGAACAATTC
The DNA here is from genome assembly GCA_017164015.1 of Nostoc sp. UHCC 0702. Lineage (GTDB taxonomy): Bacteria > Cyanobacteriota > Cyanobacteriia > Cyanobacteriales > Nostocaceae > Amazonocrinis. Next base: position 1,039,297 of record CP071065.1, read on the forward strand.
TAAAGCTTTGGCGAGTTTCTCTCCGCCTCTGGAAACAAAACGCGATCGCTCTTTTATTTTGATTGCAGCCGAAATATCAACTTCCGTACCAGGCTTATCAACTACCTGGGTATTAACTGTCACTTCCCCCGCCTGAATTAGCCGTTGTGCTAAGGCGCGGGAAGAACATAAATTTAACTCTACTAATAGAGTGTCGAGTCGTTGTTTAACCAATTAACTCCAAATTGGGGAAAGGATTTATTGATTGACAATTAGTATAACTTGGTTGTCCTCGTAATCTTCAAGTTATCAACTTCAAGTGTAAATGTCAGCTAAATTTTTCTATGTTAACCTCCAGTGCGAGTGTGAATTGTAATTCCTTCGCGGATTAAAGTATCTGTAAAAATTTTACGCAGAACGCGCTGAATTTGAAGATGCTTTCCTGGTTTTACCTTTGTCAATGTTCGCAGCAACAAGTTAGACTCACCTATGCTTTCTACTCCATCCACTTGTGTTGCTTCGAGTACATCTGGATCATTTGCTTTTAATTGCTGTCCCACCTCTCCAATTAATTTGTACACATCAACCAAGTTGGCATCAAAAGGCACAGCTACTTCTACTACTGCATAGATATACTGTTTGGAGTAGTTAGTTATTGAGCCAATATCGCCATTGCGAATAACTTGCAATTGCCCATTAGGATGTCTGATTCTGGTGGTTCTTAGTTCAATTGCTTCGACAACACCTTCAACAATTTTATCTTCAGATTTCCCTGCTTGGATATAGTCACCTACTAAGTAATAGTTTTCAAATAGAATAAAGAAGCCGCAGACGATATCATTGATGAGAGTTTGCGCCCCAAAACCCACAGCTATACCGACAATTCCTGCACCTGCAAGTATGGGAGTGGGATCGATTTCTAAGGTATAGAGGATGGAAACTATAGCAGCAAAATAAATTAAATATTTTAGGAAACTGCGAAATAGAGGAACAAGCGTCAGCCGTCTGCTTGTCTGAAGTTCTGTGAGATTCCGCTCTTTAAACAGTACCTCTTCTACAAACAAGTAGACGACCTCAAACAACACACGACTTATAAAAATAATCCCAATAATTTTGATGATTCGCTGGCCAAAATTGGCAAGATTGGCAATTAACTGTACCTGCTGAATTACTAATGTCGCCATGCAGACATAAATTACAAATTCCAGACACCGCTTCAAAAAGGGTATCAGGTGTCGGAGGCGATCGTAGAATCTCAGGAGGTTGTCAGGGCTGGAATATCTTACACTTAAAGCATCTAGGCTATCAACTACTGCCTCAACTGCTTTAAGTATGAGCAACCCAACACCAACAATTAGATAAATCCGCAGTACGATGAATAAATACTGCCCAACAACTGCCGGAAAGTTGAGAAACTGGGTACAGGAAATGGCAGCCCAAAGCCATATTGCAGTGCTGATTCTTTGATTTAAATCCTTAAAAAAAGCATCTATACTTTCATCGTCGGCTGTATTTTTTTCTAAATTCTTAGCACGAATGCTAAGTAATTTGAGTACATAGCCTACGAATTTCACCACTTGCACCGCTACAATTAAAATTCCAATACTTTTAGCTATGCCAATTGCTAGTTTTTCCCAGAATCCTGATGGAATACGGCGTATCCACATGAGTGTATATTCTTGCAGGTTTTCGCCGCGATAGACCAGAAAACCATTAACACCAATAATCAAAATGCACACCAGCAAACAAGCAAGTAGTAACAACCCTGTAATGTTCCGGCGCAGGGTTTTGATACTCCTTTCTTCACTTTTGAGTATTGCTACTTTATTCAATAAATTGATGAATTTTCCCAGTAGCCAATTTAATAATACAAAAATCAAGACTACGAGGCTGATTTCAGCTAAGACAATTAATAAGTTCATATCGATTTAATGGATTTATCATAAGTAGTTAGGACTTATTTAAACGTTTTAATTTTTCCTGAGTTGCCTCTTGCATCTGTATCCTTCATTTAAAGCGATCGCTAGGATCATCCATTATGCTCAACACTGACAGGATATAATTTTTCAATCTGGGATATGTGGATGATGTGAAAAGCGATCGCACCTACCAATGCCAGCAAAAATAGAACAAGTAACAAAGTCCTTTTCTGGAACCCCATTAGTAGAACTTCCCCTTACCATTGATAGATTTAGCGACCACTTTACTACCCAAGTAGCAGTAAACCTTATAATCGCATAATTCTAGATATTCTCGTAAAGCGTTTTGAAAAAGTATACACACTCATATTTGCTGTTTGCGTATAGGCAAACAGGCTTATAGACAGATATAAAAATAGCGATCGCCCCCAAGACTATGGGAAAAGCGATCGCTTCATCTACAAAACTTAACACATGCCCAAACTGGCCTTCAAGCATCCTCACAAAGAGAATCCACATAACATAGACTGATTACTTCAGTCAACAGTCATCAGTCAACAAGGTTCTGATATTAAATATCCTGCTCACTTAAATCACGAGTGAGATGATCAAATGGTTCATCCACAAAGGCAGTGTTAGACACACCCGCAGCTGCAACTTGTTCTTTCACCAGATCCTTGAGGATTTGGATACCGCGAACGGTTGGGCCAATGGGTACTCCTAAAGAATTGTAAGTTTCCCGCAGTCCTTGCAGTACTCGCTCATCTAACACATTCGTATTGCCAGCAACCAAAGCATAGGTAGCATAGCGCAGGTAGTAGTCCATATCCCGTAGACAAGCCGCATAACGACGAGTCGTATAAGCATTTCCACCAGGACGAATCAATTCTGGCAATTCATCAAACAACTTCAAACCAGCCTGCTTAACCAGTCCAGCTGCATTAGAGTTAATTGCCGCCGCCGCTTGTACACGGGCTGTACCACTATCAAAATATGATTTAAGGCTGTCGATCGCATTCCGATCAAAATAACGTCCTGCCACGTCATAATTCTTAATCAAGCTTGTGACTGCATCGCGCATTCCTTCTTCTCCCAATTGTTGCTATCTATGGTTTGATATTAATTTGGTTGCACTTACGCACCAAGAAATTTTTGTGCTATTTAAAATAGACTCGGCACAAAAACAATCATCTGCTACTTAAGGATTCTATGCCAAAGTTGTACCCCTATGAGATGAACTTTACTGTTTTGTACAGATAACTGGGAAAAGGTTAATATAACCTGTAATCCAGATAATCTGTAACAAAGACTACAAAATCCCTCAATGTTTAGTAATTAACATATTTCAGGTGTGTCACGACTGGGTTCAGATCAACAGGGTTAGAATGCTTTGGCAGATTCTAGTTTTACTTTAGAAAATTGGTAGAGAAGGAGTAACAATGACAACCCCACAAGAAATCTTGAAAAAAATTCAAGATGAAAAAATTGAACTGATTGATCTGAAATTCATCGATATACCAGGAACTTGGCAGCACTTGACTCTGTACCAGAACCAAATCGATGAGAGTTCATTCACCGATGGCGTGCCTTTCGACGGTTCCAGCATCCGGGGTTGGAAAGCGATCAACGAATCGGACATGACGATGGTACTCGATCCGAATACTGCCTGGATCGATCCATTCATGGAAGTACCAACTCTAAGTATAGTTTGTAGCATTAAAGAACCACGTACAGGTGAATGGTACGACCGTTGCCCAAGGGTTATTGCCCAGAAAGCAGTAGACTATTTAGTTTCTACTGGCATCGGTGACACAGCTTTCTTTGGCCCTGAAGCTGAATTCTTCATCTTTGATAATGTTCGCTTTGACCAAACCGCCAACGAAGGCTACTACCACGTAGACTCTGTAGAAGGTCGTTGGAATTCCGGTAAAGAAGAAGGCCCGAACCTGGGTTACAAACCACGCTTCAAAGAGGGTTATTTCCCAGTTGCACCAACAGATTCTCTCCAAGATATCCGTACAGAGATGCTGTTGACAATGGCAAGATTAGGTGTGCCCATTGAAAAGCACCACCATGAAGTAGCCACCGGCGGTCAGTGCGAATTAGGTTTCCGCTTCGGTAAGTTAATCGAAGCAGCAGACTGGTTACTGATTTACAAATACGTGATTAAGAACGTAGCTTGGAAATATGGTAAAACCGTCACCTTCATGCCCAAGCCCTTGTTTGGTGACAACGGTTCCGGGATGCACACTCACCAGTCCATCTGGAAAGATGGTCAGCCTCTGTTTGCTGGTGATAAGTATGCCGGTTTGAGTGAAATGGCATTGTATTACATTGGTGGTCTGCTAAAACACGCACCAGCGCTATTAGGAATCACTAATCCGAGTACCAACTCTTACAAGCGTCTAGTGCCTGGTTATGAAGCGCCAGTGAACTTAGCTTACTCCCAAGGAAACCGTTCTGCTTCTATCCGTATTCCTCTGTCTGGCGATAACCCCAAAGCTAAGCGTTTAGAATTCCGTTGTCCAGATGCAACTTCTAACCCCTACTTGGCATTTGCTGCCATGCTTTGTGCTGGTCTCGATGGCATCAAGAACAAAATTCATCCTGGTGAACCCTTAGATAAAAATATCTACGAACTTTCTCCAGAAGAACTGTCAAAAGTTCCTTCCACTCCGGGTTCTCTGGAACTGGCATTAAAAGCACTAGAAAATGATCATGCTTTCTTGACAGAATCAGGCGTATTCACGGAAGACTTCATCGAAAATTGGATTGACTATAAGCTGGCTAACGAAGTCAAGCCTTTACAGCTACGTCCTCATCCCTACGAATTTTACCTGTATTACGATGCTTAATTAATAGGGAGCATCCCAAATGTGTAAATTACGTCTTGGACTAGAAGTTTGGCACTACATAAAAAAAGTCCGCCTACTCTCCAGGTTTGGGAAGAATAGGCAGACTTTGGAATTGTAGCCAGAAGTTCTAGCTACCCGGCATTTTTGCAAAATTGGAATGCTCCCAATTAATAGCTGTATCAAAGACTATAAATTGAGCCACCTTACACGGTGGCTTTTTTGTCAAGTGTAGTAAAGCTACAGGGAAAAATTTTAGTTTCCTACTATACTTTCATACCTAACTCATAGCGGCATGGCTGCTGCCATAAATCATCCGAGTAGTAGCATCTATCTTCCCTTGAATAGGGTTCCAGTAATGTGATGCTTCTTCAGGAAGACCGAGTTCTTGTGCTGCACGCATCATCATGGATTGTTGACGATTCTTCACTTGGTGATATTGACGCACCATTAACGCACGAGATTTTTCTTCAATAGACATAACACAGTCCTCCTACCGTTTTAGTTATATATATTTAGCTAGTTATGCTTCATATGACTATATTAGCAAAATTCTGTAGCTAAAGTTACAAAATGCTATTTTAGAAACAAAATTTAATATTTGCTTGATTGTGGGGCTGTTCTTTAAGCAAAAGCCAGGGAAAATTTCCCCTAAATCGGCAGCAAGAGCAAATTGTGACTGATATCCTGCTTCGGTTTGAGTCTTGTGTGGCGATAAACCTTTCTCAAGGTGAATTATTTAGTTGTTACATTTATTTACAATAAAAGCAGTAGCAATCGACATTACCATCGAAAAATTGACTTAATAAAACTCAACAGACCTATGACAGTTACTTATCCACGCAAATTTCAGAATGCGTTGAGTGCAAGGGATATTTTAAAGCGGACAGTGAGCGATCGCGAACTCCATCTAATTACCCTCAACCGCTACCGCTACAGCGAACAACGCAGTTGCAAAGATCTGACAGAGGTAATTGAAATACTCGACGGACAACCACGAGAACTAATACGGGATTTATCTCATCACATTGCCGATGAAGCTCGTCATGCTATGTGGTTGACGGATTTACTCATCGATCTCGCAAGTGATCTAGGAACCCCTCCTGGAGTTTCTTATATTGATGAATTTGATCGGCTACTCGACAAAGATAGCTACGACCCAAAAAGTAACCTAGAGGACTTTCTAATTTCTGCCCTGGCAGCAATTAACATCACCGAGAAACGCGGTTGTGAGTACTTTTCTGCTCACATATACGCCCTGAAACAAGCACCGCAAACCGAAGAAAACATTAAAATACGCGAAACCATTGAAAAAATTCTGCCAGAAGAAACAGGACACGTCCGTTGGGGGAACCGCTGGTTAGCACAAATAGCAGATCAGAGTCCAGAACATCGGCAAAAAGTAGAGCAAGCCAAGCAAAAATATGCTGCAATTGAACAGGCAGCATTTGAAGCCGGAATGGATTTCACTTTAGGTGCAGAACTGCGGCGAGTCACCAACTTGGTAGAAATAGCCAACACAATGCCAGCTTGGGAACGTCCCAAGTACTTAATGGAACGCTTACCGCAAACCTTGCTAGCACCAGAATTGCAGTTTACTAGAATTCAGGTTGCACAGAGAGCTTGGCAACGTGACCCACAGGCATTTATAGAGAAATTTGTGCCAATGTTCCTCAACGGCATCCAAGGTCAAAAGACCAACACCGCCAAACAAAGCGTATAAAATAGACTTCTTGCATAAATCTTTTTTTGTCTCACGCAAAGACGCAAAGGCAAGGCAGCGCGTTGGGCGGCTTTGCCGACTTGAAGCGACTGCCGCGCAAAGAAAAGATCGCAAAGAACGACTTTTGCAAGAGGTCTAATCTTCTTTGTGTCTTAGTACGGGCAGTCCGTTCAAGTCGGGAAACCCGCCCACACGGCTGCCCTCGTCTTTGTGGTTTAAAAATCAATCTGATGAACCACAAAGACGCCAAGCAAAAATGGCTACTTCAGTTAATAATCTCTTCAACTAACAACCAATTACCAGAATAATTCAGGCGACCTCGAACAGAGAGTATTTCCTCATGAACAGCAGCTTCTAGACGATGGTCTACATGCGATCGCAAAGTCACAAGCTGCCAAACTTGTCCTTCATAGGCGGTTGGTGTCGTGATCGTGAATTTGTAATCCTGGTGATTTAGACGTTGGAAAATGCCTGTAAAATCTTCACTATCAGAGTCATAGTACTGATGCAAATATGAAAGAGGGAAATAGCCACTGGCTGGATAAGCTTCCGGGTTATCTAAGTAATAAAGTTGCCAGTCCAGCCATTGGGGCTGATTGGGTAGTAAATCTAAATTAAATAAAGGTACGATTGCCGCAGGCGATCGCAAATCTTGCAATAAAGCTGCTTGTAGCGCTCTTATCGGTAAATCTCTAGGCTGAATACCCAACTTTACACACATAGCCGCCGCCATTCCCGCCGCTTGACCAATACCCATCACCACAGGTTGCAATCTCGTCGCACCATTAGCAATGTGGGAGACAGAAATATTCTTTTCACAAACCAATAAATTATCTGTTGTCGCTGGAATCAAACATCGGTAAGGAATAGTGAAAGGAGTCCCAGTCCAACGTCCGCCCCAGCGGATAGATTTAGGTTGTAATGGCAAATTGAAGCCAGGGTAATGGTGGTCATTGGCATAATTACCAATAGCAATTGTATCTGGATAAATCAATGCCACCTTACCCCCTGTCACTGGCAAAATATCCTGTTCTCGGACAGTAGTTAGTCCAACCAAACGGCGACTTTCGCGGTAGTAGGGATGCAGTGCAAAAGCAGTGGGAGCAAAGGGAAAAACACCCTCAGCCAAGCCATAGCGACGACCCAGTTGATTTTGAATAAAATGGGCAAAATTGTGGCTATGCCAGCGACATTCTTGAAGAAACTCAGCTTTGGCTACCTCTGACTCTATCAGCCGCCCTACTCCTTCAGCGTAGTCATTACCACAGATGGGCCAATTAATCATCAATAGACGGACGCTTAAGCGCCCGTAATTCAAAAACTGCTCAGCACCATAATTATCCCAAGCACCGGTAAACAGCGATGAATTGTAATTGGCAGCAGCAGGAATTTCAGGCGCGATCGCTTCACCAAAATCTTGCATAATTACTATCCAAGTGGGTGCTTGCACTGGATATTTATCTGTAACCGAATTAAAAGCAACTGGTGCGCTAGGTTCACCCCATTGAGATTGCAATTCCCAACCCCAGCGGTAAGGTATTTCTGCCAAAGCCAATAAATCTCCTAGTTCTGTACCATCGAGAATAATCTTGGCTTCGACACTAAAATCAGCAAAGCGAACGCCAGTCACACAATTTTCTTGTTTTAAAACCTCTAAAGGTACTTGTCCAGAAATCCAATGCAGATTTGGCAACTCTTGTACCCAATCAGCAAAAATCTTTGCACCAATACGCGGATCGTAACTGAAAAAGCTCACCCAACTGTTATCTAGCCCTCCTGGCTGGCGGCGTCGCAATTCTCGCAAAAACGCACCCCATAACCCGGTTTGAAAAGCAGCCAGTTCATTACCATCAGGTGCAGACACGCCAGCACAAGTCAGCATTCCCCCCAACCAAGGAAATTCACTCACTAAGATAGTTTTAGCTCCTCGTCGTGCGGCTTGGATAGCAGCAGCAGTACCTCCAGTACCTCCGCCAACAACTAAAACCTCAGCTGTGTATGTCTGATTTACCATAAATTAACTTCTATGTAAAAATATATACTCCAATTATCTTAATTAAAGACTAATAAGGCTTAGTTACCCCACTTGCTCAGCCTAATAATATTCATTAACTCGCCCCTACTCTATAGCTTTATGTGGCTTGCTCGTTTTTCGCCTGTTCCCTATTGGGTGTTCACACCCCGAAAGGGCTTGGTCATTTTTTCGTAAGCCCTGACTAAGGGAACTCGAAAAAATAAATTATGTCGGTTAAAGTTGTTGATTGTGAGCAGTGGAATATTTTTTTTACTTGGAAGCCTTTTAAGTGTAATTTCACAACCAATTGGTATAAAAGTAGTATTCATACTGCCTGCTTGCACTAGAGATTGTGTGAATTATTATGAAAAAAGCTAATGTTTGTCAATTCTGTACTTATGGCTTAATTGGCTCAATATCATTAATTACCTTAATAAGTATAAATACTTCAGCTTTAACTCAAGTAGTAGAAAATTCCGCAACTCAGCAAACGACCATTCCTTATTCTGGGTTGATTTGGCCAACTCAAGGTATTATTTCTCAAGGCTTCCGCAAATATAAACATGAAGGAATTGATATTGCAGGAGCGTCTGGGACTCCTATTGTTGCTGCCGCCTCTGGTACAGTTGTCCAAGCAGGTTGGGATGACTGGGGACTAGGCAATGCCATAACTATTAAACATCCTGATGGAAGTGTCACAGTTTACGGTCACAATCGGCGTTTATTGGTGAGTAAAGGTCAACAAGTCAATCAAGGCCAAATTATTGCTGAGATGGGAAGTACAGGCAATAGTACTGCACCTCATCTGCATTTTGAAGTTCATCCAAATAGTCGCCTAGCGGTTGATCCTCTTCGCTTATTGTCCTCTCCAATCGCAGGCAAAGTACCTCCACAACAAATAGCCACTTCTGTTTCTGGAAATCGTCAAGCAAGTAAGCTCAATCAACTAGCCTCACTACCACCAACAGTTAAGCAAGTTGCTGCGGCACAACCAATTCCAGTCAGTTTTGCACCTGTCAGCAATGATAACGGATGCAATGGCGTTACTGTTATTGAGGGTGAAACAGCAAGCGTTCGTGTAAAAGTGTGTGACGAAAATGGGCAATTATTTTATGTTGGACAGTTGAAGCAAAACCCAAGCAAGCCTGTAAAGCTTCCTGCTTGGAATATTGGTAGAGATAGATATGAAGCAGTTAATGGCAGTTTTTCTTACTTAGTCAGCGCTGAAAAAGTCGAAGTTTGGCGAAATGGTATTCAGCTGAGATCTGATAATTTTTATAGTTTAAATCGATAGTAAAAGGGACTGGGGACTGGGGACTGGGGACTGGGGACTGGGGACTGGGGACTGGGGACTGGGGACTGGGGACTGGGGACTGGGGACTGGGGACTGGGGACTGGGGACTGGGGACTGGGGACTGGGGACTGGTTACTGGGGACTGGTTACTGGGAAAGAATACTTTTAATCCCTAATCTACACAATCCCCGATCCCCGATCCCCGATCCCCGATCCCCGATCCCCGATCCCCGATCCCTAATCCCCGATCCCTTTTAACACTGCGATCGCTTGAATTTGACAATTTGCTAATTTTATTATTTTTTTATTCGGCTATCAGTAAAAACGCTTTATGATTATCCGTAATCTAAGATACAGAAAAACTAAATTTAGAGAAAATTAAAGTATTTCTCTAAAAGTCCTAAATTTTTTATACAGAGGTGTTCATTATGGAATATCTTGCTCATTCCCTCATGCTTATTGCTAACCAAGAGGCAACTGGACAGGCAGAATATACCGAATATAATCTTCCCAAGCTTCAATTCAGTTCCCATCAACTTTTTAAATCTTCTGCTTGGTTAGCTTTTGCCGGCATCAGTGTATTGTTTGCCACTGTCACTCAGGCTCAGTCAGCTTCGGCAGCATATGTATCTACCAACGGCAGTTGTCTAACTGTTCGTTCTGGGCCAAGTACCGCTTACCGAGTTGTGGATTGTCTCCGTAACGGCACTGCACTTCCACGAATTACAGGAACTCAGAACGGTTTTGCCAGACTGTCTCCAGGTAGATATGTTTCCCAGAGATGGATTAGTGGTAGATATAATCCTGGTCATACTAACACATCTGGCGGCGTTGGCGGCCCCATTACTCTAACTATTGGTTCTAGAGGCCCAGCTGTTTCACGAGTTCAACAAGCTCTAGGTATCCAATCCACAGGATATTATGGTTCTGTCACTGCTAGCCGAGTGCGAGACTTTCAGGCGCGTAATGGATTACTTGCAGATGGTGTAGTTGGCCCCCAAACTCGAAGTATCTTATTAGGAAATAGCGGCTCAGTTCCTCGTCCTGGTGTTGGCGGCCCCATTACTCTAACTATTGGTTCTAGAGGCCCAGCTGTTTCACGAGTTCAAGAAGCTCTAGGTATCCAACCCACAGGATATTATGGTTCTGTCACTGCTAGCCGAGTGCGAGACTTTCAGGCGCGTAATGGATTACTTGCAGATGGCGTAGTTGGCCCCCAAACTCGAAATCTTTTATTTCGAGGGTAGGGGTAATGAGGTAATGGGGTGATGGGGTGATGGGGCGATGGAATGAAGAAGAAATTTTATCGTATCCGCTTGTCTCCCTACCTCCCTATCCCCCCATCTCCCTACCTCCCCATCCCCCTATCTCCCTTGATTGACGAAACCTCTAAATAATTCTTTACAATTTGCAATATGCGCTCTGCTGCATGACCATCTCCAAAAGGATTAATTGCGTTAGCCATTGCTTCATAGGCTTGGGGATTACTCAGCAACTGTGCCGCAGCTGCAACAATATTCTCGGTGGTGGTTCCTACAAGCTTAGCTGTACCTGCACTGACTGCTTCTGGTCTTTCTGTAGTTTCTCTAAGAACCAGCACTGGTTTTCCTAAGCTGGGTGCTTCTTCTTGTAAACCACCAGAGTCGGTGAGTAAAAAATGCGATCGCCCAATCGCCCCTACTAGTTCAGCATAATCTAAGGGTTCTGTCAAAAAGACTCGTGGATGATTGCCTAAAAGCGCTTGCAACGGTTCTCGCACTGTAGGATTACGGTGTAATGGTAAAAGCAAGGCCGTATCGGGGAACTTTTCTAATATTTGCAGAAATCCTTGAGCGATCGCTTGTAGTGGTTCTCCCCAATTCTCCCGCCGATGGACTGTTACTAACAAGGTGCGATACGCATCCCAATTTAAACCAGGTACATCACAGGCTGGTTGAGTTGCAGCCACATTTAATAGTGCATCAATTACTGTGTTACCTGTCAGGTGAATTTCCCCCAACACACCAGAACGCTGCAAGTTTTCCACAGCCAAAGTAGTTGGTGCAAAGTGTAATTGTGTAAGTTGAGAAATTAGCCTTCGATTAGCTTCTTCGGGGTAAGGATTGAATAAGTCATCAGTTCTCAATCCTGCTTCTACATGCCCTACAGGAATTTTGTGATAAAAAGCTGCTAAAGTTGCCCCAAAAGCCGTAGTAGTATCTCCCTGCACTATGACTAAATCTGGCTTACTTTCTTGAAATAATGCTTCTAAGCCGCCCAAACTACGACAAGTAATATCGGTTAAAGATTGCTGACGCTGCATAATCTCTAAGTCATGATCTGCTTTCAGGTTGAACAGCTGCATCACTTGTTCAACCATCTCGCGGTGCTGTCCAGTTAAAATTACTTGCGACTCAAAGTCTGTTGATTTTTGGAAAACTTGAATTACCGGAGCTAATTTAATCGCTTCCGGACGTGTACCCAAGATAATATAAACTCGTTTTTGATTAATCATTAGTCAATGGTCAATGGTCATTAGTCAATGGTCAATGGTCAATGGTCAATAGTCATTAGTCAATGGTCAATGGTCAATGGTCATTAGTCAATCATTACAAACAACAACTGACAACTAACTACTGACAACTGACAACTGACAACTGACAACTGACAACTGACAACTGACAACTGACAACTAACTACTGACAACTGACAACTGACAACTGACAACTGACAACTGACAACTGACAACTAACTACTGACAACTGACAACTGACAACTGACAACTGACAACTGACAAAAAACCATGAAAAAACCCGGCTTGACCGGGCAGATGCGCTGTTTGTCGAATTAGCGGTGTAAACTATAGTTTGAGATCACAAGTTAAAGGGCAAGCAGCATAAACTGTAGTCTGTGCTTGTTCTGCTTCTCCATGCAACCAGGTTAACCATTTAACATCACTTGGATGCACTCCTTTAAAAGTCAGCACCCCAGCAGCGATCGCTACTGCCATGACATTAAACATAATTAAAGCACCCGCTACAAGTAAAACAGCACTCACAGGCATTACAGATTGCAGCACAATCGACAACAGACATCCAACCGTAGCCATCAACACAACTAATGGAAAACCGACAACCAACAAGCATACTGCCAAGGTGAAAGTCCAGATTAAAAAGCTTTTGACCATCAACAAGGAGTAGGTCTTACCTAGATTAGAGCTCTCAGCCGAAACCATGACTTTTCCTCCTAAAATTACACAGCAAAATTCAAAATTTTATTTCAGTTTTCGCTTATAGCGAGCTAACTGAATTGTTTCAGTGAAATTCAGTATATAAAAACCTATTGTGAAAATGAGCATTTAGTTACTAAAGTTTACAGTTAATTTTTTGTAATTATGAATGTAAAGTCTAGTTCACAGTTAGCTACAAAACTCATTTTCTGTATCTATCTTAAGGAGTAGAAGGTAAAGTGCATTCGTCGCCAGTATGTATTTCAAATTCTTGAATAGGATTATGCTTAACATTTCTTATAATAACTGGCACTCATTCTCATAATTCACAGATCAGCCTGGATAAATTATCTGCTAAGAATTTTGCTGTTTACTTGCTAGCAACTTATGTCAATGTCTGCGAAAATTTTCTCATTTAACAAAATAAAGTATTTACAAGTATACAAAAGTTTTATTAAATACATTTATTTATAGTTAACAATACTGAAGCTAATACAGTAATATCGTGTGCTAAACAATATAATGTGGGTAAAAAATTTCTCACAGGTTCAGACAACTTGAATTAAAAAGAAAAAAATATACAAGTATGAACCATAAAACATAACTGACCGTTGCTTTGAAGTAATGGGCGGACAGACAGCCATAATTCTGTCTCCTAGCGCTCTAAAGGTTGCCAGTAGAGACTTTTCATTGTTCAAGTTTATGAATGCCAAATTTTAAAGAAATATGACAGAAACACAGCATCCATCAAATTCTAATCCTACTGCTCCTCGTAATGCGCCCCCAATACCGCCACCACCACCATCGTTAATGACGACACAGCGCCAGGCGACACAAACGTTGGATATGGGTTCAGTAAATAGAAATGTCAGCCCACCACCTCCCCCCATGTCTGCACCTGCTGGCGCTCATCGTCCGGGTACTCCACCACCAATGCCTAGTTCTGTTACAGGCAAAAATAGGAGTTTGGGGTTCACTTTAGCCCAGATTATCAGAGAAGCTTACGATCAGGGTTATTCTGATGTGCATCTGGGTGTAGGTGAAATACCTCGCTTCCGCAACCGAGGAGAAATTCAGACAACCGATTATCCAGAAACTAATCATGATACTTTTATTAGTTGGTTGCGGGAGGTGATGACAGAAGCCGAAATTCAGCGGTTTGAAGAATACTTAGAATTTGATGGAGCAACTCAATATGAATTTGCTCGCGTGCGGATTAATGTTTTTGGCTCTCTCAAAGGCTATGCAATGGTGCTGCGGTTGATTCCGCTGAAAATCTTGACTATGGAACAGTTGAGATTACCTACGATTTTTCGGGATATTTGCCATCACCACAAAGGTTTAATTTTGGTGACTGGGCCGACTGGTTCTGGTAAATCCACAACAATGGCAGCGATGATTGACTATATCAATAAAGAGATGGCCAAGCATATCATCACCATTGAAGACCCCATTGAATTTGTTCACCAAAGCCGCAAGTCCCTAGTTAAGCAAAGGGAAGTAGGAATGCACACCCGGAAATTTGACAATGCTTTAAAAGCAGCTTTGCGGGAAGATCCAGATTTGATTCTAGTGGGGGAAATGCGGGATAAAGAAACAGTTAACACCGCCTTGAAAGCTGCTCAAACTGGTCACTTGGTAATGGGAACCCTGCACACCAATAGCGCTGTGAAAACCATTGAACGGATACTCAATTTGTACTCAGGTGAAGAACAGGATGCGATGCGGGTAGCAATTTCGGAATCTTTAGTGGCAGTAATTGCTCAAGGTTTGTGCCGCACAACTGATGGCAAGAGGGCTGCCTTCCACGATATCCTGATCAATACCGAGGCGATCAAAGAATGGATCAAAGACGGTAAGTATGATGAAATCACCGAACTGATGAAGCAAGCCAGTTTTGATGGCATGATTACTATGAATCAGTCACTACTCAACCTTTACCAAGAAGGACGCATTACGGAAGAAACAGCTTTAGAAATGTCACCAACTCCTAATGAAATGGCACAGTTTCTCCGAGGCCGAGTTTAGATAAAGTAAAAGGTAAAAAGTGAACAAGGCAGGAGTTAGGAGTTAGGAGTTAGGAGTTAGGAGTTAAGAATTAGGAGTTATTGTTCTTATCTCCCTCATCTCCCTCATCCTCCTCATCTCCCCTACTGCTCTTTTTCCCTTTGAGTCCTCTAGCCCCTTTAACTGACTTGATAACAGACAAACTATCTAGACCCCAGTTGTTTAAAGGCATTGCCTTATTTACACCAGGAGGAGATTTAATTTACTGCATCGACCCTAACAAACAAGGTCGATGGCATTTGCATTTGTGTGCTGCTTTGCAGGAAATCTTAAACTTACCAGAACCGCCTCACTTTTTAGTGCCTTGCTACACGGCGACAATTGACCACTGGTTAGATCCGCACACCAACCAAGTGCGAACTTTTGCAGAAGCTTATCCAGCAGTAATACGATATCAGGCTCTGCTGAATGCGATTTTTGGTACAAATGAGCTAGTTTGGCAAACAGGCCCTTGGCAAGAAGGGTTGTGCGATCGCATGGTATTAAATACTTATCGTTCCTCATTTCCCCAACTTTGGGAAGACCATGACTTAATCGTCAACTTAGAACTTTCTGAACCTGCACCAAAGTATCATCCACCAGTAATCGCAGCTAGAAAGGTACAGCTAAAGACACAATGCTATGTCTTACGCTTATTTGTAGCAGGGCATAGTGCTAACACAGAACGTATCCTGCAAAATTTGCACGAACTGTTAGAGCGATCGCTGGGCTATCCTTACACCATGAAAGTTATCGACGTTTTAACAAATCCAGAACAAGCAGAAATTGACCAAGTTTCTGCAACCCCTACCCTTGTGAAGGTTTGGCCTCATCCTATTCGGCGCATTGTTGGAGATTTGGACAATCCAGAAAAGATTTTACAGATGTTAGGTGCTACGGAAAAAATTTGAACTGGGGACTGGGGACTGGGGACTGGGGACTGGGGACTGGGGACTGGGGACTGGGGATTGGGGATTGGGGACTGGGGATTGGGGACTGGGGATTGGGGACTGGGGACTGCGGACGAATCGCCAAACTTTGAGTAAGCAAGCGTCAGTGTGGGAGTATATCACCTTGCCGTAATTTCTTCTCCCTCTCCTCCCAATCAGGCAAATAAGCGGATATAAAGCATTTAAACACCTTGCCGTGGTTTGGGACGAGCAAATGTACTAGTTCGTGAACAATAACGAACTCCCCTAGTTCTTGTGGCAAATCTAATAACTCTGTGTTGAGTGTCAAGCGTCCTGTAGTGATAGAAATCGATGCCCATTTACGTTTCATTGGACGTAGTTGGATTTGCTGAACTTGGACGTTTATGCGTTTGCTCCATTCGCCCACGGCATTTTTAAGTGCTTGTGCGTCTTTCCACTTTGGTAAGGGAGTCGGGTTGCTCATTCGACTCGTTCCAGTTTTAGTAGGTTGTTAGTGACTTCGATGGTTTTCTCGACTGAGTTTGTCAAGGGATAAAGGGTGGCGTAAAGTTCGGTTCTCAGGTCGATTTCCTGACGTGCATCCCACCAGTAATCTAAGAAGTTGGCATAAACTGCATTGATGGCTTTGGCTTGCTCGACATTGAGGTTAGCGATCGCTTGCTTAATGACAGTGTAAATGGCAAAGGTATTTTCATCAACATCCAGCTTTTGCCGTTCTGACTGTGCTTCGACACATTCGTTAGCTATTTGATCTAATTGAACTAAAGCCTCATGTGCTTTTATTTGGCGGTTTTCAAAGGCTTGGCGGACTTTTTCGGCGCGATCGCCAATAGAAATGAGAAAGGGCGATCGGGCGCTTCCATCTAGCACTTCTTTAGAAATTGCCTTACTCAAATTAAGAACCTTAACGTTATCCGTTGTATCAGTTTGACGGAATTTTTCTAACTGTTCAGCGTTCAGTTCATAAATAGTTCCTGGCATTTCTAATTCGCCAATTGTGACGTTACGGCGTACCAGTTCTTTGGTTTTGGCGACGAGTTCCAAGTCTATGTAAGGATTGGTATTATAAGCTGCGCGGATTGTGGCATAAAGTCTGACAATGGCTTGATAGTTTTTCATGAATTCACCACCCAAGTCAGCGTCAGGTGAGAGAATTTCGTAAATAGTCTGCAATTTTCGTGCAAATTTAAAGAATTCTTCTCGTAATTCCTTATCTGCGAAATGTGCCGCCGCCCTTTCTTTGGCTTTATCGTCCCATCCTCTTGTTAGCGGGAAATACTGAGGTACAGTGTTCGCCATTAAACTATTTAGCTCGTTTTTGATCACATCAAGATTCTGGATAATGTCGTTAATTTCTCCAGAATCAAACGTTAAAGCTTTCTTTAAATTGTCACCAAAAATGCTGATAAAATCGATAACAAAGCCGTAGGGTTTAATTAAACCGTCTGCATCTTCATAAGGACGGTTAACACGCGCTATACCTTGTAATAAAACATGGTCGCGCATGGGTTTGTCGAGATACATGCAGTACAAAATCGGTGCATCAAATCCTGTTAATAGTTTCTCTGTGACGATGAGAATTTTAGGTAATGCTTTGCCATAGTCTTCATAAAGTTGGCGAATTTTGGTGACAGAATCAGGTTCGCCAGCGCAATAAGTTTCTAAATTTTGAGCATCTACAGCAGAACAATAACCTGCAATAGTTAAGGTTTTAGTGTTGGTATTGTAAGTAAAATCTTGAGGACGAGATTCTATAAAATCTACAGCTGCGTTTGGTAAGGTAATTTGAGCAGAAACAACAGATTTTTTGATAAAGGCTTTGCGGACTTCTTTCTCTTCTGCTTCTGTGAGGTTATATTCTCGGAGTCCTTCAGCAGTGGTACGGGAATAAACAACTGTCGAATATTCAGATGGTAAATATTTGTCAAGTGCTTGTTTATAAAATTTACAAGCTTCTCTATCTACACCAACGAGAAAGGCTTTAAAACCCATTGGTTCAATAGATTCACGAAAATGTTGGGCAACAAATTGAGCAACTTTATCAACTCGGTCATCGCCTTTAAGGAAGTTTTTGATATTAACTGCACGGTCAAGGATACCGTTAAGTTCTTCAATGTCGCTAACACCTGCTTCTGATTTTAATTGTAAGAATTCTTTTTCTAAAAATTCTTTAGGAACAAGAAACTCTGATTTGGCAAATTGATAATTGAGTTTTAAAGTTGTACCATCTTTTACTGAGTCGGCTGTTGAGTATTTATCTAAAGTTAAATTGCTGTCGCTGGCTTCACCAAATATCTCAAAAGTTCCTTTTTTACCTTTAGCAACTTTACTAACTGGCGTACCTGTAAACCCGATAAAAGTTGCATTGGGAAGCGCAGCCATTAAATAAGTGCCTAAATTACCGCCAGTGGTACGGTGGGCTTCATCGACTAAAACGGTAATTGTAGAACGTGGGTTAACTACATCCATTTTGTCGAATTTATGAATCATGGCGACAATTAAGCCACGATAATCTTGTCTGATTAGTTGTTGTAATTCATCTTTATTGTCTGCTAATTCATAGCTTTTAATACCGTAAGCTTTAAGATTCTTATCGAGTTGGTTTTCTAACTCGTTGCGGTCAATTACCATAATGACGGTATTATCGCCGCTAATATTGCTTAATAAAGCCGCAACGGTAATGATAGTCAGGGTTTTACCGCTACCTTGGGTATGCCAAACAAGACCCTGTTTTTTATCAGGGTCTTGAATACGTTCAATAACTTTTTCAACAGCACGGGTTTGGTGTTGACGAAGGATAACTTTTGTTAAACCGTTATCGCGATCGAGGAAAACTATGTAATATCTGAGAACTTTTAAAAAGCGTTCTTTATCAAAAAAAGTTTTAATTTTCTCTTCGTAATCACCTTCTGTAATGCTTTTGGAACCTAACCCCCCAACCCCCTTCCCTGAGAGGGAAGGGGGAGTAATTTTATTCCCCTCCCTTTGTAGGGGAGGGGTTAGGGGAGAGGTCAATTTCCACTCAAATAAATTTTTGCGGTTAGTATTCCAAGTTAAGCCATACCAAAAATTCCAAAGTTCGGTAACTTCAAAAACTTGGGGAAAAGTTAGTATTTCGGGAGTTTGTTTGTGGTAGCGGCGAATTTGGTCAATACCTAATGCTAAACCATCAGTTTTCCTTTCTCCTTTGGCTTCCGCAATAGCGATGGGGATACCGTTAATGAGAAAAATCACATCAGCACGATTTGAGAAAGCAATGCCTTTTTGTGTCCATTCATCAGTGACGTGGAAGATGTTATTTTCTGGGTTATTAAAATCAATGAGGGTAATGTTTCTATCACGTCTTTCTGCTTCGACAAAAACAGTTTCTTTTCCCTGCAACCAGTTTAAAGCCTCGCGGTTGCCTTCGATGGTGCTGTCAATGTTTCGCAGACGTTGGAGAATACCGTCTATATTGTTGGTTGTAACGACACCAGGATTGAGTTTAATTAGTTGCGTGCGGAGGATATCAGCTAAGTAGCGTTCTTTGAGCTTTTCGTCACTTTTGCCTTCTCGCCGTTGTAATGCTTCTTTTTTGGGTAAGTAGTCCCAGCCAATTTGATTAGCGTATTTTAGCATTGGTCTTTGAACGGCGGAGGCTTCAGACATAGTTTTTATTTTAGAAATTACAGAAGTCTGTAGGGTGTGTTACGCCGTAGGCTAACGCACCGTTAATTGTTGCTAGTACGTCGGTGCGTTACGCTGCGCGATAACACACCCTACATTTAAATTTTTTAAATTAAAGGTTGGGTTGAGAGTTTACCTGTCATCAGTTGTTCTAGCATGGCTTGAAAGAGTTCGTCGAGTATAGCGATTTCTTTTTCTAGAGAGGAAATTTTGCGATCGCAACTTTTTACAATCTCTGTAATTTCTTTTTGTTCTGAATAATCAGGCAAGGCTACTTTGATTTTCTGTTGGTTAGTGATTCCTACATAAGCCCTTGTGCTTTGTGTAGAGGCTAATGCTTTTAATTGATTTATAAAACTAGAAGACTGAAAGGCACTAACTAAGTAATTAGAGTTAAGTATTTTTTGTACCTTACTAACGCGATAATAAGTTATTTGAGGAGTTAAAATTACTATAGGATATAAATTTGTGAGAAAAGCTACTTCTCCAATAGTTCCTTTATGAGTTAATAAAACATCTCCTGGTTGGGCAAAACCTATTCTTAATTTTTGTAGCCACTCTTCGTTTAAATATCTAGCTTTTTCAAAAATAACTTGCCCATTTCTGATACAGTCTGCTGTCAAAATCGGAACTCCTTTATCTTGATAATCCTTCGCTCTTGGATGTCTTTCTCCATGATTTCCATCTTGAATTTGAAGAATAATTTCCTGCTTTAGTAATTCGCCTAACTTCACAACATCCCAACTCTTAGGAATTTCCCCTATCTCCTTCTCCTCACGCGGTTCATTGCGAGTACCATGAGTAAAGAGATACTGCATCAGTGCAGCTTTGCGTTCCCGTTCCAGTTCTAACTCTCGCTGACAGGTTTCTTTGGCTTTCTGAACAGTTCGCAGAGTGTGAGCAATTTCCTTTTGTTCGTGTAGTGGGGGAACTAATACAGGAATTTTTGCAGATGAACTTGCATTAAAAACAGAATTAACCGATGATTGAGAACCTTTCTGTGCAAAGAAGCCACTAATTCTTAAATATTGTAAATAATAAAGAAGAAATATATTGTTAATATTATTATTACAACGGAACCGTAAAATAAAGGACGAAAATGTATAGTCACCTTCTAGATTAAATAACGCTGTTTTTCCAATATGGTTTTTACTTCCACTCCGCCAATTAAACAAAATATCGCCTTTTTTAAGGATTAATTGGTCATATTTATTTTCAGGAATTTCATAATAGCGAAGAGTAGACAAATCTAGTGTTCCATCAAGAGTAATATTAATATTAGTAAAAATAGGTATACCAAAAGATTTATCTAGTAAATTGGCAACAGCAGCTTGTACTCCATAGACAATATCGGCAAGATTTTCAAGTTCTGTTACTTTCCATTCATCAGGAAGTTTATCAATATAATTAAGTTGAAAACTTAATTTGTAGGAGTTTATAGATTTTGTAGCCATCCGTAACGTCTCTTACTATAATTCATCAGCAATAATCAAATCAATCACTTCATTCTTATTCTTCCGATAAACCCGAAAATCACTATCCAACGTCAACACACTACTCCCTGCAATCAACTCACTCATCCTTACTAAACAAGCATCAGCCAAAGACATCGGCACATTTTGATACTGCTTCATTAATAATTCTATTTCTGAACTTTCATCAGTCAAGCGAAAAGGAATAACTATTTTTTCTGTCTTCAGCAAAGAAAAAATCAAATCATTAGCCCCATAAACATTTTTGAGTAAAAAACAAGACTCCACAATTACAGCTTCACAAGTGAACAAAGGCATTTTAATCTTTGCCAATTCAGTTTTAGCCCACTGATAAAATTTTTCCCGACGATTTAGATAAGCAACTAAAACGCCCGTGTCCACAATCACATTTGCTTTCATTCTTTGCCCATTTGTTCTAAATATGTTTTATTAGTTGCTAAATCTCCAGGCCCCCAATCAAGAGATCCAGCAATTTCTTTTGTGGCTTCATAAAAAGAAATTGCTTCTTTCTCTTCTTCTTTAAATTCCTGCTTTTGTACCTTAAACTGTAAAAATTCAATAAAATTTAACACATCATCTTGTTGCTCTAGAGTTAGAGAATCTAACTTTTCTAAAATTGTTTGTTTTCTATCAATTGATTGAGTCATTCCTGTATCCTCCTTGAAAAATCATCTAAAATCTAAAATTCAACTTAGCCAACACTTCATCTAAATCTCTATCAGCTTGTTCCCTTTCCTGTCTCGCAACCGCTAAATCAGCCAAAATATCATTAATTGAACGATGAACAACCTGATCATTAATATCCACAAACTGGGAAGGACTTAAATTATAATCTGCTTCCCTCACTTCCTCCAATTTAACAACTTTACTCAACTTCTCCCGTGTTTCCCAATTTCGATAAACCTCAGCAGCAGCCTTAATGCCTTCCTGTGTCAAAATATTTTTCGGGTCGCCCTTCACAAAATAATCAGCAGCATTAATCAGCATAAATTCGCCTTTCCTATCCAAAGGCTTCTGCCGATTTAATAAAATAATTACTCCTGGTGCAGTGGTGTTATAAAACAGGTTCTCTGGTAACAAAATCACTCCTTCAACCCTGTCCTTTTCCACAAACTCCTTGCGAATATCCCTCTCTTTATCTTTATTCTTACTTCCCGAACCGCGAGACACAGCCCCAGTATCTAAAATAACTGCTGCCCTGCCATTATCTTTTAGCGATGACCAAATATGCTGCATCCATCCCCAATCTGCTGTATTCTTAGGTGCAATACCTACTTGAAACCGTTCAAAAGAATCAGCCTCATAAGCATCTACATCATAGTTGTTGTCATTCCACATGGGATTAGAAACAACATAATTAAACCGCTTAATTTTACTATTAACTATAAATTTAGGCTGTTTAAAAGTATCGCCAATATCAAGAATTGAATCAGTAAAATCCTGCAAAAACATATTCATCTTGGCAATAGCAAAAGTTGTGGGATTCAACTCTTGCCCATACAATCGAGGTGCTTTACTTTCTTCCCCTGGATGCTTGCGGTTAAACACCAAACGCGGTTTAATTAATAATCTTCCCGACCCACAAGTAGGATCATAAACTGTAGTATAAGGTTCAGGGTCAATAATTTCGGCAATCAACCAACCCACCTCAGAAGGTGTCAAAAACTCCCCTGCACTTTGCCCCTGTCCTTCCGCAAACTTCCGTAGCAAATACTCATAAGCTTCCCCTAAAACATCCGCATTGGTATTTTTTAATCCCAACCGATGCCGACTAATTACCTCAATTAAATCCTTTAAACGGTCATCATCTAAAACACGCTGATTTTCTTGTTTTTCGTTATAGTCCTTCAGCGTCAGCGTTCCCGACAACATCGGATTAAGTTTTGCAACTTCCCGCATCGCTGTAGTGACAAACTCCCCTAAACCATCCTTTGGTTTAAAGCGAATTTTATCCCAACGGTACTCTTCAGGAATATAATAACGAACAATCGGCGAACGATTATTTTTCAGCGCATCCCGATGGTCTGCTTCAATAAAAGCACGGGCTAAGTCTTTACCGCCAAACTTTTCTTCACAGGCTTTTAACTCATCATCAAAAACATCAGAAAGACGTTTGTAGAAAATTAGTGGCAGAATAAAATCTTTGTATTTTGGTGCATCAGTTGCCCCACGTATCTTACAAGCAGCATCCCACAGCCATTGTTCCATTGCGGGAATGTCTAAACGTTCCTCAGCTTTGTTAATTTCCTCTAGTAAAGGTAATCCAACCGAACCATTATCTGCTGACTGCTTGTTGCTGTTTTTCCTAGTTCCACGCGGCACGATACTTGCTCCGATACATCCATACCATTCTTCCAGTAAAGTCCAACATTAGCTAAGTTTTTTAGCCAATTGTTGATAAATCTGATCCAACTACACAGCAATTACAGGTTTACCTTATATTTTTTTAGAAGTCTTTAATGGGCGATACTGGATTTGAACCAGTGGCCTCTCCCGTGTGAAGGGAACGCGCTACCCCTGTGCTAATCGCCCGCGAGGTTCTAGCATAATATATTTTGCATTGAAAGACAAGCTCTTGAGCGGGGGAGCGGGGGAGATGGGGGGATGGGGGAGATGAGGGGGATGAGGAGGATGAGGGGGATGAGGGGGATGAGGAGGATGAGGGGGATGAGGGGGATGAGGGGGATGAGGGGGATGGGGGGATGAGGGAGATGAGGAGGATGAGGGGGATGAGGGAGATGAGGGAGAATAACAACTGACAACTGACAACTGACAACTGACAACTGACAACTGACAACTGACAACTGACAACTAACTCTTAACTCCCCAATGCCCAATGCCCAATTTCAAAACTTAATCCCCTTGGGGATACTCGTCCCACAAGGTTGTAATTTCACGCAAACTTTGGTGGTTGCCATTACCTAAAATCAGATGATCTAATAGCGGAATGTCCAAAAATTTCGCCCCTGCTAACAATTGGCGTGTTAGTTCAATATCTTCTGGGCTGGGTTCAAGATTACCGGAAGGATGATTGTGAGCAACTATGACTCGCGTTGCTCCTTGGCGAATGACTTCTCGAAAAATTTCACGCGGAGATGCTAAAGTTTCGGTGGCTGTGCCAATGCTAATCACCTGCGTCCCCAGCAACCGATTCTTCACATCTAAAAGCACGACTGCAAAACGTTCTTGTGTCTGCCACATTAAATCATGACTGAGTGCGGCGGCAGCAGCCACTGGGCTATCTATTGGTGTACGGTCTGAGGGACGAGATTGAAAAGCGCGTTTACCTAATTCAATTGCTGCTAAAATACTAGTGGCTTTGGCTGGGCCAATACCAGGAATCTGCATTAACTCCGCAGGAGTAACTTCTCGCAGAACTGCCAAGGGATCACGTTGATGTTTGCTCAACTCTTGCAACAGATATTGTCCTAAACCCACGGCTGAAAGTTTTCCCGGCCCTTGACCAGTGCCTAGAAGAATTGCAATTAACTCGGCTGTGGCTAAGATTTTTGGGCCGTGGGTCATTAACCGTTCACGCGGACGCTCATTTGTAGGTATGTCGGCAATTCTGAGGCAATAAGTCATAAAACAACTATAAGAATAGTCACCAAACATCGAACTATCTTTAGTTATCCCTTGTTTGCTCTCATAAACATCTATTTTTGAGAAAATCTTTAATTTCTGCAAATTTTCTGTTTTCTGTACATCTTACGGCTTGACAACAAGACCGGGCTGCCTCCCCAAGTGGAGGATGTGGCATTTTTTGACTGCGATCGCCTCACAGCAGAATCGTCTACAGGATTCAACACTTTGTTATATTATGAATAAGTCACGAAATTAAAATAGGACTTACGCGCATTGTCATATATTTTTGACAAAAATCGTCCAAAGTCAAGAGTCAAAAGTCCAAAAACCTTGACTTTTTATCCTTGACTATTGACTCAAGACTGCCATCGCAGAAAATATGTGTGCCAGTTGCGTAAGTCCTGTAAAACACAAAGTAATTGCGTTATTGCAAATTAAATGTTTTACAGCTTACTCTATAGATAATCGTATCCTTTTGATACTGAATAATGCCAGCAAGGTTACAAATCAAATATGAAGATTGCTCCCCGTTGGGACGGTTAATTCTTCAACATCTGGAAGAACAGGGTATTAGCATGAACCGTCTAGCGGAGTTATCTGGAATTCCTCAACCTAGGCTGAGAGGAGCTTGCTTTAAAGGAACCTGTCCCACGCCTGAAACTTTGAGGAAGCTGGCTAGAGTCATGGACATGCACCATTTAGAGCTTTACACACTAGCTTACGAAGGAAGAATTGAAAAGCTCCCAGAAGATGCCAATGACAACTCTCTGGATATACTGATGAGAGAAATGTTTGAGACTGCTAGAGAGATGGGATTAACTCCCCCCAAAATCCGCCCTTCCAAAGCCAAAATTCGCAAAGCCTTGATGGAGCTAGGTTTTCACTCGAAGGATGAGGAAAGTGCTTGATTATATCTAGTCAGTAGTCAGTAGTCAGTAGTCAGTAGTCAGTATAATACATAAACTTTATTGCATAGATTAAGACAGTGTTGATTGCTCAAAGCCTTGAATTAACTGGGTTTATACTCAGCACTTTGCTATAACAACTGATATCATGTCCGTTTAAACACTTATGATATCTGTGGAGGTCGGTAATTGGGAACTTGTACTGAGCGAAGCCGAAGTATTGGTAATTGGTAATTGGTTTTGAGTATTACCTATTACCCATTACCCATTACCTATTACCAAGCAAACCGACTATATCGTAAGTAATTAGCCGAACTTGATATGATATCATGTCCGGTTAAACAGAAGTCAATTGCGTACTCCTTCGGAGAACCCGTTCGCGTAGCGTCTCCCTTTGGGAGAAGGGTACGAAGTGAAGCAATCCCAAAGTCCGCAGCGATTGCTACTCTTCGAGAACGCCTTCGGCGAACGTTCCACTCGCTGCGGACATATCGTAAGTGATTAGGCGGACATCATATGACAACTGACAATTGACAACTGACGCAAATAATTACTGAAGCTTGGAAGTAAGAAATTATTGATTCCCTACCTCCAAGCTTCAATTTGTTCAACGTCCTTATGAATTACCAGGGAGCAACTAATTTATCCCTGTAACTTGCGATAAGGTACAGCAGTTTGATAATCAATGTTTTGCGCTGAGAGCTGTTGAGGTTGGTTTCCTTTGGGGTTGATGCTCTTCGCCAAGTTGAGAAATAGAGCTGGATCGCCTGCTTTTGGCTGCTTGTCTTGAGGAACGTAGCTGCGAACGATGGTTTGCCAGATGACTTGTGGGAAGCCTAATTTGCCACGATAGTAATCATCGTAGCGGGGAGACTTGATGTTGAAAGGTAGTTCACCTTCCGCCCGTCCGGGTAGAACTCGACGACGTTGGTAAGGAACTGTGTCGTACCCAAAAGCTTCTAAGTATTCGTTGCTGTTGAGTAAGTCATCGTAAAAGCCTCTGTAACCCTTCGTCGCAACGACAATAGACCAGGCAATTTTTTCCCGCTCGTTGTAAACGTCACGACCAAGGACTCGCTGCACCGTTTGCTCAACAAAGCGATAGTTGCTGTTGAGATCGTAGAAACTACGTTTGTAGGTATTGGACAGCAGCAAACCACGAATAAAGTCTCTGACGGTGATCTGACCATTGCGGAGTTGAGACTCTAGGTAAGTTTCACGATCTGCGGCAAAGGCGTAGAAGAAAATTTGACGATATGCCGCTTGAATCAACTCGTCCACTTCCGAAATGGAAAGCACGTTTTGTGAGGAGTAGATCCGGGGTTGCTCATCACCGGGAACTTCGTACCCTTCAACACGCTGATTCTGAGAGGATGGGGAATATTCTAAAAGAGGAATTGCCACGCCAAAAAAACTTCCTTTCTTTACAAATATTTTGGATAATTAACCACAATCATAAGGTTATGAGGGACTTTTATTCGATTTAGTTTAATGAAGCGTTACATATGTTAATTTGATTTTCATTTTCATCATGTATGGATTGGGGATTGGGGATTGGGTACTGGGTACTGGGGATTGGGTATTGGGTATTGGCAAAATTTTTCCTTAGTCACCAGTCCCTAGTCCCTAGTCCCTAGTCCCCAGTCACCAGTCCCTAGTCCCTAGTCCCTAGTCCCCAGTCCCCAGTCCCCAGTCCCCAGTCCCCAGTCCCCAGTCCCTATTCCCCAGTCCCTAGTCCCCAGTCCCTATTCCCCAGTCCCTAGGCCTCGCCAAAACGCCAAGGGGTCTTGGGTCGGGCGGCAGTTGGGATAAGACCGCAAGCTAATTTCCATACTAGGTTGATACTCAGGAGGCGCGATCGCTAGTCCCAAGCATAGATGAGCTAAGGATTTCGCAAATTTATGATGATGCCCAGGAGAACCAGCGTGAGCATGGGCATATTCGTGGATCACCAACAAATGCCAATCTTCTGGAATCACTCGTCCTACATCAATCAAAATGGTAATTGGGTCTGTTTGCAGATTACAAAGACCATCAATCCTAAATGAATTCGCCAAGGGAGCCGCAAATATCTGAATTGCACATTGCTCCCAAGGATGAAAACAGTTGTGGCAAGCTTGAAGACAGGCGTTAAGTTCGGCGTTCACTGCATCAATATGACTGCCAATCCAAGTGCAAATAGGAAGGCGCTTTTCTGGGTCATATACCACATCCACTATGTCTGGCTCTATAGCCAAGCTGCGAGTGTGATACAAGTAATCTAACCCGCGTGTAAATGAATCGGTGCTGGTTGCGATCGCCAATTGATTAGCCAAAGAAGGAAAAGGATTTTGTGGGTTCAATAACTTTCTCAATCTGATCAGGCGTCAAATTTGAAAAATCAGCGACATCTGCATTCAAGGGAACGCCTTGAGCATCCGCAATCCGAAATTCTGTACAGAATGTGGCGGTGCTAAACCCACCAAACCGTTTCAAAGTACTAGTCCGCATCCGCACGCTGGGGCTAGCAAACCAGAATCGCTCAATCGAACTCATGGTATCGTAGTCAGTTGTCAGAACTAAGCCATCCTCATCATCTATGTGATAACGGCCCGCTACAGGAACAATTTCGGCGTAGCCCCGCTCTCGCAGCAGCGTTCCCTGTCTACCATCACTAGTATCCGGCAGCAGTGCAAAAACTGTCGAACCTGTATGGTTTTCGTCTTCTTTATCCCATCCCATCGAACCGTGCCAAGACACAAAAGCGCCACCGATCGCTAAACTAGGGTCAAACTCATGGAGTTGGCAAATCTCTATGATTTTCGGATCATCAGCACTCAAAGCTTGGATCTCAATTTCAGATTCACCCCTTTCAGCGCGTTTGAAAGCTAGGTGGTGTGTGGTTCGTTGCGATCGCCACTTGCCACTACTGAGTTGAAAAAACTCCATTGCATCCATAGATTGAAACCTGACTCCTATCGATGATCTTTCCTGGTATTCAAATTATTGAGTAACTCTACCCTATACATCATAAAACTTTGGTGGGTGTCAGTGGTCAGTTGTCAGTGGTCAGTTGTCAGTTGTCAGTGGTCAGTTGTCAGTTGTCAGTTGTCATTCCCCCATCTCCCCATCTCCCCATCCCCCCATCCTCTCTATTCCCCCAGATTCAGCCAAATCTGCCAACTTTCAGATGCTATCTCTGAATGCAATTTGTATAAATTACTTTAGTTACCTATTTTTATTCGGAAACGTCTAAAAAGGACTACTTGTCAAGTATGTGTTACTTTTGTTAACCTAAATAGACAAGGTTAAACAAAGCATTGCGTTGCGAAAAACCGGAGAGTAAAAACTATGGATATTCCAACAGGACTGAGCTTAGAGCAAAAATTCAACCTGAAAGTCTACGAAGAGCAGGTTAAGGGGTTAAGCCATGAGCAATCTCAGGAGTTTCTCTTAGAGCTTTTGCGACAACTGATGATTAAGGAAAACGTAATTAAGCATCTGCTCAAGCAAGTTTAGGTGTCTGCTGATCAACAGGCAAAATCTACCCTTGCTGCCTCACTCTATTGTTTTTAAGTATGTATACTGGTTCTTTATTGTCTGCAATATCCTCCTGCTGGGAAAATTCAAGGAGGAAAAATTCGTTTCTGAGAATTTTGTATTTTGAATCGAAGCCTAGCGACCCTGCTAACTTACCGTAAATTGAATGTGTCATTGACCTGAATATCTGAAAAACCTTATATTTTCTTGCCCCTAGTCAGAAGACACTGATTGGGGGTTATTTTGTGAATGTTAAGGATTGTTGCTTTGTTTTTCATAACTGAGACTGAGGCACCCCTCATCTTTTATGTTCTATATGTCTTGTCAAACGACAAGCAAATGATTCTTACTTTTACCGAATCAAGGAGAGTTCAATGGTTCTTGATAAATTCTCTAGAGCTGTAGCAACAGCAGATGCCAGCACTTCCCCAATTAGCTCTGCTGGAATTGCAGAACTGAAGAGTTTTGTTGCTGAAGGTAACAAGCGCTTGGATGCTGTTAACGCGATCGCCAGCAATGCTAGCTGTGCAGTTTCCGATGCTATAGCCGGGATTGTCAACGAAAACCAAGGTTTGATTCAAGCAGGTGGCAACTTATATCCTAACCGTCGCTTTGCTGCTTGCCTGCGCGATACTGAAATCATTTTGCGCTACGTTACCTATGCATTGTTGGCTGGTGATGCTTCCGTTCTAGACGATCGCGCTTTGAACGGTTTGAAAGAAACCTACGCTGCTTTAGGCGTACCCACCACCTCAACCGTGCGTGCTGTACAAATTCTCAAAGCGATCGCTGTTGCTCACATCACCAACACCAACAAGATGTACGAAGGCACCAGCAAATACCGCAAGAACGATACTACTCCAGGTGACTGCTCTGCTCTAGCTGCTGAAGCTGCTAGCTACTTTGATCGCGTTATCTCTGCTATTAGCTAAGCCAGGGCTGATTGCGATTTACTAATTGACATTGAAACCACTGTTAAAATTAATTCTGGAGATACTAGGACATGACTATTACCAGCGTGATTACATCTGCTGATGCAGCAGGTCGTTTCCCCACTTCCGGCGATTTAGATGACGTTCAAGGTGGTCTTGCGAGAACATCTGCTCGTCTGGAAGCTGCTGAAAAGCTAGCTAACAATCTTGATGCAGTTGCTAAAGAATCTTATGATGCTGCTATCAAAAAATACCCTTACCTGAACAACGCTGGCGAAGCTAACTCTACTCAGGTTTTCAAAGACAAGTGTCTACGTGACATCAAGCACTACTTGCGTTTGATTCAGTACAGCTTGGTTGTTGGCAGCACCAAACCTTTGGATGAGTGGGGTATTGCTGGTCAGCGTGAAGTATATCGCTCTTTGAGCTTGCCTACTGCTCCCTACGTTGAAGCATTGACATTTGCTCGTAATCGTGGTTGCGCTCCTCGTGACTTGTCTGCTCAAGCGCTGCTTGAATACAATGCTCTCCTCGACCATGCAATTAACTCTTTGTCATAGTTGAATTGCTGGATTTTTAATCTCGTGACAGGGTAGAATTCCTGCCCTACAAGCCTGAGGACTCTTGGCGTGTTGCTTTACCGTTAGAAGGTTGAGTACTGGCAAAGAATCCCCAGGCTTGTTTCGTTTTTTGTAGGAGTTAGGAGTTATATCATGTCCGTTTAAACACTTATGATATCTGTGGAGGTCGGTAATTGGGAACTTGTACTCTCGCACTTGTGCGGACTTGTGCTGAGCTTGTCCTGAATTTCGACTTCGCTCAATTGCCGCGTAGCCGAAGGGCGCAGTCGAAGTAGCGAAGTCGAGGTAAGCCGAAGTATTGGTAATTGGTAATTGGTTTTGAGTATTACCTATTACCCATTACCTATTACCTATTACCAAGCAAACCGACTAGATCGTAAGTAATTAGCCGAACTTGATATTAGGAGTTAGGAATTATTTCTCCCTCATCTCCCGGTTGGTGAGCGAAGTCGAACCACATCTCCTCATCCCCCCTGCCTCCCCAAACCTATAAGATAATTTTGTATACAGGCTGCTTGCTGACTGCTAATTTTATGGATAAACGCTTTTTTAATATCTTTAATCTCACAGAAGACGAAGCCATTGCTATTTTAGATACACCTCAAGACCAAGTGAGTGAAGATGATTCTCGCTATATTGCGGCTTCTCATTTGGTGAATTTTCCCACGGAAACCGCGATCAATGCTTTGATCAGAGCAGTACAAAAAAATGATCCTTCACTGGATAACCGCATCGTGCGACGCAAGTCAGTGGAGACTTTAGGGCGGCTACAGGCAACACAAGCTTTGCCCGTAATTCGCACCTGTCTGGCAGATGAAGACTGTTATACCGTAGAAAATGCAGTTTGGGCGATCGCAGAAATTGGTACTCAAGACTCAGATATCCTAGAAGAAGTTGCCCAACTGCTGGAAAAACCAGGGCAGACATATCGAGTAATTATTCATACCTTAACAAAATTAGATTACAAACCTGCCTTAGAAAGAATTCGCAAATTTGTAGATGACGACGACCCACCCACCGCAAGTGCTGCGATCGCCGCAGTTTGTCGTTTCACCAGAGATTATACTCACATGGTCAAGGTGGTGGCGCTGTTGCAACACCCCAATGTGTTTGCCCGTCGGTTGTCCATCCAGGATTTGATCGATGCTAAGTATTATGATGCTATTCCCAATATTGCCAGGTGTCCGGTATCCCTTGTATTTCGGCTACGGGGAATACGGTTGCTAGCAGAGGCTGGAGTAAGAGAAGGCACCATTAGCTTTGCAGAGATTCAACCTTATTTAGAACAAACATTGCGCGACCATCCCAAAGATTTGGATTTGGTGCATAGATACGATCAACCACCCAGTTTGTCATTTTTAGTACAGCAATTGTATGAAACAGACTTTGGACGCTGCTATCTAGCAACCAAAACGATTCTCGAACAGCACTCAGACACCGCAGCTGCTGCACTCAAAGCCGCCTATGTAGAAGAAGCTAGCAACGACTATGGTGCCCATTTTCATGTCGTGAAGTTGT
Source organism: Nostoc sp. UHCC 0702 (assembly GCA_017164015.1). Lineage (GTDB taxonomy): Bacteria > Cyanobacteriota > Cyanobacteriia > Cyanobacteriales > Nostocaceae > Amazonocrinis. The sequence goes on from CP071065.1 coordinate 1,071,463, forward strand.
TCGGCTGGCTCAAACATGCCCCCGCCTACGACTTATTAATTGAAGCATTGCACAACCCCCAGCCGCAGTTTCAGAAATCTCGCACAGCAGCAGCGATCGCTTTGGGCGAACTTGGCGATCCACAAGCCATTCCCGAACTGAAAAAAAGTCTCCAAACAAAAATCTGGGACTTAAAGTATGCCACCTTAATGGCATTAGAGAAACTCGGCGATACCAGCACTCACGAAATTGCCGCCAATGAGCAAGACTGGTTAATTCGTGCAAAAGTAGGAAAGCATTGAAGAAAGCAGGGGAGAAGGGGTGCAGGGGAGCAGGGGTGCAGGGGAGCAGGGGTGCAGGGGAGCAGGGGAGATGAGGGAGATGAGGGAGAAATAACTTCCCAATACTTCGGCTTGCGAGAGTACAAGTTCCCAATTCCCAATTCCCAATTCCCAATTCCCAATTCCCAATTCCCAATTACCAATTACCAATTCCCAATTACCAATTCCCAATTACCAATTACCAATTCCCAATTACCAATTCCCAATTACCAATTACCAATTCCCAATTCCCAATTCCCAATTACCAATTACCAATTACCAATTACCAATTACCAATTACCAATTACCAATTACCAATTCCCAATTCCCAATTACCAATTACCAATTCCCAATTCCCAATTACCAATTACCAATTCCCAATTACCAATTCCCAATTACCAATTACCAATTCCCAATTACCAATTCCCAATTACCAATTACCAATTCCCAATTCCCAATTCCCAATTACCAATTACCAATTACCAATTACCAATTACCAATTACCAATTACCAATTACCAATTCCCAATTCCCAATTCCCAATTCCCAATTCCCAATTCCCAATTCCCAATTACCAATTACCAATTACCAATTACCAATTCCCAATTACCAATTCCCAACTTATGACTCAAGACCCTCTGTTTCAACAACTAAAACATCCCAACCCCCACCTGCGGGAACGGGCTATATTAGAACTGGCCGAAACCCGCGATGAAACTACCATTCCTCGACTGATAAGCTCTTTAGCAGAGCAAGATTTCAATTATCGCTGGACAGTTATCAAAGCACTGGGCGTGATTGGTGCAGATGCTGCCGCTGATTTGGTCGAGCTATTACTCAACAGTGATAATGTCACCGTCCGCAGCAGCTGTGCATCGGCTTTAGCACAAATCGCCTCCAACCATCCCCAGGTTCCCTTCCCTACCCCAGGCTTACAGGGATTAAAGACAGCACTCAACGACCCCAATCCCCTGGTCAGTCTTGCATCTGTGAATGCTCTAGGTGAAATTGGTGCCCCTGCCCTAGACATTTTAATTGAGTCGCTGCAAACAATAGATAACCCAGCATTAGCAGTGGCAATTGTCAATGCCCTCGCTACCATTGGTGATAGCCGGGGGGTGGACGTACTCACGGCAGTTGGTAATGATGAGTCTGCCGATTCCTATGTGCGTGAGTCAGCCACAAGTGCATTATCTCGTTTGGAGTTAGTCAGAAAGAATAACAGAGGAACATGATAGAAGAACGATCGCAGTAACATGTTTAAATAAATAGGACTTACGCGCATTGTCATATATTTTTGACAAAAATCGTCCAAAGTCAAGAGTCAAAAGTCCAAAAATCTTGACTTTTTACCCTTGACTATTGAACGCCAGTCGCAATCAACGAGGGAACCTCCCTTCGGGTGACGCTCGTTCCGACGCTCCTTCGTCGCTAACGCTTCGCTAACGCTACCGCTTCGCGCTGGCTCCTAAAGACTGCCATCACAGAAAATATGTGTGCCAGTTGCGTAAGTCCTGATAAAGTACAGACTGAATTATGTGCAACGATCAATTGTCTCCCGAATCGTTGCCCTTGCTTTTATGTCTAAGCGTTCAACCTCTCGGCAATCGTCACAAACTCGTCACCAGAAATCAGGCTCAACAAAGGGAAATCAGCAACAAGAGCAAAAGCTGCTGCAACCTGTTTTTGAGAAAGCTTGTGATGCGATCGCTGTCACGGATGATAATGGTTGTTTAATCGAGGTGAATGCTGCTGGTTGCCAACTATTTGGGCTATCACATCAAGCACTGACAGGGCAAATATTAGCTGATTTTATCGATGGTGAGTTTAACTTTGCACAAGTTCGTTTGCATGTACAAAGCGGGAAGCAACAAACTGGTGAATTCTACTTGTTACGTCCCGATGGCAGGCGGCGAGAGGTAGAATACACCTTAACCTTGGATGTGGTTCCCCATCGGCATCTGGTAATTTTGCGAGATATTACTGCACGTAAGCAAGCTGCACAAGATGAATTATGGTGTCAGCGCCAATGGGTTGAGTTGTTTTCGGAAGTAACCCTGAAAATTCGGCAATCATTGCAATTGAAGGAAATTCTCCGGGCTACGGTGACAGAAGTGCAACGAATTCTGCAAGCCGATCGCGTGCTGATTTATCAAGTCTTCCCCAATGGCACAGGTAAAGCCATTAGCGAAGCGGTTCTGCCAGAATATCCCGCCATCCTCGATTTGGAGTTTCCCGAAGAAGTCTTCCCACAAGAATATCAGCAGCTATACGCCCAAGGACGTGTACGGGCGATCGCGGATGTCCACGATCCAGATGTCGGATTGGCAGATTGTTTGATAGAGTTTATCGACCAATTCGATATCAAAGCCAAGCTGATTGTGCCGATTCTGCAAAACTGGAATTCCCATCAACAGAGTGAATCGCCGTCTCACAATCAACTATGGGGATTATTGATTGCTCATCATTGCGATCGCCCCCGCAGGTGGGTGGATTTTCAACTAGAACTGATGCAGCAACTAGCAGATCAAATTAGCATTGCTCTGGCTCAAGCGCAATTACTAGAAAACTTGGAAGAGATTGTAGAAATTCGCACCGCTGAACTCAAGGACGTAAACCGCAATCTGCACCAAGAAATTAATGACCGGATGCAGGCTGAAGCAGCCTTACGGCGCAGTGAAGAACAATTGCGCTTGATTACCAATGCCTTGCCAGTACTGATTGCCTACGTAGATAAAGAACAACGATATCGCTTTAACAACCAAGCCTATGAAGATTGGCTAGAACAGACCCCAGCAGAAATTCACGGATGTCATCTTCAGGAAGTATGGAAAGAGGACTGTTACCAAAAAATGCACAGCTATGTGGAAGCGGCTTTATCCGGTCACGTAGTCACCTACGAAAATGAAATCGTTTTGAGGGATGGTATTTCTCGTTCAGTAAATGTTACCTATATTCCCCATGTCGATGAGCAAAAAATCGTCAAAGGGTTCTTTTCGCTGGCCAGTGATATTAGCGATCGCAAAGCCATTGAACGCATGAAAGACGAATTCATCTCCGTAGTCAGCCACGAATTACGGACTCCCCTTACCTCCCTACACAGTGCCTTGAAAATCCTCGCCACGGGGCGATTGGGTACCCTCTCAGCAGATGGACAGCAAATGCTGGAAATTGCTGATGAGAATACTGAACGGCTAGTCCGCTTGGTGAATAACGTTTTAGATTTGCAGCGCATTGAGTCAGGCAAATTCACAATGGAAAAGCAAGCTTGCAATGCCGCAGATTTAATGATTCAGGCCACCGAAGCTATGCAACCAATGGCCCAGCAACATGGCGTAACCCTAGTAACACAGCCTCTAAATATTCAGATTTGGGTAGATTCAGATTATATGGTGCAGGCACTCACCAATTTACTCAGTAATGCCATCAAATTCTCATCAACTGGCGGCACTGTTTGTTTGACTGTTGAGTTTCTACAACAGTCTCAAGTTTTGTTTTGCGTCCACGATCAAGGACAAGGAATTCCTCAGTCCAAACTCGAAAGCATCTTTGAACGCTTCCAACAAGTTGATTCATCAGATTCCCGCAAAAAAGGAGGCACAGGCTTAGGGCTTGCCATCTGCCGCAAAATTATCGAACAACACGAAGGTAAAATTTGGGCAGAAAGTACACTAGGAAAAGGCAGTACTTTCTGTTTCACATTGCCAGTTTTGCATGGCTAAGAGACAGGTTTCTATGGTTAGCAAACGAATTTTAATCATTGATGACGAAGAAAGCATTCAAACAGTCGTGCAATTTGGTATCCGTATAGCAGCAGGTTGGGACGTACTCACTGCCAGTTCAGGCCCCAGAGGCATCCAAACCGCCCAAACTGAACAACCTGATGTCATTCTCTTGGATGTGATGATGCCCGATATGGATGGCATCGCTACTTTTAAAGCACTCCAGGCACATCCTGAAACTGAACACATCCCAGTGATTTTTTTAACTGCTAAAGCACAGACATCAGAAAAGCGGCAGTTTAATGATTTGGGCGTTAGCGGTGTGATTACCAAACCCTTCAACTCCCTTGACCTACCCGATCAAATTGCCAGGATTCTCCATTGGTAACTCCAAAGTTGAAGGCAAAGGGGAGAAACAACAATTCAGTAGATATTTAACAGCTAAAAAACTCAGTAGGTAAAGGTTTTAGCCCAATGGCGGCACTTTTGATGAATTGTTGCAATATCTCGGTTAAAGTCGAACCAGATTTAGGTTAATTTCTGTTTTAATTTTCTTTTCAGAACTACACCTGTGCCTAGAGTGCCTACAGTTAATAGACCTAATGTGGAACTGGATTCGGGAATTGATTCTAAAACTGGGTCGGCACGAAAAACACCCGTGATAGTATTACCAGTGTCATCTATATACTCGGCATAGAACGAAATTTGCCCTGAATTATTTAGACCACCGCTGAAAAAAACATCTGTCACTGTGCCGCCTAAAAGAGAGTCCCCAACGCCAATCACTTTATCTGCAATAGGGTCTGAACCTGTGAAGATGCCGTCGGCAAAATCATTTTCTGGCCCACCACGTAATTCTCCATTGAAAGCTACTTGATTATTGTCATTAATTGCAAGCCTAAAAAAACTGCTAAACAAGCCACTGGTGTCAGCAACAGTGGTAATTGTTTTACCATCCCCTGTAAATATCCCTTGTTCCCCGTTCTCTAGAGAAGCACTAAATATTACTGTTTCTGTATTATTGATATCAAACTCACTAAATCCACCAAAGAAAGAACTAGTATTATCAGCGATAGTTGTAATTGTCCCATCTTTGCTCGTGAAGACACCTTGTCGTCCATCTTTTAACTCAGCTTCAAAAGCTACTACATTAGCGTCGTTAATCACAGGGTCTTGGCTAAAAAATTGAAATGGCCCACTAGTGTCCACAATAGTTGTCAGAGGGCCACCATTGCCAGTAACAATCGCTTCGAAAGTCTTGAAAACCAATGTACCACTATTATTGAACGCATTGCTTGATAAGTTAAGCGTAAATAAATTATCACTTGGTGTAGCAACAGTGGTTACATTCTCACCATTACTGATGAACAGTCCTTCTTGAGGTAAACTGTTATTGGCAAACGCTACTGTACCACTATTGTTAATTGCAATACCATTAATAGCATTGAATCCTAAATTGAAGTTGACGACAGTAGTGAACGCTCCGCCGTTGCCAGTAAAAATTCCTGTACTTGGTAAGCCAAAATCATCTGCTCCCCCAGCAGCAAAAGCCACTGTGCCATTATCGTTGATTGGGCCACCACCAAGATATAGGAAGTCTCTACTGTCAGCGATTTTTGTAAAAGTGAAGTTGCCAGCTTGTGCCGAGTTAACGTCTATTGTTACTAGACTTAAGAAAGTACCAGCTACAACAGCTAAAAATTTTGGACAAGTACTCATATCACTATTTGCTTAGTGTATTACTTGATTGATGACTAAGTTACTATTAGCGTAAAATTAGACATACGGGAAAAAAATAAAGCTTTAATAAAGTAATTATAAATTTTAATAATATTAAATAATATATCTAAGTAAATATAGCGGTTCTCACTTTGTTGCAATACAGTCCCAAGCCCACCCCGCATTTGCTTTTTGCAAACGCTGCCCTCCCCGTTCACGTGGCTACGGTGTACACACAAGTCTTAAAATTCCACCTAGCGCTTGGTTTCGTCGTCTAGCTCTGGGTTGTTTGATCGCTTTGGTCAGCCCGGGAGCAGCGAGGAGGAACGACGTTGGCAAAGCCTTACCGTTCGCGATCTTCGTCTTTGAAGGAGAAGGGTAGCAATCGCAAAAAACACAGGATTATGCGATTACTTCGTTCTGCTATCGCTGCACTCGTAATGACAATCAACTTGGGTTATTACAACAAACCCCGATAACGAATAAACACCAAAATAACCGCCCACGAACCCAAGGCAACTTTGATGGCGACCAAGATATTGAGCAACGGTACAACTCCCCCACTGAAAAGTGCCCCCATCTCTCCGTGGGGTAATTCTAATCCTGACAAAGTGATCACCGCCAGTATAATGAAAATCAGCACCGAAACTTTCTCCCATGTAGCGGCGTGCCAGCGCTGGTAAATCGCCTGCATCCACTCCGGTGATGAGGTAATCGCCACCAGGCCGATCGCCGTTCCGCCTGCTACCCCGGCCGCAAAACCACCACCTGGAGTCAGATGTCCGCGAATAGCCAGCTCGATACTCACTAACGAGGTTATTGTTGCTCCCAAACGCGCCAGCACAATTGAGGGTTTATCTGTGAAATGATAGATCGCGCAGGATGGCCTTTCATTAGCCAACAGGAAATAAGCACCCATGATGGCGATGGTAAATACTACCACCTCGAACATAGTGTCATACAAGCGATTTCTGAGAATGATCACTGTCACCGCATTGGGTATGCCACCATCTTTGACAATGGATTCCACAATAGAGAAATCCGGTATTTGTGGTGCTGGATTTGGCAAGACGAGCATTTTCACATACAGCGCTATCCCTGCTGCAATGTAGATCCATTTCATTGATGCTCCTCCCCTTCAACTGGTGTATTTACATAGGTGAGGCTGGTCGATGGTGATGCAAGTTCGCTTTGCATGATGTCATAGATGCGTTTCACCCTGATGGCGGTGTGATAGGATAAGTTTTCTTGTTGATTGGTCGCCTGGTCTTGAGTATTGTCTTCGAGTCTGACACAAGTTGCATGGACTTCTTTTTCCATCAGCGCCCGTTCCAAGGCTTGCGTATTTGAGTAAGGAACTAGATCAAGACGCATATGGCGTTTGCCAAAAATTGTGCGTAACTCATCCATCAGTTGCCCAAAATTACCCTGTGGTAAAGCATCGCCCTCTGCCTCACTTACTTTGTTTTGGATGATACCAAGACGCATGACCAGCGATGAACGCACTGCGATCGCATAGAGAGTGATTGCCAGCATGGTACCCACTAATGCTTCAGTCAAAGCCACATCCGCCGCACCCAAAAGCACATATAATAATGCTGCCACGGCTCCCAGTATTCCCCGAATTACCAAGGCATTGTATGGATTAACTTGCAGTACTAACATACAAGCAGACAATGGCAGCAAGGCAGTGATCAGATAGATAAACAGATCGTATTTATTCATCCTCACCCCCAGTACTAGAACAGTATGCCAACACATACCCCAGCATCGTGTTCCACATTGCCAAGCAAATGATGCCGAGAATTAGCAGTGGCCATTCTCTGGGTATCTTCAGCAGCAACCCAAAAACGATACTGATTGAACCAAGGGTATCTGAAACCGAAAGAGTATGCAGTTTGAATAATAGCGATCGCTTGCCCAATAGGTAAGATGTCCCCCAAAACCAGAAGACAATGCCTATAACTATGCAGCCATAACTTAATATATTAATCATAGATCACTCATGCGTTTCAGTACATTTGCCAATAGCATTAATGCAGCATTACCCACACTCAGGATGATTACCCCCACAATGCCGATCATCCAATCATCACGCAAGACCGATACCACCAGAATCATCACTGCTGCCTTGGAGGAGATACTGGCAAATGCCAACATCTTCTGCCAAACATGATCATTCTTCCAAGCTTCGTAAACGGGTATGAGCAAGGCCACAATCATGGCTATGACTACCAGGTTCATGATTTTTTCCTTCTTTGAATCCGGTGTACTTCGTACCAGCCATCTTCGTGATATTTCACAACAACGGTTTTTGGTGTAAAGGTAATGATGAATATATCTAGGAATATCAGTCCGGGTGTCCTTCTTGCGGGGACACGTTCCATTACTATCTCTTCTTCAGTATGGGGATGGAAGATGATGTCCAATGCTTCGATATAAGCGATGGGAATCGCTATGATGATTTGCCACAGCGCCCGCAGCCAATCTTTTAATTTTTCCTGTGTTTTATAGTTGTGTGGTAATAAGAGCGCGATACTCACACCGATGATGATATTTGCCACACTCAGATTAGCAGTGAGCAGAAACCAGATAGCCAGTCGCAATAATAGATTCAGATATCCAATCATGCTAATACCATCCAAAAGAGTAGTACCAACATCAGACTCATAAAACCGACCAGATGCTCAAATTGCTCAAGTACACGCGGCAGCTTGACTACTAATCTTTGAACAATCAACAAATATACTAACCAGCCAATGCCGATGGTTGCTAGTGGTTTGATGATATTCGCCACGGTGTAGGCCTGATAGTACACAACGTTGGCGACAATCAGCGCAGCGATCAACAGTATTATCCCAGGCCAGAAACCTGGCTTTACCTCCTCTTTTCCCCCACGCGGCAGAAATATGAATTTGGCAAACGATATTGCCGTTCCCAAGGCTGCAACGTTCATGGCGATGACTTGCCAAGGTGCAAGATTCTTCATTGTCAACACCTTCGCCCCAAAGCCAGACAGCAATGGAAAGCCCGATATTGAGAAGCTGGCTATGACTAGGGCAATCCAGACTGCGGTATTGATGGGCTTATGTTGTAACTCCTTAAAGTTGCGGCTTGGTAAGACACCCGCTATCAAAAACAGCGCCGATTTTACCAAGCCGTGAGTCAGCGCATAAAAACCGCCGACTATAGGTGCAGCAAGGATAAAACCTAATTGGGAAATAGTGTGAAACGCCAGCATTCGCTTAGTATCTTTTTCAAACATGGCGTAGAACACTCCCAGAAGCGCTGTCCCCACTCCGAAGATTCTAATTATGGGGTCAACCTCATCCAAAATCAGCGCACAACGCACCAAAGGATAGACTCCAGTTTTCACAACGACTCCCGATAGCAAGGCTGACACCGGCGTTTCCGATTCCGAGTGAGTCAACGGTAGCCACAAACCCGATACAAATATCCCCCCTTTTACCATTAGCCCCAAAAAAATCAGGGCAAACGCCTCTGGTGGAGCGCCCCGCAAAGCAGAAAAAGCAAACGAGTGATTTGTCTGATAGGCTAGTACCGCGCCCACCAGATAAAACAGCATGGACACGTTGCTAATAAATAAATAGCGCAAGGCCACCCAAATTGCTCGATCAGTGCGGGGATAAGCAATTAAGAGAAATGCGGCAATACCACTGACTTCTAACGCCACATATAAACTGATAAAATCTGTACAAGCGAATGCGGCATTGACGCTGCCATGCAACATCATGGTCTGGGCGTAAAAAAAAGCTGTCTTATTGCTGTGCCAACAGTAGAGGATGACCGCAGCCGTTACCAGCCCATTTGTCAGGATAAAGTAGCCGGTCAATTCGTCAAGCGTTAAGGTGACACCGAAGTTATCCAGCAATTTCAGTTCCAGGGGCGACTGAGCAACAAATAACTGCGATGCATATCCGGCCGAAACCACAGCCATGCCCAAGGCGAGGTATTTGTCAAGCTTGGGAACCAAATAAATAACGAACCCCACCAAAAACGGTAGTGCAATCCAGGCGATCGTAATGGTAGTCATGGTGTATTGTTCTTCTCGATCTCGTTGCTTTCCAATGTGGGATTATCCCGTGACAATTTCATGACACCGACCAACATTAAGGCTTGAATTGAAAAGCCGATCACAATCGCCGTCAATATAACCGCCTGGGGAACCGGATCTGCGTAAGTGCCCTTTTTGACATTTGATAAAATTGGTGTGAATAAGCCTTCTCGTGATGCAATCAGCACGTAATAGGCGATAACCCCTGTACTCATCACATCCATTGAGACAATCTTCATCACCAGGTTTTTTTTCAGGATGATGCCAAAAAATCCGCACAATATTGTGGCGAATACGCTTGCTTCTAACACAGGAATCGTCTGGTGGGTAAATTTTAACGGTAATGATCTTGAGTAATTTCTCCAACTTCTCACTAGCAGAAAGCAAGTTTCTGTTTTCGGTTGGCATTGAGAAAATTTGGAGAAGGTTCTTTAATACACGCATGATTTTTGGTGCTTCTTTGTAGATTTACCAATTGATTTACGCGTGTCTTAATATTAAGAATAGGTGGTATGTGGTACTCAAAGCAAGAAATGGGCATCAGTAGTCCTTATGAACTGCATTCACCAATACAATGATTAAAAACAGACTATCAGATGAATGGTACTAAGAAAAGCCGAAACACTTGTGGTTTAAGCAGTCTGCAATGCTCAAATATAATAAGAAATTTGAACTCAAAAGAGCGTTAGACAAAAATTCACATCTAAAATTTCATATAATAGCAAGCCTCTACTCTTACTCTAGACGCAACCCACTTAGCTAACGAACTTCAGCCTGACACGCCTAGACGGTTCAACTTACCTACCCACAAGGCGATGAAGTTTCCCAGAGGTGACTATGAAAATATTGCTTGTAGAAGATGATGAGTCACTAATTGCCGTTTTGACCAAGAGCCTATTGGCACACCACTATGTCGTGGATACTGTCAAAGATGGTGAAATGGGTTGGAATTATGGTTCCACATTTGAGTATGACCTGATAGTGTTGGACATTATATTGCCTAAGTTGGATGGCATTAGTTTATGCCAGCGCTTCCGGGCAGAAGGATACACTACGCCAATTTTATTACTAACGGCTCAGGATACAAGCACCGCTAAAGTTAAGGGATTAGATGCAGGCGCGGATGACTATGTAGTCAAGCCGTTTGATGGCTTAGAACTAATCGCCCGCATTCGGGCATTACTGAGACGCACTAGCGTCAACCCCTTACCTTTACTGACTTGGGGAGATTTACTATTAAACCCCAGCACTTGTGAAGTCACCTACAACAATCAACCCCTAATCCTCACAACCCAAGAATATAGGTTGCTAGAACTGCTGCTTTGGGATAGCCAGCATGTATTTAGTACCAACGAGATTTTAGACCGATTATGGTCTTCAGAGGAATTTCCCGCTGAGGCAACGGTACGCTCCCATATCCGTCGGTTACGTCATAAACTTGTAGCAGCAGGTGCGCCTCCAGATTTTATTGCCACAGTGCATGGACGCGGATATTACCTGAAAGCACCCGCACAAGAAACAAAACTCCAGCCTACACAAAGCCCTCGGCAAGTCTATCCCTTCAACCACTGGGAGAATGGGCAATGGGAAATGCAGACAAGGGCAAAAGGGAACAGTGGAAAGATGAGGGAGAATAACCAATGCCCCATGCCCATTACCATAGGCGATCGCCACCTAGACCAGCAAGCACAATACCTAGCCTTCCTCAATGAAACCTGGATCACCACCAGACAAAAAAGCTTGGAACAATTGACAGTGCTATCTCAAGCACTAAAAGACTTACAAGCTGATTCACTCGACTGTCAACTTCAAGAACAAGCTCAACATATTGCTCACAAACTAGCAGGAACTCTAGGAACTTTTCGACTCACAAAGGGAATGCAGCTAGCACGGCAACTGGAAAATTTGCTAAATAGTTACAAACCTTTGCAACTACAACAGGCGCTGCTGATGGAGACTCTGGTAAACGCCCTACAACAGGAAATTGATCACAACACCTCAATCCACAGCAATCAGTCGCCCTCTGAGCATTCACCAGCCCAAGGCGCAAATTCACCGCTGTTGTTGATTGTAGATCCAGATCCCAACTTCAGCGAATCCTTGACAAGTGTAGCGGCAAGTTATCAAATTCGCACAGCGATCGCACCAACGATTGAGGCGGCTACAGCCACTTTCAACTCGACATCCCATCCTCAAGCGATTCTGCTTCACCTACCCTCAGTTAAATCTGGGTGTCAGACAACAGACTTTCTAGAATGGTTGCAAATGCTGTCAGAACATCACCCCCACCTGCCGATTCTCGTTGTCGGCGATGGCAGCGACTTGACAAATCGACTGCAAGTGGTGCGTCACGGGGGTAAACTCTTCTGGGAACCATCCATTGCTCCCCAACAAGCGATCGCTGCTGTAGTGCAACTGCTGAGTGGGTCAGATATGGCAGCGAAAGTGATGATTGTAGATGATGATCAAGATTGGTTACAAACGCTACCGATGTTACTCAATCCTTGGGGATTTGAAGTTACCACCCTCGCAGAGCCTGAGCAATTCTGGACGGTGCTACAAACTGTAAGCCCCGACGTGCTGGTCTTAGATGTGAATATGCCCCAGATCAATGGTTTTGAATTATGCCAGGTAGTACGCAGTGATCTGCGTTGGCGACAGTTACCAATTTTATTTTTGAGCGTACTGAGCGATGCAAAAACCCAGAATCAAGCTTTTAACTTAGGTGCTGATGACTACTTGTGCAAGCCAGTAATAGCCGTAGACCTTGCTAACCGCATCCGTAACCGCCTCCAGCGAGTGCGAGCATGGGCAAGTTGACATTCTCCCCACCCTACTAGGTAGAGGTAGGGGAATTTGGCGATTTTTGGGAAAATATTCTTTGTAACTTTCCCTTATCTGCCCTCTGGTGCGCTTGGTCGGTCATCAGTAGAAATTTCTGGACGTACAATCTCACCTAGACGATCCCAGTAATCATCTGTAGGCGCTTCCAACCGAATCTTCCATGCCCGCTCATCTTCTATTTCGGGGAAAATACGACTAGCGATCGCATTTTGCTCATCGTCTCGCAATTTATCAAACTCTGGGATCAAGTGCTGAAGTAGTTCAGTCATGATTTCAAAACGTGGATAATGCTTTACGTCGCATGATAGCCGATAGATAAGCTATCTGTCTGGTGTAAAACATGCTTTTGGCATGACTCTAGTTTGGTGTAAAGTAAATTACCCTCAACTGAAATTGCACAGATTTTGCACAAACCATAGGCCAATGTAGGGTATCAAGAGTTTATTTGGAGAGAAGCGGATGACTAAGTTTATGCAAACATCCCTGCGATCGCGTCAGCATTCCCTGATTCACAAACTGGCAAATTGCATTGAAGAAATTTGGCAAACTTACCTAGATTTATCTGCCTATCAAGTTCCAGAAGATTTAGGTTATGTTGAAGGTTGCCTAGAAGGACAGCGGCTAGTCATTGAAAATCATTGCTACCAGACACCGCAGTTTCGCAAGCTTCATTTGGAATTAGCTCAGGTAGGCAATTCACTGGATATTCTTCACTGCGTGATGTTCCCCAATCCTGAATATGCTTTACCAATTTTTGGAGCGGATGTGGTGGGAGGGCGAGAAAGCATCAGTGCTGCAATTGCTGATTTGTCTCCCATCGCTAGCGATCGTTCATTGCCAAAAAACTACCAAACAGCTTTATCAACTTTATCTGCCATCGAATTTTCTCAACCACGCGCTTTGCCCCAGTGGGCTGATATTTTTTCCGATTTTTGTCTGTTTGTGCGCCCAATTGGCACGCTAGAAGAAGAGGCTTTTCTAATGCGAGTTCGAGAATTTTTAACCTTACATTGTCAAATTGCCAGTACAACAACTTCTTTAACTTCGCGCCTTGAAGTAGCTAAAGTTCTCGCAGGGCAACAATATTACTGCACAAAACAGCAACAGAATGATAAAACTCGCCGAGTTCTAGAAAAATCCTTTGGATCAGAATGGACAGAACGTTATATGTCTACCATGCTTTTTGACTGTACTGTTCACAGTCAACAGTCATCAGTCATAGGAAAACACGGGAAGCGGGAAACTCAGTCACTTTAGTGCTGAGAGGGAAGCGACACGTGCGGTTTTAACCCCAGTGGTCTTTTCAATATTAATTAGTCCCGTGGTGTGGGTCTTCAATATACTTTCTAATAGCCTCACTGCTAACATTAAGAGCTGTTGATACGAAATAACTACTAGTCCATAAGCTTGGTAGTTTCAATAGTTCAGGGAATTCTTTTCGTAAATAGAAACTCGAACGTCCTTTAAATGCTTTGACTACTATTTGCGGCGTGTCAGTCGGCGTACTCGTAGTGTCACAGTAGTAATTATAGTGTTGGCTTGTTCGTATCAAAGAAAGTATTCCATGAACGAGTAAGCTTTTTCTAAGAGGTTGTTTTAAAAGTTTTGGGCGAATATAATTCGCTACTACACAGGCAAAGTCCCTTCGGGTTCGGGGGTGACGCTCCTTCGTCGCTAACGCTTCGCTAACGCAATCGACGGGAACCGCCAAGACTGCGACCCCCTCACCGCCTACGCGGACTAACCAAAAATTAGGTCTTTTAAACCCACGGAGGTGGGTTTCGTCTGTGTAGACGCGATTTCTAATCGCCCTGCTGAGTAGTATATTAGACTTTTCAAACATCCTCTAACTACAAAAAATTTTGGGACGACGCTGCACAGCTACCGCCTTGATTTGACAGCACCTACAAAAATAGCGATCGCAGTTCCCGCATCCACTGCTATAAAGGCATTAATGCCTATAATACTTATGGAGTATGGCTTATAGCTTTTCTTAGTGCCATTCTCTTATAGGTGAAGACTCCATGCTGGGAGGTGGCTGTCCCTATCATTTCATTGTAGAACTGCATGTGCAACAATCACAGCAAATCAATGAAACATTATTAAGAGAAATTATTGAACGTCAAAAACCAGCTTTTTGTACGTATGACTTAGATATTCAGTATTTTTAGTTATATTTTGCATTAACTTTGAAGGCTGTGAGATACCCAATTTCTTCAATAAGTCAGTGAGCTGACCACGCTCACTGAGCAAAATTATTACAATGGACTATTAGCAATGAAAATCGGTATTTAACCTTATTTAATTTAGTTTCTACGTTTACTTCAACCTGCTTCAGAGTTCAAAATACGTTATAAATTGTAACCTTATAGAAAGATTCTTGATTTGATATTAGTAAATAGCTAATAATGCTAAAAGTAGCAAAAAAAATCGAGAAATCCACTATGAGTAAGTTAGTAGTGATTAACCTAGAAAAAGGTAATTTGATTGACGGTTTTTCTCCTGTCACTGCCCAGATATGGGATAATAAAACTCGACCTATACAATTTACAGGTAGTTTACCATCAGCACCAGAAATTTCAGAAACTTATAAAAGGTTTAAAATAATTTATCAATCGCTCTATCATGCAATCAGAAGGCGTTCTCGACTAGAAATTGAAGACGTTGGCTTAACAAATGTGAGTGAAGTTGACTTCACAGAAGTTTCCCATCTGTTACAGGAACAAATAAATATTTGGTTAAACTCAAACTCTTTTCGGAGCATAGACCAACAATTACGAGCGCGATTGCTTTTAAACGAAGAAATTCAAATAATTATCGAAACAAGTGATAGCTTACTGCAAAAGCTTCCTTGGCATCTATGGAATTTCTTTGATGACTACCAAAATGCTGAAGTAGCACTAAGTATACCAAAATATGAAAAAATTAAAACCTTCAGAAAAAATCATATTAATAAAGTTAGAATTTTAGCTGTTTTAGGTAATAGTGAAGGAATTAATATCGAGCAAGACCGAGCAGTGCTTGAGCAGTTGCCAAATGCTACAACAATATTTTTAGTAGAACCCTCACGCCAAGAATTTGATCAGTGGCTTTGGCATCAAGATGGTTGGGATATTTTATTTTTTGCTGGGCATAGTCAAAGTTATGGAAATACAGGTTCTATTCAAATTAATCAAACCAGTAGTTTAAAGATATCTGAATTAAAAAATGCTTTAAAATATGCGATTAAGCGTGGTCTGAGGTTAGCAATTTTCAACTCTTGCGATGGTTTGGGACTAGCAAATCAGTTAGCTCAGTGGCATATTCCCCAACTTATTGTCATGCGAGAAAATGTGCCAGATGTGGTAGCACAAACATTTTTAAAGTATTTTCTCACAGCTTTTGCTGATAATCAATCTTTCTATTTAGCAGTGCGGTATGCGCGAGAAAGGTTGCAAGGTTTAGAAGATGACTTTCCTGGTGCTTCTTGGCTACCCACAATTTGTCAAAATCCAGCAGAAGAACCACCTACTTGGAATGAATTATGCGGTAAAACCAGCAAAATTTCTTTTTCTTGGTTCAACAAGCAAAGTCTGCAAAAAGTTTTGCTGACAAGTCTAGTAGTGACTGGCTTATTGTTGGGAGTGCGATCGCAAGGAATAATTCAAGAATGGGAACTAAAAGCTTTTGATGGTATGATGCGGCTTAGACCTGATGAAGGGTCAGATCAACGCCTGTTATTGGTGACAGTTACCGAAGCTGATATTCAAGCTCAACAAAAAAGGCAAAAGTCGTCTTTATCAGATGATGTATTAGCGCAATTATTGCAGATATTAGCAAAATCAAAGCCGAGAGCTATAGGTTTAGATATCTATCGTGATTTTCCAGTAGAATCTCAATATCCAGATTTAGCAGTTGAGTTGCGACAGAATCAAAACTTTTTTGCAATCTGTAAAGTTAGCGAAAGTAGCAAAAACGGTGTTTCACCTCCACCAGAAATTCCGACTCAACGTCTAGGCTTTAGTGATATAGTCCGCGATGGCGATTTTATTGTTCGTCGTCATTTGCTAATTTTAACCCCAGATCCGCAATCACCTTGTAAAACCAGTTATTCATTAGGAGTACGGTTAGCTAGTCAATACTTAGCACAACAAGGTATTTCGCTGCAAATTAATGATCAAGGACAGTTACAGGCTGGTAAAGTAGTTTTTAAACCTATAGACGTTCCTACAGGTAGTTACCAACAATTTGACGCACGCGGACATCAAATCCTGCTGAATTATCGCTCTACAAAGCAGATTGCCCGGCAAGTAACTCTGACACAGATTTTAAATGGTCAATTCGATTCTAACTGGATTAGCGATCGCATCGTCTTAATAGGCGTTAATGCTGAAAGTATAAAAGACGCTTTCCTAACACCTTACAGTATGGGGACTATGCCTTACAAAGAAGTCCCAGGAGTATTACTTCATGCCGAGATGGTAAGTCAGATACTCAGTGCAGTTTTAGATCATCGACCTCTATTGTGGGTTTGGCCTTCATGGATTGAGGCTTTTTGGATTTGGGGTTGGTCTTTGATCGGCGGTATGGTAGCTTTATATAGTGTCACAAGATTGCAACTAGCATTGATAGCTAGTGCTGCAATCACTCTTTTATATGGATGCTGTTTTGGTCTGTTGCTGTATGGAGGTTGGATACCATTTTTACCTCCAGCTATTGTATTGATAAGTACTGCTTGTATCTTGATGTCATACAATTCATTGTCAATCAATCAGAAAAAATAGCAGACAGAGATTTTAAAAATGAAAATAGATTTTTGTTTCAAACCAATCAATGTAGCGTTGGGAATTATTTTTGCAACTGTTAGTATTACACAATTACCAGTAAAATCTCAGCAATCCAATAATATACGAGTCCGCTTTATCCAGCCTTCCTTAGAAAAAGAACCAGAAAACCGAGGCGCACCCAGAGATAGGTATGGAGCCGGAACTCGCGGCGATTGCCCTAATGTAAATATACCTCTGACTGCATTAATACCTTTGATGCAAAAAAATCAGAGTCCAAAACAACTAAAACCGATAAATGTAGCTGCCACAAAATTTGCCTTGGGATTAACAGTTAATAAATTTCCTAAATTTTGGTTTTACTTTCCCTATACATCCCAAGATATTAACTCTGTCAAATTTGTCTTATTAGATGAGGAAAATAATCCAGTAACGAAAGAACCTATTCCTATTACTATATCTGGTACACCAGGCATTATTAGCGTTTCCGTTCCCTCAACTGAAAAACCTTTAGAAATTGGCAAGTATTATCATTGGTATTTTTTAATTGATTGTAAAGATAAAAGCAACGCTGAAGATGTTGCAGTTGAAGGTTTAGTTCAACGAATAGAACCCAATTCTGATTTAATAAATAAATTAAAAACTGCAAAACCAAAACAACTTGTAGCTGTTTATGCTCAAGCAGGTATTTGGCAGGATGCACTCACTGCTATAGGTGAACTTCGCCGTAGTAAACCACAAGATAGCGCCCTCGCTTCTGATTGGCAAGAGTTGTTAAAATCTATCGATTTGGGCAATATTGCAACACAACCTATTACAAAGTGTTGTGAGCCTTAATTCTATTTATAGCAGGGGACTGGGAAGTGGTCAGTTGGTTGGCAGTCGCATTAATAGCTACTGAAGCGGGTCTGATTGAATCAGCCGCTTCCGCTTCAATAGTTATACGGTTTTTTCAAAAATTAAATAAGATTCCTATGGCTAAAAATGCCTCACTAAGTTGATATTGCTTACTGCACAATCTGATTACACCCATTAGCATCAGGAGGCGCTGTTTGTGTTGAGGCAGTTGTGAGTAGCAGTGAGTTAGGTGCTTGGCCTAAGCCATTACCTGTAGCAATTACATCAAAAATGACTCCGGCCGGGACTTGTTGATTCGCAACTTCTACTGTGATTGGTGGGTTGAAGGCATTATTGATTAATGGGTCAAATTGGTCAGGTAGAACTGGATTGAAGTTATAATTACCAGCCGTAAGTTCTGGGTAAGGAATAGCAGTTTTGGGTGTTAGGTCTGTGATACGAGTTTCATCCACATTTGGGCTAGAGGATTTGCTAATACGGAAATCTATAACAGCGCTAGTTTCCGAAAAGCGATACCAACGTCCTTTAAATTTACCTGGATTAGGCTGTGTTAAATCCTCTGGAATCACAAAGGGTGATTGATTAAATAATGGTTGACCTGAGGGGCCTTGTAGTGTTCCTGTTATCGCTACTGTATAAGCACTATTAGGCGCTCCTGTAAAGGTTCTAGAAGCAATTGTACTGCTAGTACCAGATTGCACAAAAAGTACCTCAATATTTCCTGGTGCTACATCTACATATTTACTAGCTTGACGAAAATCTACATTCCGCAAAACTTTTTTACCGTTGACAATGACATCAACTGGTGATGCAGTACTAACCGCAGCGTTAATAACTCTTAATTTGGTAGTGCATTTATAAGGATTTAGAAGAGGATCTAGAATATTTAATAGGCTTGCAGTGTAAAATTCTTGTACAGGCTTTGTAGATAGTTGAGAATTGGCTAAACTTTTGTATGGATAACTAGTCAAACTAATTAAAGATAATGTCAAAGCACCCAAGAATAATCGTCTTGTTAGAAACATGTCTTCCTCCTATCGTGAGACAAAAATAACAAATGAGCAAAGTTTATCCTGCATAAAAAATGATGCGATAATCATCGCAAATATTTTTTATGTATGGGCTATAGATAATGCAATGGTAGATATTTAAGTTGAGAAGACACGTTATTTTTTTCTGTTGTTTTCCCAAACATTAAATAGTGTTGGTTCTTCAGTAACTAGTATGCTAAAGACACAGTAAACTATATACTAAAGAACCATAGTGTTTATGTGAAGAATATGAACAGTCTGCAAGTCTATCAATCTGTTCAAATCGTTCAAAATAAACATGAAGATTTTGTAATAAAAATGCTTGAGCATCTTTATTAAAACAATAATTTATTTTTAAGTTCTCTTGTTTTTTGTATTCCTAATTTATTCTATGTTGCTCTCCCCACCTCGTTTAGCGCCACTACTTGTTGATAATTACAAAAACTTTATTTGATTTCTTTACATACCTTAACATAGCTAATCTGGGAGAGGAAATTGATATTATCAATGATAATAATTTATTTTTCTCTATGACTAGCAAGCCTTCTAGCAACTGTTAAACATTGCCTAATTTATATTCTTTTAGGCAATGTCAAATCACTTTTTAACGAAAAAATCAGGGTTGTAGCTTCTAGGGAAGGTGCTGCCTGGGTTCTGTTTTAGGCAAAGTTAGTCAAGCGCGTAAGTTTCTGTACGATTGCTACCAGAACCCCTACTTTTGTTAAGTAGATGGGTACAAATAAATATAATATGGACTGTCCGAAGCGAGGAGGAACGACGAAGCAATCCCAGTCCGCAGCGATTGCTTCGTTCCTCGCTTCGGACATATTACATTTAATTATGCCTACCTACTTAACCGTCAAGTGAGACAACCAACCAACACTAAAACCCCACTGGTTTGTTGAGTTTAGGAACTAAAGCGATCGCTCTTTCGGTCGCTGCTGTAAGTTCACAAGGAGCGTTCGTCGTCAACCGCCCTTCGTCTTCCAATTTTTATCTAGGTTTTATCATCTGTTGATGTCGTAACCTATGTGGCAATGGCTATAATATCAAGTTCAGTTAATTACTTACGAGAAAGTTTATTTGGGGGGTAATGGCGAAGAAAAATAAAGTTTACCAATTCCCAATTCCCTATTCCCAACCTCCACAGGTATCATAAGTTTTTAAACGCAAATGGTATAATGCCTAAAGCCAATTACCTACTAAAACGTAAGGCGCCCAATAAAATGGATGTTCTTTATACTGCTTCAAAATAGACTCTTGGGCGCGCCGTAGAGCTTCTGCTTTAGTGATAATTGGATTGTTTTTTAACTGTCGATAGAATTCAGCCATGAGAATGGATGTAGATTGATCATCTACTTGCCATAAAGAAGCGAGAGTACTACGGGCCCCTGAACGCACCGCCATTCCAGCTAATCCCAAAGCCGCTCGTTTATCTCCAGTAGCCGTTTCACAAGCGCTCAAAACGAGTAATTCTATTGGCTTTAAGGCTCCCACTCGTGACCCTCTAGTATCCTCTCTGAATTGCAGTACCTCACGCAGTTGCTTGGCATTAATCTTGCCATTCCACGCCAGAATAAATGTATCTTCCAGTTGGGAACTAAATTTACCGTGAGTTGCCAAATGTACAATAGCAAATGAATCAGAACTAATTTGCTTTTCGATGGTTGTACTAGTGAAAGTTTGATTGAGCAATTGTCTAGTAGGAATCACAGATTTAATTTCTTGTAATTCATTGGCTACATTAGGTAAAGGACTAAAACCAAAGCGCGGTTCAGTAAGTCCTCCTGTGAACGCTTCAAATTTTTGTTTTTGTTGTTTTGGTTCTATTAGTTGTAAACCAGGAGATAAAGCAACGCTGTACTTTTCTACTAGATACTGCTTACCGTCATAGAGGGCTGCTATAGGAATGTTACGTAAAGAGCCATCCAGCACAAAAACTAATGTTTTTATCTTGTTTTGTGCTAATTCTTTTTCGGCAGGTTTGATTAACCAGTTATATACTTCTTGAGAAAGAATTTCGCGCTCACGAAAAGTATAACGTTGTTCTAAATTTTGCCGCAGTTTTTCTAAAGTGCTTTCTACTTCAGTTTTCGCTATATAAGTTCTGTAATGAGTCAGTTGTTTTTGCCGGGGTAATTTCACAATTACCTCTAGTCTGTCTGCCAAAATAATTGGATAGATGACTGCTGTTGGTGAATTGGCATTATCTACAATTTCATCAATCTCTGTTGGCTGGGCAATTATACAAGCATCTCGAAAAAAGTTATCTAATTCAGCCAATTGTAAAGCTTCAATTACGTTTCGAGCCTGTTTTAAATTTTCAGCACTAGGTCTTTCTGGTTGCAGCAATAAAGTTACTAGCTGCCGATATACTGGTTCTACTTGATCTCGAAAGTCAAATTGGATATCGGGATTGAGAGCTACTAAATCACTACGTAAAGATTTAAGAATGGTTACAGCATCAGTGTATGCTGCTACGGCTTCTGGAAAGTTTTTCTGAGCTAAAAGTATACGACCTAATTGCCAGTACCATTGATAAGTAATATCTCTTGTATTAATTATCTGGGTAAGCTTTAAAGCTGATTCAGTATATTTTTTAGCTATTTCCCATTGTTGGGCTTGTTCGTATAGTTGACCAAGATGACCCAATGCATATGATTCGGCTCTTTGGTCTTTGATAGCTTTGGCTTGTTGAATAGCTGTGTTTAGCAATTGGACGGTTTCATCTGGGCTGGAAACTGATTTTGCTTGTGCTTTTATGCCTTGATTAACACAGTGTAAACTTTCAGCAAAGTTAACTCTGGCGTAGATAGAAACTCGACTGGGAGTGAGAGTTTCCAATGTAGACTTGATCGAGGTCAAGTCTTGGGATGTTGGCTGTTGATGTAGATATAGCAAACCTCTTAAACGATTAAGTTGTGCTTGTAATGTAGCAATAGGTAAAGTAGAAATATCTACAGTTTTTTGATAAAAATCAAATGCATTGTTGTAGTAAGTTTTGGCTTGCTCTGTGATGCGTTTATGTCCACAAGACAAAGGCAAAATATTCTCTTCTTCTGTGGTGTCTCGTAATAAACTTCTATTGGCAAAGGCGAGAGATGTATTACCTAAACTGAGATAAGTAGCAGCCAAATTTTCCGAATCGCCTGATTGTTGAGCTAATTGCTCAGCTGTCAATAACGCCATCTGTGATTGTTCGAGTTGATTTACAACTCGCAAAACATTACCGAGACTACGCAAAGCCAAGATTTGTAAAGATGAGGAATTTCTTTGTTGCAAGGTTTGCAATTGTTCTTTTGTGATTTCGCAGTTTTGATTTTCAAGCTCTAAAGTTTTGAGTAAAGTTTTACAAGCCCTTGGGTAAAGACCCAAATCTTGCATGGCTTGAGCTTGGTTAATCTGGCTTTTAATTGCACCATTTTGATTACCAAGATTTTGATAAATTTTAGCTGCTTGTTGCCAAGTTGTTAAGGCTGCTCCTGATTCTCCCACTGCTAGTTGCAACTTTCCTTGGATGTCCAATGTGGAACCGAGGATTTGCTGTTGTGCTGGTGATTTTGGCTGTGTTTGCAGAATATTTAAGCTGGTAGCGATCGCTTGTTTTGCTTGCTCCCACTTTCCAAGTTGTTGAGCTGTTAGGGAAAGATTGCTCAAGGCCATAGCTTGGTTAAGTTTATCACCTCGCGCGGCAAAAGCTGCGGCAACCTGTAACCAAACCCCCAGGGCTGACTCAAATTCTCTATTTTGGTAAAGCAATTTCCCTTGTTCTACCAACTGCAAAGGCTCTTTTTGAGTTTGGACAATCGCAGTTGACGCCCAAACATCACTAGTAACTAAGACTCCTCCCACGGAGGATAAAAATAACACCACTGCTAAAATGAGCGATCGCACTTGACTACCATAGAAAAACCTGGCTTTGCGCGATCGCCATCTGTGCTGTTTTTTATGCATATTTGATTGATTATGTCAAGTAAGGGATTACCAAGAAATAAATTATCCAATTTTGTGGGGTGGGCGTCTCGCCCGCCCCAAGCCTTGGGCGGACAAGATGTCCACCCCACAAGAAAAATTGTATGTTTTTCTATTTGGAAGTCCCTAATAAAACTATTTCTTCTCGCTTTCTACTTTTCATCGTGCAGCACAACTACTTAAATTTTGCGGTAGGCGCTGGATTTTGATGGCGTTGGGATTGTCAGCGGTCAGAACTACTTGACCTTGATTGTTGAATACCCATCCTTGAGCCGGTACAATTTGTGAGGGGGAATCATAATTTGCAGAAATTTTCTGCACTGGGTTAACATTACTGACGCTTGGGACTGGTTCAACTAAACCAACTTGAGTGGCTTCTTGGCTCAAATCTTCGTTGGGACTGGGAGGTAAACCACCACGTCCTGTAATAGTAAATTCACTACCAACTCCTTTGCGACAGGGATTTTGGGCGATTTGGTCATTGGGATCAACAACATTTGCAGTTACTTCTACTAAATTTCGACTGGGATCAATCGGTTGATTAATGTTCACCACTCCTGGGTTGCCACCAAACTCTGAACTTGCAGTGATGTCATTTAACAAATCTCTGGGCTTGTCTTGAAATTCAATGCCATAAATACCGGTAGCTGTGATATCAACACGACCACCGTCACCAAAAGTTGCATTGGCGGTGATGTCGCTACCATTTGGTTTTGAGGGGAATGCAACTAGAAATTGAGTGTTAATAGCAATGTCACCGCCAGTACCAATTGCTCCCGGTTCGCTTTGAGTACCTGCATTGGTAGTGATTTTGCTATCGTTTTGCATTAGTAATAAATCTGCTACCTGTAAATTAATACTGCCACCTCTTTCTTTGGCGGTTTCAGCTGCGATCGTTCCCTGATCTAAAGTCAGAGAATTGGCTTCTAGAAATATATCGCCTCCTGTACCGCTTCCTTTGCTATTCACAGAAAGTTCCGCACCATTTTGAATCAAGACAATTTCAGGAGAGCCAATCACGAAGATATTACCGCCGGCACTGGTGGAAGTATTTTCAGTCTGAGCTAAGATTGCAGTTCCCAAGTCTGTTAGAGTAATGCTGTTTTGTGCGTTCAGTGTGATATTGCCTGCTTTGGAACTACCTGAAGTGTTAGTGCGGATTTGTCCAGAACTGGAGATTTCAATATTGTTAGCTGTAACTTCAATATCACCAGCATTGCCATTGCCATTAGTATTGGCACTGATAAAAGCACTATTACTTATCTTCAAGCTAGGAGTATAGATTTGAATTCCTTGTGAATCACCTTCTGCTTGATATCCCACTTCACTAGTTGCAGCAGAACTGCGGGAGCCATTTTGAGATTCGCCGTCAAAGACCACATTATTGTTGGCAGTTATTTGAATCACACCTGAGTTTCCCTGACCTAATGTCGTGGTATTCAGTTGAGCGCCATTAGTCACCTCTAGACTACCTGTATTAATCTCAATCCCTCCTGCTTCGCCCCCGGCTCCAGCAGCTACTTGACTGTTGGCAAAGCTGCCAATTCCTGTGCTTGATTCACCATCAAAAACTACTTTTTCACGAGCATTAATTTGAATCTTACCAGCATTACCCGTGCCTATTGTGCTGGTATCTAGTAAAGCGCCATTGGTGACTGCAAGGGTACTTGTATTAATATTGATACCTGCTGAATTACCTGTAGCGTTTGCTGCTACTTGGCTGATGGCACTAGAAGTACGGGAGCCATTTTGAGATTCCCCGTCAAAGACTACACTATTGCTAGCATTAACTTGGATGATGCCCGAATTTCCTTGTCCAAGAGTAGTAGTAGTTAGTTGAGCGCCTTTAGTCACCTCCAGAGTACCCGTGTTAATCTCAATTCCTCCTGAGTTACCCACAGCTTGGGAAGTTACTTGGCTAATTGCTGCACTGCCATTGCCATTGCTCGATTCACCATCAAAAACTACTTTCTCACGACCAGTAATTTTAATTGCGCCAGCGTTGCCTGTTCCTAATGTACTGGCATCCAGAAGCGCTCCATTGGTAATTTCCACATTGCCTGCGTTAATTTCAATTCCACCGGAGTTGCCTATAACTCCTGGTCTAACTTGGCTGAATGCAGAACTCAAAAAGCCTGCTTCAGATTCCCCATCAAAAACAACATTGTCACGAGCAGTAATTTTAATGGGGCCTGCATTTCCTCTGCCAAGAGTATTCGCTGTTAACTGAGCGCCATTAGTCACTGCAACGCTACCCGCGTTAATTTCAATTCCCCCGGAGTCGCCCACAGCATCATTGAATACTTGGCTGATTAAAGCACTCAAAGATCCAGAAGGAGATTCCCCGTCAAAAACTACCTGATCAGTGGCGGTAATTTGGATCTTGCCTGCATTTCCCGTTCCCAACGTTGTAGCACTCAGTTGAGCGCCATTGAGGATCTCAACACTACCTGCATTAATTTCTATGCCGCCGGAATCGCCTACGGCTCCTTGTCCAACTTGGCTAAATGCAGAACTCAGGTTTCCATACAAAGGAGCTTGTCCATCAAATATTACCTGATCAGTGGCAGTAATTTGGATTTTGCCTGCATTTCCTCTTCCCAAAGTATTAGCACTCAATTGACCGCCATTGGTGACTGCAACGCTTCCGGCACTAATCTCGATTCCACCGGAATTACCAACGGCGTTTTGTCCCACTTGGCTGAATGCAGAACTTAAGTAACCGTAATTTGATTGCCCATCAAATATTACCTGACCTGTGGCAGTAATTTGAATCTTGCCAGCGTCCCCAGTTCCTAAATTAGTAGCATTGAGTTGAGCGCCATTTGTCAGTGCAACACTTCCGGCGCTAATTTCGATACCGCCGGAATTGCCGACGGAGTTCTCTCCTACTTGGCTGAGTGCTGCACTGAGATTGTTGTAACGAGATTCGCCATCAAATACCACTTCACCTGTAGCAGTAATGCGAATTTTACCGGAATCTCCTGTACCTAAAGTATTGGTATCTAGCAAACCTCCGTTGGTGATCTCAACGCTTCCTGCATTAATCTCAATACCGCCGGAATTGCCTGAGGCATTTTCTCTAACTTGGCTCAATAATGAGCTAACTTGCCCATAAACAGATTGCCCATCAATCACCGCCTGATTAGTAGCTGTGATTCTAATGGTGCCTGCATTTCCTGTGCCTGTGGTGCTAGCATTCAATTGAGCGCCATCACTGACTTCAAAAGAACCAGCCTGAATGTTGATATCACCAGAGTTGCCTTGCCCTCCTGATTCTACTTGATTGAATGCTCCACTGATGGCGTTGTTGGCAGATACTCCACTAAAGACCACCTGATCTGTGGCATTGATTTCGATGTCTCCCGCCTGAGTTCCAGGTGAACCATTACCTTGGCTGATTCCAGCTAATAACCGACTTCCTCCCACAATATCTACATTACGACCGTTGAGTACTATACTGCCGCCACCACCAGCCGCAACATTCACAACTGCTTCTTGGGACAAAGATATATCAGCTCGTTCAACACCATCTGGAAAACTTAAAGAAGTCAGCTGTTGTACTCCTTGGGACTCTTGGATATTTAGATTAACTGTTCCTGCATCAGTTAATCCTCCTAGCTCAATGCGACCGCCTGATACCTGCAAGCTGCCACCATCAAGGATGACATCACCACCCACCAGTGCTAAGGTGTTTCCTGGTTGCAACGCTAGAACAGCAGATGATTGATTGACAATACTTGCGGAATTCTGCCTCAATTGCAATGCTACAGGAATATTTACTGTTAACAGTGGTGCTTGCGGGTTTGTGGCGCTAAACTCTAACCCGTTATCAAACAGTATGCTATCTGCACTAGAAGCTACAAAGGAACCTCCTACATCTAAACGAGCATTGGGGCCAAAGACAATTCCATGCGGATTAATCAAAAACAAATTGGCATTACCCAAAACCCCCAAAGTTCCTAAAATATTCGAGGGATTACTGCCTGTGACTCTAGTCAAAATATTCGTAATGCCGCCAGGATTTGTAAAATAAGCTCTTGCGCCTTCACCAATATTAAATTCCTGGAAGCTGTGAAATAAGTTAGTTCCTTGAATTGCTCCTCCATTAATCCGGTCAATAGGATTGTTGTAAAGAGTGTCTTGTACTACAACTGAATTGTTATCGCCTAAACTTGTATCGGGTGTGATTTGTGCTTTTGTCGGATAGGCAGCGATACCAGATAACAAAGCCCATACAAGATTAATCCCTAGAGGTAAAGTTTGAAATAAAAGCGATCGCTTGGGATGTTGCATCATTTTTGACCCTTTGCTAATTTGAGATTTTTTTCACAAAAAATTTTTAGAAAGGATTTGCCACTATTGAAAAATAAATACCGTCTTCTTGCAAAGTTCTGTTTCTGTCTTGAATATCTGTCAATGGCACACCATAATCAAGACGAGCATTGAAGCGATCGCTCATTTGCCACTGTAATCCCAGTCCCATCCCCAACAAGGTGTTAGGATTTGGGTCTGCATTGCCTGAACTATTCCAACCCACACCAAAATCAATAAATGGCACTACTTGCAAAACTCCTTTGATGTTTTCTACCCGCAGTACTGGTAATTGCAATTCTGCTGATGTCAAAAAGCCGTTATCTGTCAAGAGAATATCCTGCCGATATCCCCGGACACTACGCAGACCCCCCAGCCCAAATTGCTCTAAAGGCACAAGCGCACGAGTTGACAATTGCAAATCAGAACGTATCACGAGTAAAGTTTGCGGTGCTAATAGTTGCACATATTGCCCTTGCCCCCGCCAAGCAAAAAACCGAGTATCAGGAGGTTCATCGTTGACGGTAGCATTGAACAGATCTAAACCGAGGTTAAATTGAGAACGCAGGGCTAAGGCTTGTTGCGAGTTCCGCTGCTGATATTCTTGGAAGAATTGTAAAACAAAGATGCGGGTTTCTCCCTGTGCGTTTGCACCGGCTGAAAGGGGAAAACCACTACCCAAAAGTTCAGATTTGCTTTCTTGTCTTAATGCAGATAGACCCAAAGCAAATTCTCTGTTGGGAGATAAAATTAAAGGCTGGCGCAAGCCTAACTCGAAATAATTGGAATTACCAATGATATCTATGCGGTCAAAGGGTGGTTCGACAACTTCGGTATTTGTCAATCCCCCTCTGAGGGTAAGTGTGCCATTACGAGGATTAATAGGTATGTTGTAGCGAAAATCAAAGCCGTTACTACCATCAGTATTGATATATTCTAGATTCAAGGCATCTCCAAAGCCGAATAAATTTCCTTGGTTAATGCGGACACCACGGCGTAAGCTGCCAACACTAGGCGCACGACCATTGTCTATAAAAAATTCTGTATTAAAGGAGTCGGCTTCTATTACCTTGACTGTCAGTAAGCTTAATTCAGGACGCGACCCAGCAGACAATTCGGCTGATATATTCTTAATCAAGGGGTTGAGTTGCAACAGTTGCAAAGCTGACAGCAAGCGCTTTTGATTTAAGGGTTTAGCAGTGGCTAGGGCTAATCTGCTGCGGATGTAGTTCGAGTTCAACCTTCGTGTACCCGTCACCGCAATTTCTTCTAGTCCTCCTTCAATAATCTGGATTTTGACGACAGATCCCTGTTGAGATAAAATTTGACCAGCTGGAATCACCGCACCGCAATTGAGATAACCGGCATCGGTGTAGAGTTTAGTTATAGTAGCCTCAACTTGTAGTAATTCTGCAAAAGTTAGTGTTCGGTTCGTAAATGGGGCAGTTACTTCGGTTAACTTTTTGTCGCTGAATGCCGTGTTTCCATCAAACTCGAATTTGCTAACGATGATACCTTGAGGAAGGTCAAAGCGTTCTTCAGAAGAGGGAAATGTTTGAGAAGGAAACTCAAGGTTAGGTTTTGGTTGTAGCTGCGGGGTAAGAGTTGGCTGTTTTGGTGGTTGTGAGTCGAGAACCTGAGACAAAATCGACTTTGATGAGTCTGTTGTTAGTGCTTGGGACTGGCGAGGTTGAGATTTATTCGTCAACAGGAGAGTTTTTAGCACCGCTACATTTTTAATTCTGTCAACAGACTGTCTGTTACTTTTAACGTTGAAACGAAAGTTTGAATTGTCAGCACTATGTAAGCCATCAGGCAAGACATTAGCTAAAGCGCTACCCTTGTAGAAGGCAACTAACATCCCTGGAATTGCTAAAAATTTCAAAGCTAGTGTTAAACACCACAGGCATGGACAGCATCCTTTCGCCATTTTTCATAATGTAAAAGTTATGTACTGTACAAATTAACTAGGATTTGAATGAATATGTGATTTTTGGAAACGTCATAACAAATATTACCATGTTTAAAAACGACAAATAAAGTTTTGTTACGTTCTTTTTAAAGAAGAAGTTGCAATGTGTGATTTGAAGAAGATTTTGGACAGGTTGTCCAACTTTACCTGACAAAAATGGATGTCCAGTTTCTCCTTCTAAAAACGTCCAAAAAATAACATAAAGGAAAACTAGACTGCTCAAACCCTATGCCTATATGCAAGATAACGGTTTTGGTAATAGCGATCGCAACGCGTGAGCAACGCTTGTGAGGAATCCTGTTCAAGAGAAAAGTCGTCCAAGAGTAATATTAAAGCGGATTTGTGTCCATTTTCTTCTTCCATTTATGTTACTTTGTCTATTTTTTTTTCCAAACTTATGATCGCTTGATTAATGCCTTAACGAAGTTATAAGTCCTGTCAGCTTGCAACTTGTCCAACTTCTCCTGACAAACCTTGTCCAAAATCTTCTTCAAGTCACAACTACTTTCTACACTACAAACAACTTATGCAGAAATATTAAACTAAAGCTTGCTTTTATTGACTCAATACCAAAAATATTCACGCAAACATTATTTGCTGCATTATGGTATAATTTGCAATTCTACAGATGTCATTGCTGCTGCTCCCAATCTTCGAGCGCTAGGCCACTGACCTTGTCCTTCATACCACACGCGATCGCGGTATTCTTGGTTTTGCAGAAAATGAAAAGCTTAACATGAACCCATAACTATGCACATCAAACGCATATTAGCTTAATACTTCTTTCCTTCATATTTCTTAATTGATTTGATTAACCATGCTTTGCAAATTGCACAAGATTTGCACAAAGAGATTGCTTTAATCAAAGGTGGTTCATAAGGCACTGAATCCTTGACTTCTAGGTCGGGTCGGGATTCAGATTTCTCAAACTCTAGGGATATAGAGAATTGATTGTCCTGGATATCTCTGAAATTTTTGGGCTGTGGAGTGGGTTGTTCATCGACAAACAGCGTTAGAGGTTGAACTCTCCTTGTATTTCCTCAAAAAGCTTCGTTTGCCTGTTCATCAAAACTCACAGCTCAATTTACTCATCAACGTAAGCCTTTGAGCCACCTATTTGATTTCAAAACAGGAGATTCTCAAATGCTGAACGCTTTTAGTCAAGTGGTTGCTCAAGCAGATAGCCGAGGCGAATACGTCAGCGATTCTCAAATCGAGGGCTTTTGACAACCCTAACCTTTAGTTCGTGTGCCAGTTACGTAAGTCCTCTAAGGGTTTCCTCTAGCCCACAACAAGGCAATACGTTCATGTTGTATTTCATTGCATAACTAGTAGTTTGCGGTTCTGGGCATGTTGTTTACCCTAAAATGAAGGTTAATTCAGATCTTGCACCAGTTTTTCATGCCAATTATTGTAGGGTAGGCAATACTTTTAGTGCCATCAAACCCCGATTTTGACATTTCGGGCATTGCCCACCTCTAGGTTAATTGAGAATACTGCAAGATATCAGTTGACCGAATTTGAAAAATGGTATTATATCAAGTTCGGCTAATTACTTACGATATAGTCGGTTTGCTTGGTAATAGCTAATAGGTAATGGGTAATGGGTAATAGGTAATACTCAAAACCAATTACCAATTCCCAATTCCCAATTACCGACCTCCACAGATATCATAAGTGTTTAAACGAACATGGTATTAGTTAACAACGTTAAATATACAAGGAAAAAAACCAATGGCAATTACAACTGCGGCTTCCCGTCTTGGAACTACTGCCTTTAGCGACATTCAACCAATTGAACTGCGACCAAACTGGACGCTAGAAGATGCCAAAGCTGTGATTAATGCGGTTTACCGACAGCTATTGGGTAACGATCATCTCATGGCAGCAGAACGTCTTATCAGTCTTGAGTCTCTGCTTTACAACGGTCAAATATCAGTGCGTGAGTTTGTCCGGGCCGTTGCCAAGTCTGAGTTATATAAAACCAAGTTTTTTTATCCACATTTCCAAACACGAGTGATTGAATTGAACTTTAAGCACTTGTTAGGACGTGCGCCCTATGATGAGTCTGAAGTGATTTCGCATCTAGACCGCTATCAAAATCAGGGATTTGAAGCAGACATTGATTCTTATATTGACTCTGCTGAATACGAAGTTAACTTTGGTGATTCTATTGTCCCTTACTATCGCGGGTTTTCAACTCAAACAGGTCAAAAAACCGTAGGATTTACCCGGATGTTTCGTCTTTATCGGGGCTATGCAAGTAGCGATCGCTCACAATTGGAAGGAAGCAGTCCCCGCTTAGCGGCTGAACTGGCTAAAAATAGTACTTCTGCGGTGATTGCTCCTTCTGGTAGTACTGATGGTTTTGCTTATCGCCCCTCTAAACAAGGCGTGATGCCTAACCGTACCTTTGGCAGATCTTCACAAGGCTCATCCGATCGTCTCTACCGCATCGAAGTAGCGGGAATCTCTCTGCCGAGATATCCTTGGGTTCGCCGCAGCAATAGAGAGTTCATCGTTCCCTACGAACAGTTATCTAACACCCTGCAACAGATTAATAAGCAGGGAGGCAAAGTAGCAAGTGTGACAATTGCACAATAATTTTGTTAGCTGATAACTGATGACTGATTAGGGTCAGGAAGAGTTTAATAGACACAAATTTTGAACCGCGATCATATCCAGGACTTACGCAACTGGCACAGGCGATCGCTAAAATTGAGTACAGATGTATTGAATAATGGACGCAACTGGCACAGGCGATCGCATTTCTACAAGACATATGTACTAGCAAAGATGAGCTTACTAACAAGGGGCTTGCGAAAATTAGTTAAAGTCGTGTCTCTGTGTGAAGCCTTGTTCAAATTATGAGAAAATAGAGTTAAGGATTCATAAAATAAACCTTGTATTTTATGAGATTTACTAAACTTAACTATTGCCAATACTTGTTGAGCAGTCAGATTAATTATACAGTCACGAATTTGGCAGAGCATTTAGATCAGATCAGTCATGATAAAATTAACCGTTATCTCAAAAATGAAAAGTTAACACCTCGTTTGCTTTGGGATAATGTTAAAGATATCGTCCAAGTGAGTGATACTGCATATCTAGTTTTTGATGACACGGTGCTGGATAAACGATACGCCACAGAAATAGAGACAAGTAAACGACAATATAGTGGCAACCAACATGGTGTAATCCAGGGTATCGGCTTAATAAATTGTATATATGTCAATCATGAAGAAGGAAAATTTTGGGTGGTTGACTATCGTATTTATGACCCAGACTCAGATGGTAAAACTAAAATAGACCATGTAACAGAAATGCTGCAAAACCTTGTATATCATAAGGTTTTACCATTCCAAGCTGTGTTAATGGACAGTTGGTATGCCACAAATAAATTAATGTTATACATTGATGGCTTAGGAAAATATTATTATTGTCCTTTGAAACGTAATCGACTTGTAGATGATACTAATTGTCTTGAAAATTATAAAAGGATTGAATCATTATCTTGGAATGAGGAGGAGTTGATATCAGGTAAAATAATAAAAATAAAAAAGTTTCCTCAAGCTAAAAAAGTGAAACTATTCCGAGTAACTGTCTCGACCGACAGAACGGATTTTATCGCTACAAACGATTTATCTCAAGATTCTACGGATGTTGTACAAAAAGTGTGTAAGGTTCGATGGAAAATTGAAGAGTTTCACCGCGAATTAAAGCAATTGACTGGCATTGAATCATGTCAATGCCGTAAGGGTCGTATTCAAAGAAATCATATCGCCTGCGCTATTTTAGTCTGGCTTCGGCTCAAAAATTTAGCTTATATAACTGGTCAAACAATTTATCAAATTAAGCATGGACTACTATCTAATTATTTAGTTCAGCAACTAAAACGTCCGGCTGTTCCTATGTTTATCGCGTAGTTGTTTAGGCGCACGGCGCGGTTACACCGCACCATTGCTTGTGACAGTTGCGTAAGTCCTGATATCCTTACTAGGAGATATTACCGTTATGCTTGGACAATCTGCATTAACGAGAGCTTCTGACTCAACTTCAGATAACCGTATCTTTGTTTATGAAGTGGAAGGATTACGGCAGAATCAGGAAACTGAGAAAAATAACTATCAAATTCGCAATAGCAGCACAGTTCTGATTCAAGTGCCTTACAACCGCATGAATGAGCAGATGCGTCGCATTAGCCGCTTAGGAGGCAAAATTATCAGCATCCGTCCTCTGTAATGGGGACTGGGTATTAGGTATTAGGTATTAGGTATTAGAGATCAAAAAATTCTTTCCTAGTCCCCAGTCCCCAGTCCCTAGTCCCCAGTCCCTAGTCCCCAGTCCCCAGTCCCTAGTCCCCAATTTGAGAAATTGCTAATTTGGCGAGTAGGCGTACAACCTCCAATTCGTCATTGAGGGCTGCTTTTAATGGTTCTATAGCAGTGCGATCGCCCATTTTACCAAGGGAAGTTACCGCTGCCTTCCTCACTTCGCCATCAGAATCCCGCAACGCCAGAATCAGATGAGGAACTGCGGGAGGATAATTTACTTGAGCTAATGCCGCAGCTGCTTCGGTACGAATTTCGACAGATGGATCGGTCAAAGACGATACCAAAATTTGGGATGCTTTTTCATCTGTTTGTTCTTGAGCAACATGAGCAAGGGCACCCACTACCGCACGCCTGACATCCACACAATCTGAATTGAGTGCTTTATACAAATATTCTGCTGCTTCAGAACCCATGAATGCCAACGCCCAAGCTGCCTGACCTTTGGTACTTTCGGGATGTTCTGGGGAAGCCAAGATGTCTAGCAATGCTGGCACCGCTGCTTCACCTGTCCTCGCTAAAGCTCCAACTGCTGAGGCTTTAACTACTGTATCTTCATCATTTAATAAGGCATGGAGCAATGTTGGTACGGCTGTGGGGTCAGCGATCAAAGTTAAAGTTTTAGCAGCAGCCCTTCGCAGAACCGGGTTTGGGTGATTTGACAGCGCTTCTACCAAGAATGGCGTCGCCGATTCACCAATTTGACCTAGTGTCTCTGCGAAACTTAGCCTGACTAGACCCCGCGTATCGCCCAGACCCTCAATTACCATCCGTTTCAGGAGTTGGTGGTCATTACGATCAAAGGTGTCAAGTGTGATTTGCTCAGTGACCATCTTAATTAGGGCATCGGTCTGGGCTTGAGCCAACAGGATTGGATCTTCCCCAGATTGAGTTTTAAAGTTGAGCGTGTTACTCATTGCAAATTCCCTATCATCTTTCGTAAAAATTGTCAATAGTCAATAGTCAATAGTCAATAGTCATTTGTAAATATAAATGACTAATGACCCTTGCGGATTCGGCAGTTCCTTATGGGAGACCACTGCACCTTTGCGGTTAAGAGACAGACAAAGCCAGTGGCGTGGAAACCCTTCTGTTGCAACTGCCTCACTCATGACAACCTTTACGAATAAGTATGCAAATTTGATGTATAAAAGCTTAGTTATTTGTTGTCAGAGCATCCTGGTGAGCGCGTAGTGCTTGGAGTCTAGCATCAATTTCGTTCAGATCAGGCTGTAGTTGAGCGAGTGCTTGTGATTTCAGTATCTTAGCCCGTTGGGCGATTGTGAGGGTGTCGTTAACCAAACGTTCCCGATATTCTTCTAGTTCTGCAATGATATCTTTCAGTTCTTGAGCAGTGACTGCATCTGTTGTCGTGAGTTCTCTTGGTTCAGTCATAACTATATCTATTGTTTTTCCTAAAAGCGATTGCTAAATACTTGTATTCGATCTTCTCAGATTGCGTTACCACTGGGCAAACCTTTTTCCAAGGAATTAGGAAGTGGATAAGAAAGCCGGCACAAATAAAACACAAGAACAAAAGGGAAAAACCTTTACCCTTTAACCTTTCTCTTTCTTTGCGACAGCAATTGCTCATGGAAAGCTACTGCGGTTTGGTTAGTGCAGCGCTTGCGCTCAGGACAGAAACTATTTTTGTTGGGGGCTGCCTCTTTTTTGCGGTTCGTAAAAAAAATTTACGTATTCTTTGAGTGGAAAGGTAGTAGAACTGCGATCGTATTGATCATATCTATCAAAATAGCATGGGAGGGTGAGAACCCCAGGTTGAAACCTGGGCAGATGTCAACCAACTCTGGCTGTTTCTTGCGATAATTCCCAAGGGGGATTTGCTCTATACTGGCTCGTTCGTCAAAGGGGAAGAGATGACAATTAAGCGATTTGGGTTAATATTAGCGACGTTGCTAGCGATTGGGTTGGCAAGTTTATCTTTATTTGGCAGTTGGCAAGAACCTCAATTCCAAAGTCGCTTGGAACTATACCAAACTAATATTGCCTTGCAAGCGCAAGCTTGGCAACCAGGAGATAGTAAAGATGATAATTTCTCGGCAATTCGAGAAGCGATACTCGGTGAACAACCCCTGGAAACTGCCACAAAGCAATATCAACAGGCGCGTGAATCGGTTCAAGCTAATTTGGACAAAGCTAGAAAGCAACTTGCACAACTACCGTCTCTACCCCAGACAATTCCTACACCCCCTAAACCCCTACCAAAAGTCTCTTCAAGGAGAAATACCTCTGGTGGCGAACAACAGGAAAAATTGCAGCAATCTCTCAAGCAAGCAGAAAAATTGCTGGCTGAATTAGACTTGCGGCTGGGAATTTTACAAGCACAGCAAGGACAGACGGATACAGCCCTCAACACTTGGAACGAATTACAAAAGCGATTAGAACAAGACAACTCAACCACAGACTCAAAACTCCTTACTCCCAACTCCTCACTCAGCACTGAAATTGGAGGAACTGCTGCTGCGTTAAGCGGACTTTGGAGTAATCCCGCTCGTTTGCTCCCCAATGTTCAACAGCTGATTCAAAAGAATTTAGATGGTTGGTTTCGCTCTACTGCTTTAGTTCAACTGTACGAACTCCAGCAACGACAAGAACCTCTATCAGCAGTTCAAGCCGCAGAACAAGAAGCTGCTGCTCAAGCTGTGGTCAAATTAGTGATTATTGCCACTATTCCCTCTTTAGCAGCATTGGTCGGTACGATACTGCTGATTTTCTTAATTGCACAGCGCCTGTTGAAGGGAAAAGCAGCCTTATTAGCTCAAAATGGTGATGCTCCTTGGTCAACACCTTGGGATGGGGAAACTGTGTTGCAGGTTTTTGTCCTGGGCTTTTTCTTTATGGGACAAGCTTTTGTGCCTTTGCTCTTATCAGTGATCCCAATCCCGCGTCCTTTAGGTAATGTGCGAATTCAGGCTGTTTACGTCTTGATTAGTTACTTGCTAGTGGCATCAGGTGCATTATCGGTATTATATATCTCCATCAAACGCTTTTTTCCACTACCAGAATTCTGGTTTCGCTTTCGTGTGCAGGATAAATGGTTTTTGTGGGGGCTAGGGGGCTATTGTGTGGCTTTACCCATAGTTGTGGTGGTGTCTTTGATTAATCAACAACTTTGGCAAGGACAGGGAGGTAGCAATCCTCTGTTACAATTGGCGCTGGAAAGCCAAGATGTCGTGGCACTTGGTATATTTTTCTTTACAGCTGCGATCGCAGCTCCATTTTTTGAAGAAATTCTCTTTCGTGGCTTTTTATTGCCCTCTCTGACTCGTTACTTTCCTGTTTGGGGAGCAATTATTGCCAGTGCTTTGTTATTTGCGATCGCTCACTTAAGTTTGTCAGAAATTCTGCCACTCACTGCTTTGGGCATCGTCTTGGGTGTAGTTTACACGCGATCGCGTAACCTCCTTGCACCTATACTTCTTCACAGCCTCTGGAATAGTGGCACATTATTGAGCCTATTTTTACTGGGCAGTAGTAATTAATATCACCATGCTTTACTGTTGCATAAAATAAAAATGTGTGGTTACATCGGCGGTAATAATACTAAATTACCGGTGATGATTCAAAACTTCATCTCTTGGTAGGTGAAGTTTTTAGGAATATAGCGTTTCCTAATCACATAAGGTACATCATAGCCAACTCCTTGCTTGCGCTTAGGGGGTTGGGGGTGGGGTTATTGTACCTCACTCAACTGAGAATCGCTATAAGCAACTCGTTGGCATCTTCTTTAAGTTAATAGTGTACTGGCGACAAGGAGAATAAGGGTAACAAGCTTAATAACTAGTGCCCAATACCTCAGAATTGAAGCATAAATATGCTGCTAGCAGAAGTAGTTGTAATAATACTGTTAAATAGATTACAAAATGGCTAGAGAAACATCTAGTATTATTTGGATAACCCCAGCCGTTATTAAGCTATTTATAGCAGACATTAGGGACTGACAAATCCAAAAATATCCCATTATAGTTGTTAGTCCCTGGCTGTTGATAGTTGACTGTTAACTATCAAACATCAACAACATCAAGCGTGATAGTTTATTTATTGGAGTTCCCTAATTTGAGCGGAAATCCTGGTTTTAGCTATCAAATTCGTGAAAGCAACTAATCTGAACTGCTCAGCTATTACTATCGATCAAAGCTGTGATAAAATTGTATCCCTATAGCTGATGGAAATACGCCCCCTGTGCGTTGTAGGCATTGACCATCACGGCTTATGCTCATCATTACAACCATATTAAAAAAGTCCGGAGATAATACAGATGGACTTGTATAGAGTGGTGTGATATGACTGTTTTCGTTCATTATTGGGATGGTTTCTGTTCTAGAAATATCTCTTTCCCAAGAATGAGTAAAACTGCTGTCCGCATTTCCTATAAAAATTTACCATCAGTCATCAACAAGCCTGATAATTGCTAGTGTTTTTGGAAACCCTGCGCTGAACTAATATTTTTAGTATTTTTTCTGAGATATTGGTACGCTGGTTTTACCAATTTATATTGGCACATACTGCTAGTAACAAAAAAGTAAAAATATATTTACTTGGGAAATATATTTACTTCTTTTTATTAAAATAAAGACCTTAATTTTAAATTCACTGATCGAGGAGCAATACCGATATGGCAAATTTCAACCCTAGTCACCCTACGAAACAACTACTAGCTGGGTATTGTGGCATTATTTTTGGAGGTTTAGGGATTCATAAGTTTATTCTAGGATATGCACCAGAAGGCTTTATCATGCTGGTGATATCAGTGATAGGGGGAGCTTTCACATATGGCATTACCTTGTTGATTATGCAACTTGTGGGCTTGATTGAAGGCATGATCTATTTGAACAAATCTCCTGAAGAATTTGTAAATACCTACTTGATCAACAAACAAGGCTGGTTCTAGAAATTGCCATCTGACAATTTAATTCTTCTGATTGCCTATAAATTCTACGTGCCTGCTTTTATAGATTATTCCACCGATATGCTAATTATCAAAGATAAATATTTCGCTTGGGCATTATTCCTGCTGCTGGGTGTAGGCTATTCTAATGTTATGTCTCATTTAGAGATTAATTATTTTTGGAAAAGCCTAATTGTCCTAATGCCAATACAGATTGGATGTGCTATCTACATCACTTATTTACGCTGGAGCCGTAATTGACTAATATCTGAAGGAGCAAGTGTGAAGTTATACTAATTTTCTAAATCAACACTACAAATTATTTCCCCTGCTCCCCCTTTCATCCTTCACTTATATAGGGCTAGGAAGCCTATTATGTCTGCATCCTAGCCCTTTTATCACCGCACCAACATTCAAAGACCTTCTAATATATTCTTTTTACTGCTTCCGCACCTGCTGCTAAAATTATACTTCCACTTCCAGTTGTTCCAGCCATAACAGGTTCACCTTTGATAATAGCGACAATA
Source organism: Nostoc sp. UHCC 0702 (assembly GCA_017164015.1). Lineage (GTDB taxonomy): Bacteria > Cyanobacteriota > Cyanobacteriia > Cyanobacteriales > Nostocaceae > Amazonocrinis. The sequence goes on from CP071065.1 coordinate 1,110,798, forward strand.
GCTACTAAACCACAAACCATCATACCTGTTACAAGTACTGTTGTTATTGCATCCTTCATGGTTAGAATTCTCCTGAGCGTAAATTTTTGCACATTTGTTACCAAAAGACGCTGAATTGCCGACTTTTTGTCATGTATGAAATGAAGCTTGGTCTACCTGTATAACTAGAAAATAAGCAGCAAAAACTTGTACTACATGTTCCAGAAATCAACTGTTCATAATTTAGACTTTAGCTGGAACAAGCTGGTGAAATGATGTATGGATTGCACTGAAGATTTCAGTAAAAAACCGCGATGCTTTGATGGTTCATCTATTGTTTTAAAGGATTACGAATGTAGCCACATTTTTCATTATTACACACCGCCGCTAGCCCTTCAGAGAACTTGCTAACTCGCGTAAATTGTGGAGGAATTACACTTTTACCTTCCTTGTCAATATAACCCCATTTGTCTTTAATCATTACCGATGCTAACCCTTCTGAAAAGCTGTATCGGTTTTCTAAATTGTGACAGATAATTCCCCCTGGATTTGCAGAACTTAGGTTTTTGGCTGGCTCTGCAATGTCACATCTAAATTGAGCATAGGGATCAACTTTAGCATCATTAAACTTTGCCTCAATCACAACTGTGCCTTTAGTATCGATATAACCCCATTTGCCGTTAATTTTTATTGGTGCTAATCCTTCTGAAAAATGGCTAGCATTATCAAATTTTGGCTCAATTACAACTGTGCCTTTAGTATCGATATAACCCCACTTGCCGTTAGTTTTTATTAGTGCCAGCTTTTGGCTAAATTGATGAGCTTCATCAAACTTTGGCGTAATAACAACTGTGCCGTTTGTGTTAATGTAACCCCACTTGTCGTTAGTTTTTATTGGTGCTAGGTTTTCAGAAAAGTTACCAGCACCAGTAAACTGACGTTTGATAGCAAATTCGCCAGTCTTGTTTATATAACCACAAGTGCCGACAACACATACACGCGCCAACCCTTCAGAAAATTGGTTAGCTTGATTTCTCGCATATTGTGGCTGAATCGAGAAGTTTCCATTCTTATCAATGTAACCCCTGTTTTTATTATAAATCCATGCTAGAGCCAGACCTTCAGAAAAGTCTTGAGCGCCATCGAAATTTGCTGGAATTGCCATGTCACCAGTTGGGTTAATATAGCCTGTATTGCCATTAATTTTGACACGTGCTAGCCCTTCAGAAAAATGGCCAGCAATGTCAAATTTTGGATCAATTGCATAATCGATTTTTGGTGGAGTTGATGGGGGAGTTAATAAAATTTCTTTTACCAATACAGTTGAGGGTATGGCTACTGCTCCCGTAATTACAATAGAAATAGAGACTATATTACCATTAGATTTTATGGCTTTTATGATAGCAGCACATCCTTGAAGGATATTAGGAAAATTATTCCAAAAATTATTAGTTTGTGGTTTATTTTGCATAGCTGATGTCCACCTGTTTATTAGCGATTTGAGTTTTTGTAATCTTGCAAGCGCTTACTATTAAACATGCTGTGCCTGGGTTTTTATTGATGAAATTAATTAGTAAGCGTTTAGCGTTAAACCTTAAGATAAGGGTAAATACTAGATAAAGCAGCTACAATTTATGCTGAGTTGAATGTCAAATCTGGTTCTTAAGAATACACTTTTCTGTATCCCCTTCTCACTTGACCTCTAATACAATAGGCAAATAGATGAAAAAATACGTGGTAAATAATGAATAAGGTCTATGGTAAAAGTCAGCTTTAAGGGATTGATGATGAACCAAGAGTTACCAGAGCAAAGCAATCAAAAGATTTTAGTGGTGGATGACCACCAATTAGTTCTGACTGGAAGCCTCGACGTGCTACGACAGGAGTATCTAGACGCGGAAATTTACAAAGCTAAAACGGCACAGGAAGCTGTGAATATAGTAGAAAGTTCGCAGCTTGACCTTGTTGTTATGGATCTGTCCGTTCCAGAAAAGCCTGGAATGACTGCTCATATTGATTCAGGTCTTCAACTTCTAAAGTATTTGATGAAAAAGTATCCCACACTCAATTTTGTGGTACAAAGCAGTTATGTGAAAGCTCTGGTGCGGATTAAACATGAAATTGATGACCATCAGGGAGGCTTTGCGATCGCGGATAAAGGGCTATCAGAAAAAGAAATGTTAAGTAGGGTTAACCTAGCGCTACAAGGTGCAACCCATACAAAAGATATAAAAACAGCATTAGAATTTAAGCCGGAGTGGCTAGAAGTTTTAAAGCTAGCATTTGAAGAAGGATTGCAAGATAAAACCATTGCTGAACGAATGTGTATACATGAACGAACAGTCCGTTCTTATTGGACTAAAATCCAAGACGTTTTGGGCGTTTACCCCGAAGATTGCAGACAAGAAGGCAAAAACATGCGAATTCAAACAACAATCCGTGCTAGAGAAGAAGGGCTAATTGACTAATTAAAAGTTGGGAGTTAATGGCTCATGGCTGAGGCTGATAGAACGCAGATTTTGAGGAAAATTAGCAAAGAAATTGCTATTTGGCGTACAGGAGCTTTACCAGGATTTGTAGTTCTGGCAATTGTGATCATCGCTCGTTTAAATGGATTACTTCAGCCTCTAGAGTGGTTGGCTTTTGATAACTTTCTCCGTCTACGTCCTGTAGAGCCTATGGACGATAGAATCACCATTATCGGCATTGATGAAGAAGATATAGAAAGTGCAAAAACCTATCCTATCCCAGATGGAGAAATAGCATCAGTTATCAGGAAAGTACAGAATTATCAGCCTAGAGTGATTGGTTTAGATCTTGTTAGAAACATACCTGTAGAGCCTGGTCATCGACAACTAGCTGATTTATTTCAACAGAGTAAAAATTTAATTGCCATTGAAAAAGTCTTACCTCCTAAAATTGCTCCACCACCAAATCTGACTGCTCAACAAGTTGCTTTTTCGGATGCCATACCAGATAAAGATGGCAATTACAGGCGTGTTCTTCTTAGTACGCCACCACCACAGAAGGGTCAAGAATACAAATTTTCCCTATCTTTACGTTTAGCAGAAATTTATTTATCTCGTGAAAGTATTAGTTTAGAAAATGGTATTCGTGACCATTTTGCCATGAGGTTTGGCTCAGTTGAACTGCCTCGCTTTTTACCCAATAGTGGCGGATATGTAGGAACAGATGCAGGTGGAGTTCAGACATTACTTAATTGGCGTAGTGGCACAGAATTATTTCGAGTTTTATCTATTAATGATATTGAAAGGGGAAAATTTCAGCCAGAATGGTTGCGCGATCGCATTGTTTTAATCGGCATAACTGCCCCTAGTGTTCCAGACTACCTGAATACTAAGGCTGTGGCTGGTTTGAAACCTTATGGTCAAATTTTTGGAGTAAAATTTCACGCTCATGCTTCTTCCCAAATCATTAGCGCAGTTCTCAATAAACGACCGCTGTTAAAAGTTTGGTCAGATAACGGGGAATATATGTGGATAGCAGTTTGGGGTTTTATCCCCATTATTATTGGGCGACTGACTCAATCTGTACTCAAGAATTTGTTTGCTGTTGGTGTTGCTAGTATTTCTCTAGTTGGAGTCAGTTATCTATTGCTTGTGTGGGGTTGGTGGATTCCTGTAGCACCAAGTTTATTAATTTTAGGTATCAATGGTGTAGGATTAAGTGCTTTTGCTTTTTACCAACGTGACCGCGCTTTGCAGTTTCAAGTTGCTGAACGCCAACGCACTATTGACCATACATTTACTCTTATACATAATGGCCCCTTGCAGACACTAGCTAATACCTTAAGATGTATTCAAGAGCAAGATTTTCCCAAAGAAAAATTACACTTGCAACTACAAAATCTCAACTATGAAATCCGAGAAATTGGTGATTACCTGAAATTGGAAGCCCTACATCAAGAAGAAAGCCTACGTTTAGGAAGTGGTTTAAAACTAGATTTAAAACTTCTAATTCATGAACTTTTTTATGAAGTCTATACCAATACATTAGAGCGAGACTTTCCTTATTTTCAAAATCTCAAGGCTAAAAGTCGCTCGTTTGAACCCATTGATGAGCAATACTTAAGTCTTGAAAATAAACAAGAACTCTGCCAATTTTTGGAAGAAGCTTTGTGCAATGTAGGCAAACATGCAGTAGGAGTTAGACGCATCCAAGCCATTGGTAAAGAACAGCAAGGATGGTACATTCTCACAATTAAAGATGATGGTTATGGTATTAGTTCATCTCAGGAAAATAAAGGAACAAAACAGGCTATAAATTTAGCCAGAAATTTGGGAGGTCATTTTAAGCGAGAATCAATTTCTCCCCGTGGGACTTTGTGTGAGTTAACCTGGCCTTTGGCTACTAATAAAAGTCTCATTAGAAAAATCCTAAATTAACGTAAGTTCGATTAACCTCTCCCCAACCCCTCTCAGCGTCGGAGAGGGGCTTTAACATTTTTAGTTATTAACGAAAAAACATGGAGTTTCCACTTGCTCAAAATTTGGCTATTTATGGGGCTAAAAGAGTTGAAACCTTTGCGGCCTATACTTGTGTGTACACCGTAGGCTAGCGGGGAGGGAGGAGATTTTGTCGCTTTTTAAAGTATTTAATTTGAACATTCCCTACTCAAAACAAGCTGTCCTGAAGGAAGTTGATAAGCACCTTGTGGTTCTACAATTGGGTCGCCTTTCTGCCAAGGACGACGAGTAGAGTTGATGGTTAAAGAAGCATTTGGTATGGAACGCACACTACCCATAGCATATGTTGACATGAAAGCGTCTCCAGGACGCGAAGGCAAACCACCAGAACCCGTGATAATGAAAGTTCCCTCTTGCCGACGACTGCTACGTGCAATGCAGCTATTGGCAATCAAGCTGCTGGTGTCTATGAGATTTTCAGGTAACTCTGTCAAACTGTTTTGCAGAAAGCTAACATCAGGTACAGTGATGACACCAGACACTGCACCGCTAGCATTGATATCAACGCGGTCATTACCATCCAGTGTGCTGGGGTCTGTACCAACAGAAGCAGGTGTGTAGTTTTGACCAAAGAACGCAGGGGTATTGAGGTTGATGTTACCACCTCTACCATCTCTGGCAAATGCCAAAATGTCACTGTCATCAAAAGCGATAATTGAGCCAGCACTGAGGTTGATGTCACCGCCACCTCCAGTACCATTAAAGACATTGGTGGTGATATCACTGTCACCAAACAGGCGGATATCTCCTGCGTTGATGTTAATAGCACCACCAGCAGATTGTTCAGCAGCATTGATGATATCACTGTTAGTAGCACTGAAAAGTCCGTCAACATCAATATTTATGCTGCCTGCATTTCCCTGTCCTTGAGCGCGAGCGCTTATTTGACTGTTATTTAGGGTTAGTGAGTTGCTTTGAACATTAATATTACCTCCCTGACCCTCGCTAAAAGTAGCAGCAGAAATCTCCACTTGATCATTAAAAGTGAGATTCTGTGTAGTAAAGTTGATATTTCCAGCATCACCACTACTGTTATTTTCAGCTGTCACAGCTAAAGTGCCATTTCCACTAACAGTTATAGACTCTGGAGCAGTTACCGTGAGGTTTCCTCCTTTACCACTACCAGAGGTCGCAGCAGATATTTGCCCTCCATCTTGAAAATTAATGGTGAGATTTTGGCTTGTATCACCTGGTTCAAGAGTAAGGTCGCCTGCATCTGCGGCACTAGTTGTTTGGGCAAAAATACCACTTGTGGAACCAAATAGTTTTATTTGTGGAACAGAAACTGTGATGTCTCCAGCTTCACCATTGCTAGAGGTAGAGGTGAGTAACTGCCCACCATTTTCAAGACTTAAGGTATTGCCTTTGACTGTGATGTTGCCTGCATTTCCTTGCCCTTGGGTACTGGCACTCATTTGACTGTTATTTAGGGTTAGTGAGTTGCTTTGAACATTAATATTACCTCCCTGACCCTCGCTAAAAGTAGCAGCAGAAATCTCCACTTGATCATTAAAAGTTAGATTCTGTGTAGTAAAGTTGATATTTCCAGCATCACCACTACTGTTATTTTCAGCTGTCACAGCTAAAGTGCCATTTCCACTAACAGTTATAGACTCTGGAGCAGTTACCGTGAGATTTCCTCCTTTACCCTTACCAGAGGTCGCAGCTGATATTTGCGCTCCATCTTGAAAATTAATGAGCAAATTTTGGCTTGTATCACCTGGTTGAAGAGTAAGGTCGCCTGCATCTGCGCCACTGGTTGTTTGGGCAAAAATACCACTTGTGGAACCAAATAGTTTTATTTGTGGAACAGAAACTGTGATGTCTCCAGCTTCACCATTGCTAGAGGTAGAGGTGAGTAACTGCCCACCATTTTCAAGACTTAAGGTATTGCCTTTGACTGTGATGTTGCCTGCATTTCCTTGCCCTTGGGTACTGGCACTCATTTGACTGTTATTTAGGGTTAGTGAGTTGCTTTGAACATTAATATTACCTCCCTGACCCTCGCTAAAAGTAGCAGCAGAAATCTCCACTTGATCATTAAAAGTTAGATTCTGTGTAGTAAAGTTGATATTTCCAGCATCACCACTACTGTTATTTTCAGCTGTCACAGCTAAAGTGCCATTTCCACTAACAGTTATAGACTCTGGAGCAGTTACCGTGAGATTTCCTCCTTTACCCTTACCAGAGGTCGCAGCTGATATTTGCGCTCCATCTTGAAAATTAATGAGCAAATTTTGGCTTGTATCACCTGGTTGAAGAGTAAGGTCGCCTGCATCTGCGCCACTGGTTGTTTGGGCAAAAATACCACTTGTGGAACCAAAGAGTTTTATTTGTGGAATATTAAGTGTGATGTCTCCAGCTTCACCATTACTAGAGGTAGAGGTGAGTAACTGACCTCCGTTTTCAAGACTTAAGGTATTGCCTTTGACTGTGATGTTGCCGCTTTGAGAGTCAGTCTGAGTTTGGGCATCTAAAACCGCTCCATCAGCTATGGTCAGCTGATTGGTTGTAACATTGATGTCGCCACCTTGCCCGATATTACTGCCTGTATTACCTAATAACTCATTGCTACCACCACTACCTGAGCGTAGACCGCTACCAGTACCAGAGATACTGACTGCATCAGCAGTTACTTGTATGTTTCCAGCCTTCCCATTTCCTAAGGTCTGTGTTTGCACAATTCCTCCTCCTGTGATGGAAAGAGAACGAGTTTGTAACTCAATTGTGCCGCTATCGCCCTTCGCTCCTCCTGCTACCCCGCTCAAGATTGAGCCGTTATCAACTGAGATGGAGTCTGCCTTAACAAGGATGTTACCTGCATTGCTATCTTGACCAAATGTGGTAGTAGCAATGGCTGCTTGGTCTTCAATGATCAGTTGCCCTGTTTCAATCCTGACGTTGCCTGCACTTCCGGTGGAGTCGTCGGTTGTCTGAGTAAACACACCACTGGGAAATAAGCTGTTATCGGGAACTTGCTGAGTAGTACCAGTGGGAATAAAACCTCCAAGGTACGTACCGTCTGAAACTCTGTTGGAATTACTGTTAGACGTACCGTCTGGAATTCTGGCTAAACCAGCAGCATAAGTGCCACGGGGAGTCTCGATTGCTGCTCCAATTAGTTCTACTTTCTTAGAGGCAGCCAGAATGATATTCCCGCCCTGCCCACTGCTATGGGTGGAGGCAGATATTTGTGCCCCACCCTTGAGAGAAATGGAAGGAGCAATAATCTGAATATCTCCTCCCCTCTCAGAGCCAAAGGTATCGCTGGAGATGACGCCATTATCTAAAGTAAAAGCCTCCTGAGTCTTGATGGTTATATGACCCGAACCTAGTCCCCCTGTGGAGTTAATTGATTCAATTGCGATCGCATTGGTGGCTTTGAGATTAATGTCACCTCCCTTTCCTTCTGCACCATCATCAGAGTAAGAGTCCGATAACAAATACTCAGTAGAAATGCCACCGTTAGCGGCACTAATACTAATTGATCCTCCATTTGCCGCTGTACCAGAACCAGAATGTGAGTCAGAACTGACACTTTCAGTGGAAATGTTGCCGTTGAGGGTACTGATAGTAATATCTCCCCCATTCCCTACCGTGTCAGATTGGGCATAGGAGTAAGCATACATATGACCAGTAAAAATGTTGCCATTACCAGTACTGATGGTAATCTCTCCCCCGTTCCCTCCTATACCAAATAAAGAGTCCGAGCGGGAGAATAAAGAGCCAGTAACAATGTTGCCCTCAGATGTCACAAGGGAAATCTTCCCTCCATTCCCTGCGCTGCCCGATTCAGAGTAGGAAGAAGATAACAATCTATTTGTGATGATCCTTTTGCCAGCTTCAACGCGAATCTCCCCCCCGTCTCCCGCTGTGCCATCTCTGGAGTACGAGGAAGCATTCAAATTATTTGTGGAAATACTACCATTTCTAGCTTCCAGGTTAATTACACCACCTGTGCCTATACCAAACTCAGAGTTTGTGTCTGATGCCACTGCACCAGTGGAAATGTTGCCATCGGATGCAATAAGGTGAATCTTTCCTGCATTTCCCGCACTGCCATTTTGAGAATAGGAGGTAGAGTTTAAATTATTTGTGCTGATATTGTTTTTGGCTTCAAGTTTAATATCGCCTCCACTACCTCCTGAACCAGATATAGAACTCCATCTTGATAACAAATTGCCTGTGATATTGATATTGTTGGCGGCATTCATGGTAACTGCACCTGCATTTCCACCACTGCCTACAAGAGAGAAAGAGACAGAATACAAATTTTTTGTGTCAATGCTGCCATTGCTGGCGTTCAAACTAACTTGGCCTGCATTTCCGGGGATGGAAGAAATAGTTGCAGAGTACAAATCACCTATAGAAATGCTGCCGTTGCCAGCGTTGATGTTAATTCCACCTGCATTTGCTTGAATGGAAGAAACAGAAGCAGAGTACAAATCACCTGTAGAAATGCTGCCGTTGCCAGCGCTGATGTTAATTCCACCTGCATTGGCGGCACCCAAAGAAAAAGCAAAAGAGTATAAATTACCTGTGTCAATGTTGCCATTGGCAGCACTAATGTTAATCTCACCCCCATTGTTAACGCTGCCGTTTAACAATATGTAAAATAAGAATGGATTTACTACATTATTGTCTGGTTGTCCGCTGAATAAAGAATCCCATAGTTGAGGGTCTGGAGTTTGTTGTTGTCCATTGGTAGTGATTAGTTGAGTTTTCACATCACCTGATGCGGCCTCAATGTTAACTATCCCGCCAGATCCATTGAACGGCTGTAAAGTCACATTTCCACCTAATGTGATTCCATGAGGTACAGTTCCAGGACTATAAGTAAGGACATTGCCAGAATCAACACCCCCATAAGCCAACTCTTGCTGCTGCGATCGCAAGATCAATGCTGAACTCGTGCTAAGGGTTGTAGTATCTGGCCCATCTGCCAACTCGCCTGTATCCGGCCCGGTGATGTTGATATCGCCTTGAAAGCGAATATTACCCTTGGCTTCAACTAACAGCGATGCCCCTGTATAATTAGCCGCAACATCCACATCTCCATTCGTACTAATAATTGGGTCATAAAGGCTGACAAAATTTGCCAATCCCCCTGACACACTTTGAATGGAAAAACTGCCACCACTGCTCACACGAGCATCAAGAGAAATTATGCCATCGCTGGTTAAACTGAGATTCCGCCCACTCACAACTGGTATCTGCTTTGGGTGATTCAGGGCCAAGATGTCAATTCCTTGATTGCCAACAATAGCGAAATTTCCACCAGAAATCCCAAGAAATGGACTTGTTACAGTATCTCGAATCTTCACTGTATCAGTTGCTTGCAAAGTCAAATTCTGCCCAGCAGACAACTGACCCTGCAAATCTAAATTGCCACCAGCCAGCATCAAATCCTTTCCTGCTGCTAAATTACCTGTATTGACAATGTTCCCTGGTTGTGCAGCAACTTGATTAAAAAACAGCGCTCTTGGACTGACAGCAAGTAAATTGCTTTGTTGTGGTTGGGTGGCACTAAAATAACCTTGCTCACCTAAAGAAATTGCAGAAGCAGTGGTGGCGACAAACGATCCCTCAACATCTAAACTGGCATTTTGCCCGAAAGTTATGCCATTGGGATTGATAAAAAACAAGTTGGCACTGCCTAATACTCCCAGTCTCCCAAAAATTTCCGAACGGCTATTCCCGGTAACTCGGCTGAGAATGTTCTCAATTCCTTGGGAATTGGTGAAATAAGCTCCTCTTCCTTCTTTTATGTTAAATTCTCCAAAACTGTGGAAGAGGTTAGCGCCGCGAATTGCTCCTCCATCTATGCGATCGCTTGGGATGCCACGAATCTCTAAATTAGGCGTGACAACAGAACTTTCAGTTCCTAACGTGGCATCTGGTGTGATTTGGGCGATCGCTTGTTTGGATGTTGTCCACGAAATTACTCCAACCACAGCCACGCAATTTACTAAATTTAACCTCAAACACCCCAGTAACCAGTTCTTTATTGTCATACAACAGTCCGTTTTTTTATAATTCTTTTTGGAGATAAATTAAGCTAAATAATTGTCAAGTTAATTTTGCGGAATATTGATTTTTTACTTGTAGATTCTTTACTGTAGATTAAAGCATGAACGACACACTGAGGGAAAGATATGAATACTCAAATGTTGTGGTTATTCATCAAACGTATTAATCGCCGATTTAACTTCAGCTTAATCTTGAGCTTATTAATGTTTAGCCCTCCTATAGCTATAGCTGGTTATTTACCTCCTCCAAATCAGCAACCACCTAGTGACTATTCCAGGTCTGGAGGTACTAGAGGGTGTCCAGAAGAACCGATATCCCTCACAGTCCTTGCTCCTAAAACTTATGTTGGATATACAGCTTCTAAACATCCCACATTTGCCTGGTTTCTGTATAGCGATCATGAGACAGATTTTCGACTTTTTGAATTCGATACCAATGGTCAACGTAAACAAATAGGCAAGCCCATTAAGTTGCCAACTTCAAAAGGAATTAACAAGTATTCTCTTCCAGAAAATCACCCAGAATTGGAAATAGGTAAAAAATACCTTTGGCAGGTAGCTATTTCTTGTCCAGATGGTGCTTTAGTTCAAAGAGCGGAATTTATGGTTGTAGAGATGTCATCAGTTCTCAAAAGTAAACTACCAACTACAGTGAATAGTTCTCAAAAAGCAAATATTTACGCAGATGAAAGCTTATGGTATGAAGCATTAAAAGAGGCTCTGAAATTAGCTCCAGATGGGAAACTAGGAGAAGTAGGTTCAACTCTCGTACAATCTCTCGCTCAATCTGAAAACCAAGGTAACACACCTCACACTCAACAAGAAATTCAACAGATAATTGAAAATTTAAAGGCAATTGCTAACCAATCAAAGTGAAACTATATCTCAGTATAAGAGGATCAAAAGGTAGGTGTGAAATCTTTATATCCTCCTAACTACTAACTGCTAGAAATAGATAAGCGGATAATTCGCCTCATTCACTTCCCTTCCAAACTGTGCTTAAAAGTTTTTCCTTAAACACGGTGAGGCTGCAAAAATCGTTCTTTATAAAATTGTTCACAAACTCCAATCCACAAGATTGCAAATATACCATTTATCGTACTTGTTGCAACTGTTCCAATACCCCAAAATATATCACTTGCTAATGCTGAGGCAGCATTGGCAAAAATGTAAGCTACTCCTGTTGCTGCAACAGTCACTAAACCCGCCTCTTTAAGGATACTTTTCAAGTCTTTCTCTGAAAGTTGTTCTTCAAAGTAAATCTTCCAAATATTTAAACACATGGTAATGTTAAAGCCAATTACCAATCAAAATAAACGGTGCCCAGTGGACGGGGTGTTCAAATTGGTCATTGATATCTGATTGCTTGGCTCTAATTAGTTTAATCTGAGCTTGCCGCAAAGCTTCTACTTTACTCATACCAGGGTTGCGTAAGTTGCGGTAAAATTCAGAGACTAATATTGATGTGGAATCATCTCTGACAGACCAAAGAGAAGCTAGGGCACTTTTGACCCCAGCCTGCAAAGCAACACCAGCTAAACCAAGAGTCGCACGGTCATCTCCTACAGCAGTTTGACAGGCAGTTAACGTTAGCAGTTCTACCAAGTTAGAACCATTGTTAACTTGGCGGAGTATACTTTCTAGTTCATTAATGGTAAGTTTATTGTTTTCTCCTGTGACTAGAAAGGTATCTTCTGCTAGCGTACCAAACTGAGCGTGAGTGGCGATGTGAATAATCGGATAAGTAACTCTATCTAGTTCTTGTTCTAGTTGATCGCGGTTGAAATTTGTATCTTTTAAGAGTTTACTATTGGGAAATTGTTCTTCGATGGCTTTAATTTCTGAATCTACTTTTAGTAAAGCTGGATAGTCTTTGTCATCAACTTTAGCTTTTGTAGTTAAACCCAAGATTAAAGCCCGATTTCTTTGAATATTTTGTTTTTTAGCTGCTGTTAAACGTAAACTAGGTGTGGTAGCAATGGCATACTTTTCAATCAAATATTTTTTTCCATCATGAAGCGCAGCCATGGGAATACTTCGCAAGAAACCGTCTTGTGTGAAAACGATAGTGTTAATTTTATTTTGATTTAAATCAGCCTCAAAAGGACGAATTATCCAATTATATAACTTTTGTGCTTGCGTTTGGTCGTAATCAATAACCCCTGCCAACTCATCTTTCAGTCCTTGGCGAAATTGCTTGACTTCTTCTGAGAGAATTTTGCGTTCTTTATCTATCCATTTAAATCGCTTTTTACCATTTGGTAAACTGAGGATAATGGCAGTTTTTTCCTCTAAAATAATAGAGCTAATAACAGCAGTATTTTCTCCCAGTAACTCATCAATTTTTTGAGAATTAGTAAGAGCTGTTAATATACAATCATTGCCAAAATAATTTTGCAATTCTGCTAATTTTAAAGACTCTATAGTTTCCAGAGCATTAGTTAGTTGCTTCTCGGTTTTATTTGACGACAACGGAGCTAGCTCTAGTTCTAACTGAGCGAATTCCCTATAAAGTGGTGCAACAACATCTCGGAAATCAAATTGTAAATTTCTATCAGCATTGAGGATATCACTACGAATATCTTTGAGAGTGGAATATGCTTCTTGATAAGCTGCTACAGCTTCAGAGTTTTTACCTTGCAGTTTGAAAATTCGTCCAGCTTGCCAATTCCACAAATAAAGGCTATCTTTTGCTAATAAACTTTGGTCGGCTTGCCAAAGGGCTTCTTGAGTTAGTTTTAAAGCTTGCTCATATTCCTGACGACATTCATAAAAATGACCTAGCGCTCCAGCTGCGAAAGATTCGGAGCGAGAACTTTTGAGATTTTTAGCAGTTTTGATGGCATTGTTGAGTAGTACAACAACTTCTTTATCTGGTATTTGTCGCTTTATCGGACATTGAGTTAAACGTGAGTTTGTAGAAATTGTATAAGTTGTAGCTGCATCATCAGCCCCAATAGCTGGAAGATTTGCTAAATCTATAGCTATATAAACTTTTTGATTAGAATCGGGTAATTTATCTAGTAGGATTAAAGCTTCTTCTACTGCTGGTTTCAGTTGAGTTTGGTCAGCGTCGGTGCGATAATAAAGCTGAATTAAATTGCTTAGTGCCGATGCTTGAGCAAGCACATCGCCTTGTGTGCGAGCTTGTTTAAGACTAGACTGAAATTCTTCTAAAGCTTTCTTATAATCGCTTTTAGCATATTGCTGGAATTGATCAAATCTAGGAACACCGCTACTACGAGCAGAGTTAGCACGCAGAGTCCACAATTGTGCTTGACTAACATAAGTATTGCCTAAGCTATTAAGCACTAAAAATTTATAGTCGTTGGTCGCAATATTTTCCGCATTTTCTAGATATTTAATAGCTTGTTCGTAATCACCCATTAAACGATAAGCTTCCCCAAGGCTTCCTAATGCAGCTGCTTCACCTTGGTAGTCTTTTTGATTACGAGAAATCTGTAATGCACTTTCTTGCAGACAACCAGTTTCTTGAACTGCTTGTTGTTGAGATTCTTTTGTCAATACACCACATAATAGAGCGATCGCTTTTTTGGGTTGTCCTAAGCTGCTGTATACTTGAGCTTGTTCTGTAAGCATTCGCCCCATTTGCTGCATATCTCTTGTTTGACGATAGTAAGCTATGACTTTATCCCAATCAGCGATGGATTTGTCCATTTGACCCATTTGTTGATACGTCCTTGCTAAATTCTCTAAAACTATCGTTGCATTTGCTTGCTTATTAGTAGTATTGTAAATATTTAAAGCTTCCTGCCAATATTTAATTGCACTTTCAAAATTTCCAATTTGGTAACTTTGAACACCTTGCTGCACTAATTGACTAGCATCGGGAGTTTGTGCAATGACTACTCCCCCCGTTTTTTCTTGCCAAGTGATAAATGGCACATAATTCAACCATAAGCAAAAGGTGAGGCTGCAAACAAACAAAACTCCTAGTAATCGATATCGAATAAATTGGCGATGTTGATTGGACACAGACCAACTCCTATAACGATAATTAAACGTTATTAATGAAACTCTCAAATTCAAACAAGCTGTTTTGAAAGCCAGAAACACGGGAAGTAGGGAATAGGGGAAGCAAGTGAGCTTTTTGAGCTAAATTTTTTTGTTCTCAAGCTATAAATATTTTTTTGAGAATCAAAAATAAAAGTCTTTTGAATCAAGCAATTCAGATTATTTTTCCTGAAAATGATAAAAAATAGCCATAAAAAAATAGTCAAATACTAAGTATCACCCTAGAAACTTATCATTTTTTGTTAGTAGATTAACTTGTCATTCAAAGTATTTCATGATAATTTAAAATTCGAGTAATAAGTAAAAATACTATGTTTGCTGCTAACATCCTGTTTCAGGAAAGCTTTAAAATATCGCGTATTATGTGGGGCCGGGGCTAAGATAGTGTACTGGAGCGAATACCGAAAGTTTTGCTTTGCAGTATACATTGGGCAGTTAACTGTAGCAAGTTTGTTGGCGTATGTAGGGGTGATTGCCACTTCTGTTAAAACCTGTGCCTTTGCCCAAAGCAATGATATTCTACCTGACAATACTTTAGGCTCTGAAATTTCTCATGTTCTTTCCCTAGACCCTAGTTTTTCCATCGCACAATCAACCCCACCTGCTGGAGTCACCATTCCCCCAACCGTACCAAGGCGCGTTGAGGAAACTATTCCTCAACCCACTGAACCTCCTCTACCCATCCCCTCTACTCCCAGCGCACCACCAGCACCACCTAATCTCCAAATTCCTCCCACTCTTCAACCCACGGCACCTTCTGCTCCCGCAAACTTGCGCTTTTACGTCCAGAAAATCGAAGTCTTGGGCAATACTGTTCTCAAAGACGAGATTGCTAAGTTAGTTAAGCAATATGAAAACCGGGAAGTTAGTTTTGAAGAGCTAATTACCTTGCGCTCTGCCATCACTGAGCTTTACGTTGAAAAAGGTTACGTCACTTCCGGTGCATTTTTGCCCAACAATCAAAGTCTTGACACAGGTATTGTACAAATTCAAGTTGTAGAAGGCGAACTAGAGCGAATAGAAATAACTGGGCTAACCCGCTTACAAAAAGCATACGTGCTTCGTAGCTTGAGCAATGCCACAAAACCACCTTTAAACCGCCAACGCCTAGAAGCCGCATTACAACTGTTGCAGCTAGACCCACTCTTAGAACGGGTAAATGCTGAGTTAACCGCAGGTAGTACCCCTGGTCGTAACATCTTACAAGTGGGCTTGCAAGAAGCTCCTGTATTCCATGCAGGCGTGATCATTGCCAACAACCAATCTCCTAGCATCGGTTCGCTTCAGGGTAGTGTTTTTGCCATTCACGATAACTTACTGGGTTTCGGAGATCGCCTGACTGCTGAATACGGACGTACCGATGGACTCAACCTCTACAATTTCAGCTACACCTTACCATTTCTACCCCGCAACGGCACTCTCAACTTGCGCTATAACAATAACAACAGCAAAATTGTTGAAGACTCTTTTCAAGACTTAGGTATTCGCAGCGAGTCCGAAACCTTTTTTGTTGGTTTACGCCAACCATTAGCGCGATCGCCGAAATCTGAGTTCGCTGTGGGTGTAGGATTGGATTTACGCCGCAGTCAAACCTTTCTTCTGGATGACATTCCCTACTCCTTTTCAGAAGGGCCAAAAGACGGAAGATCTAGAGTCACCGTGATTAGGTTTTACCAAGATTGGGTAAACCGGGGCGCAACACAAGTACTAGCAGCGCGATCGCAATTTAACTTCGGCATTGATGCTTTTGATGCAACTATTAATAATACAGGCACAGATGGACGCTTCTTTTCTTGGTTAGGACAGTTTCAATGGGTGCAACAGCTGTCCAAAAGAGCCTTGCTGCTAACTCGCATTGATGCTCAGTTAACCCCAGATTCTCTTTTATCCTTAGAAAGGTTCAGTATTGGTGGTGTAAATACAGTTAGGGGCTACCGCCAAAACCAATTAGTATCTGACAATGGCGTTCTTGCTTCAGTAGAAATTCGCGTTCCTGTCACCACTGACCCTAACACCCTACAATTCACCCCATTTTTTGAGATTGGTACTGGGTGGAATAACCGTGATGTTAATCCAGATCCAAATTTCATAGCAGGCTTAGGTTTAGGTGTGCAATGGAAAGTGAGCCGTAGTTTGGATGTGCGTTTAGATTATGGTATCCCATTAGTTGGGGTGAGCAACAAGGGAAATTCTCTGCAAGATAATGGACTGTATTTTTCATTACAATATCAACCTTTTTAAGTGACCTCATCTGGCTTTTCATTTCTGTAGTAGCGAATTAAGTACCATAAATTAATAAAATTAATATCATTGACGTTCGGTCATAGTTGCAGATTTAGCCTACGCTCGAATTAGAGACGCTTTTAGTCAAGCGTTAAATCTTCGTAGCGAATCAAACACTTGCCATGCCACTTGTCTCAAAAACTAACCTTACCCCAGAACTAGCCCCTACCTCAGAGAAAATTATTCTGGATGTTGGGGGTATGAAGTGCGCTGGATGTGTAAAAGCTGTAGAGCGACAGCTCACCCAACATCCACAAGTCAAGAGTGCCTGTGTGAATCTGGCTACAGAGGTAGCAGTTGTGGAGTCAGAAATTGGTGCGGTAGATCCAGATGCATTGGCAAAGCAATTGACAGCAGCGGGATTTCCCACCCAACCCCGGAAAGCTAGTGAAAAACTGAGCCTAGAAGACCCAGGAGAACGACAGCGCCAACAGATGAACTCTGCCATCAGGCAGTTAATCGTTGCTTTTGTGCTGCTGCTATTGTCGGGAATCGGACATTTTGGCAACATCGGTAGCTCAATATTGCCGATATTGAACAATATCTGGTTTCACTGTGGACTGGCAACAGTGGCACTACTAATTCCTGGCCGTCCAATTTTAGTAGATGGCTGGCTTGGTTGGCGGCGCAATGCGCCCAACATGAACACTCTGGTGGGATTAGGAACGCTGACAGCCTACATTGCTAGTTTGGTAGCGCTACTGTTTCCCAAAATGGGTTGGGAGTGCTTCTTTGATGAACCAGTGATGATGCTAGGTTTTATTCTACTGGGAAGAACATTAGAGCAACAAGCTAGAGGAAGAGCCGCCGCCGCATTTAGACAATTGTTGGCACTCCAACCACAGGTGGCGCGATTAATTGCCAACCCAGACCCAGAAAAATTAGCAGTGGGATCAAATAGTGTAGAGATTCCTGCTGAACAGGTGCGAGTTGGTGAATGGTTGCAGGTACTACCAGGAGATAAAATCCCCGTTGATGGTGAAATTCGTTTTGGACAGACAACGGTAGATGAGTCGATGCTGACTGGGGAAGCAGTGCCAGTAATCAAGCAACCAGGAGATGTGGTAGCAGCCGGAACTATAAACCAGTCGGGAGCGATCGCAATCCAAGCAACCCGTACTGGCAGTGATACCACTTTAGCCCAAATTGTCGCCTTGGTAGAAGTCGCCCAAACTCGCAAAGCACCTGTACAAAAACTAGCAGATACAGTAGCTGGTTACTTTACCTATGGTGTTTTGACGGCTGCGGTGTTGACATTTGTGTTTTGGTACTTTTTCGGCACTCACATCTGGTCTGATGTCACCATGTCAGGCAGCATGGAAATGATTGATCATGCCGCACATAACACCCAGCACATCACACCTAGCACTCCCCACTCCCCACTGTTAACCAGCTTAAAGTTAGCGATCGCAGTTATGGTTGTTGCTTGTCCTTGTGCTTTGGGACTTGCCACACCAACAGCTATTCTTGTAGGCACTGGCATAGGCGCAGAACGAGGTTTATTAATCAAAGGTGGTGACGTATTAGAAAAAGTCCACCAACTCGACACAGTAGTTTTTGATAAAACTGGCACTTTAACTACAGGTAATCCCACGGTTACAGATTGCCTAACGGTCGAGGCATTGGGGACTGGGGATCAGGAAGACAAGGAGAATAACCAATCCCTAATTCCCAATTCCCAATCTTTAATTCAACTAGCAGCAGCAGTAGAAAGCGGCACTCACCATCCTTTAGCAAAAGCAATTCAGCAGTCAGTGCAACAGCAACAGTTATCTATTCCAGATGCTGTAGATTTTCATACCGAACCAGGACTAGGGGTGTCTGCTGTAGTAGATAACACAAATGTACTTTTGGGTAACTCAGACTGGTTGAGTTGGCACGGAATTGCCCTAGATGACAATGTACAACAGGTAGCTTTAAAACTAGCAACAGATGGGAAAACAGTAGTTTACGCAGCAGTTGGGGGGACTTTAGCCGGGCTAATTGCTGTTAAAGATACTCTCAGATCCGATGCTCAAACCACAGTAGACAAGTTACGTGAGATGGGTTTACGGGTAATGCTGCTCAGTGGCGATAGATTAGAAGTGGCTAGTGCCATAGCCAAACAACTGGGACTAGATAGCAATTGTGCGATCGCAGGAGTTCCCCCAAGCAAAAAAGCAGCTGTTATCCAAGAATTACAAGCCAATGGCTGTACAGTCGCCATGATTGGTGATGGGATCAATGATGCTCCAGCTTTATCCCAAGCAGATGTGGGAATTGCCTTACACTCCGGGACTGATGTCGCAATGGAAACTGCGGAAATTGTTTTGATGCGCGATCGCTTAAACGATGTTGTCGAATCAATTCGCCTCAGTCGTGCCACCTTCAACAAAATCCGCCAGAACTTATTCTGGGCTTTCGCATATAATACAATCGGCATTCCTCTAGCCGCAGGTGTTTTGTTACCAAATTGGGGTTTTGTCCTTAGTCCATCTAGTGCCGCGGCTTTAATGGCTTTTAGCTCAGTTAGTGTTGTGACTAACTCACTGTTACTACGACGGTTGGCTTAAAAAAGATCAGGGAGATGAGGAGGAGTCAGATTGCAATTTACTCCCTTATCTACCCCATCTTCCCCTGCTCCTTTAATACCTAGTAGTCTGTCAACCCAAAATTTCCGGGTAGAGGTAGGGAGTAGGGAAAGAGTTTTTTCTGTTTCTTACATTTCTTATCCCCGCCAAAGTTACCTTGCCAGAGTACTAATTTTTTTGAAAATTACAGACTAAATGCTAGTTTTTACCATCTCAGGTTAAACTAAATCGATAGTTAGGTGTTATTCATCTTACAAAGTCTGATGAGACTCATTCTCAAACAACGGTATTCAAAGACTTAGGGCTTACGCATGAGTAACCAAAAATTAAAGGTTGGGGCTGGGCATTGGTCATGGAGAAGTAACTGCCGAACTGGTAAGGGTCTTGGGCTTTGTCCAAGCCCAGCAAGTAGTTTCATAGGGCATGGAAAATTGACCAACGCCCCACGCCCTGTGCTTTATACGCGATCTCAACGAATAAGTCTCGGAGTTTTAGTCCTGAGAGTAAAACAGCTATGTTCTATTCTCCAATAAATATGCAATTTTATGCTCATGAAAATTAGTACTATAAACTCTAGTGCCTGAAATCTCAGGAAACAACACCAAAAAAATCTTAATTAACCCAATTTCAACTGATTATAGTAACGATAGATCAATGGCACCAGAAACGAATGAAAGCCATCTACTGATTATTGAAGATGATCAAGGCCGCAAAGAATTTCCTCTAGAAAACCCTATTTACTCTATCGGTAGAGATCGGGACTGCAATATCCGTTTAGCCTCTCAGTTTGTCTCCCGCCGTCATGCTACATTAGTGAGATTGCCACGAGAACACAATATTCACAGCTATTATTACCGGATTGTAGATGGAGACGCCAAAGGCAAGCCCAGTGCTAACGGTATGATGATTAATGGGCGCAAGATGCCAGCTCACGATCTGAAAAATGAAGACGAAATCGTTTTTGGTCCTCAGGTTCGTGCCATTTATTACCTGTTAAAAAATAATCAGCGCTCAGGACAAACAGATTCCACCGAATATGATATTACACTCATAAACCCCGGCATGACTGAGGATGAGGAAATTGAAAAGTAAACTACTCACCGCCAATTGTTTCGCGCTACGCGCTCACAATCTGGCGGGAGCTTTCAACAGCCCTGAGATGGTCGTGCAAAGAGCAAGACAATCCCGAACCTTCAGGCGCGTTTACAAGCACCCCAAGAGCAGCAATATTTTTACTGCCGTTATAGTCTGCATCACCAACCCAGCCACAATGTCCACAGGCAAACTTTTTGCCACTCCGATAGGATTCACCGCGAACAGGGTGGATATGGTTGCAGCAATGACAAGTTTGCGATGTATATCTAGGGTCAACAAAAACAAGTTTTACTCCATGTTTTACCGCCTTATAAGTCAAGAATTGCCGCAATTGGTAGAACGCCCAACTATTACTCAATCTCCGCTCTTTCTTGGCGCGAGGGAGTTGGTTAGTGCGTTCTCTAATTCCGGTCAAATCTTCCAAGGCAATGGCTTGGTTATTGGCTTTTGCCCTAGTTACCAGCCTGTGACTGATGGTGTGATTTACCAATTCCTGAAAGCGTTTCTCCTTGCCAGGCAACCGTTTCAGCAATGCTCGACATCTGCGTCGAGTACTGCGTGTGCCTCTCGTAGCTTTTTGTTGGATATTTGCTCTCAATTTGGCGTAATGATTTCTAGCTGCGGTAATTTCTTTAGCGCTAAATTTGTCTCCTTCGGAGGTAACAACAATGTCGGTTCTACCCAGATCGCAGCCCAAAACCTTAGTGGTTTTCTCCGGTTCTGGTGGTGTAGATTCAAGCTGAATATTCAGGTAGTAAGTACTATCTTTGCGCTTGCACAAAGTAGCTGTTTTGGGGTTTTGTCCTTTCAGCAACCCAAGTTGGTAATTACCAATCGCCAACGGGAATCGTTCTCTACCATCCACGGTCGTCAAGCTTACCGTCCAGTCCTTTTCTCTAAAGGAGAAACTACGGACATCATAGGTTGCACTGGTGGTGGCAAATTTCTTCACTGGCAAGCCATCTTTGTTCGCAGTCTTTCTGTTACCAGAAACCCGCCTGATAGCGTGGATCGCCAACTGAGCGGACAAACCAAATCTAGCCCTGACATCGTGATAAACCAAAGACTGTATCGCCAACTCATTAGTCAGAGTTGGTGGTACAGTCTGGTTCGTGTATTCACAAGCATCAGCAAACGCCCGAAGAGTTCTGTCAATTTTGGCGGACTGTTCGGGAGTGGCTTGGAGCTTGCAGGATACTGTCAGGACTTGCTTCATAAGAACATTGTATCTCATGTATTGAGATATTGCTGGGAAGCGAAAATCTATTGAGAGCTTGTCGCATACCCCCTCGCCTATCCTCCCTGCGGTCGGAATCGGCTCACGGGTATAGCTTTGCATTCACCCGCATTCCTCCCACCACTGACGCGCATCGGGAGTACCCTCGCGGTACAGTGGGGGACTCCTGCGGTTCTAATTGAAGTGAGTATGCAATTTAGATGTGTTTTAGCTAAATATTTCGACTATCACCAGAAATAACTACTATCCGGCAAGACTTTCAATCAAATGCCAGTGGCGACTTTGCTCAATCGTTTGCTTGATGAATTCAAACATTTGTCGGCAATGGTTGTCAACTTGGAGTGGTAATTCCTCGTTTTTAATTACGATGCTCATGCGGCTTTCTGTTTCAGTAGCTGCTGATTTATCAATTAGTACTTCTGCGTTAACCAACTTAGAGAAAAAAATATTACCAGGAATCTCACGAGCGATAATGTAATCGGGTGTGTAGTATTGAATTTCCAAATCACAATCCTGTAGAAGCTCTACAACTAATGGCTGAAGATGGTCAATAGGGATAGAAAGAATAAATGAACAGGTATAGCGAGCCATAAAAGCCCCACGCCTTGCAACACTCCGTCCATCCTATAATATCGAAGCATCCGGACGCTAAGTCATTATAGATTCATTAAGTTCAACAACCAAACGGGGGACTGGGGACTGGGGACTGGGGGCTGGGGGCTGGGGGCTGGGGACTGGGGACTGGGGACTGGGGACTGGGGACTGGGGACTGGGGACTGGGGACTGGGGACTGGGGACTGGGGACTGGGGACTGGGGACTGGGGACTGGGGGCTGGGGACTGGGGACTGGGACTGGGGACTGGGAAATTTTTTATTAAGACTAATACCCAATAGAAAGGTAACACAAGTTGAAAATTTGATAAAAAACTTTAAAATAAGGGTTTGGTGGAGGTGCATTATGAAATTAGCAATTACTGGAGCAACAGGATTTGTGGGTAGCCGTTTGGTAGAACGACTCCACAAGGAAGGTCATAGGGTGTTGGTGTTAACCCGTAACACCGCTTTTGCTCAAAAAATTTTTCCACCTCACGCTTATCCTAATGTAGAAATTGTTGCCTATACACCGACTGTATCTGGTTCTTGGCAAGATGCGATCGCTCTTTGTGATGGTGTAGTTAACTTAGCAGGAGAACCCATCGCTGAAAAACGCTGGACACCAGAACACAAACAGGAAATCCTCAATAGTCGTCAGTTAGGTACACAGAAAATAGTTGAAGCCATAGCTAAAGCTAATCCTAGACCAACTGTCTTAGTCAACGCTTCAGCTATTGGTTATTACGGTATTAGTGAAACTGCTAGCTTTGATGAAACCAGTTTACCAGGGAACGATTTTCTTGCTCAAGTCTGCCAAGCCTGGGAAGCAGAAGCCACAAAGGTCAAAGATGTCGGTGTGCGGTTGGTAATTCTGCGTTTTGGGATTGTCTTAGGCTTAGGTGGTGCATTGGGCAAAATGATTACACCTTTTAAACTCTTCGCTGGTGGCCCGATTGGTAGTGGGCGGCAATGGTTTTCTTGGATTCACGTAGATGACTTAGTTAACCTAATTGTGCAAGCTTTAACCAAACCAGAAATCGAAGGCGTATATAATGCTACTGCACCAAACCCTGTCCGGATGGCAGAATTAAGCCAAACTATGGGGCAAGTGATGAATCGCCCCTCCTGGTTACCTGTTCCTAGTTTTGCTCTAGAAGCCCTATTAGGAGATGGAGCAATAGTGGTTTTAGAAGGTCAACGAGTTTTGCCCAAGCGCACCTTAGCAGCAGGCTTTCAGTACCAATATGCTAATTTACAGCCAGCACTGAAAGAAATACTTAATTAGATTCAACAGTCAACAGTCCATAGTCAAAAGTTGAGGGGTTGTTGACTGATGACTGATGACTATTGACTAGAGAGAAATTTTCGGGAAACCCAACTGATTAGACCGCTGAGAATGGCACCCCCCATGAGAATGCCAATAGCTGGGTTAAATACAGGTTGCCAGAGTTGATGCCACAAGTCTAGACCTAGGTTCACTCCCACAGCATCACCAATTGCTGCGATCGCTAACCAGCCAAAACCGAATATAACTAGAAATACATCAGCAACTAAAATTAGGTTGAGCCAGCTTAAAAGTTTTTCTCTCATGAAAGTTAGCAAATAGGAGTAATGAATTAATTTTAATTCCTGCTATATAAAACCTAGACAAGTCTAGACATTTACTTCTTACTTCAATGGGAGCATGGGAGCGGTTATCCCTCAGTAAGCTTTCACGCTTTAGCTAAACGCGATAAGTTAATTGCTGCGTTCAAATCTCTGTCCATCGAATGACCGCAACTTTCACAGTTGTAGGTTCTTTGTTTTAGGGGCATATCTTGAATATGCCCACAGTTTGAACAGGTTTTACTTGATGGGAACCAACGGTCAGCAATGATTATTTCACAACCAAACTTTTTAGCTTTATATTCCAACTGGCGTTTCAACTCATGGAAACCTCAATCAGCAATCACTTGGGCTAATTTATGATTAGATAGCATCCCAAAAACATTTAAATCTTCTACTACTATTTTGGCGTGGTTTTTGCATAAGAAAGTAGTGATTTGGTGAAGAGTGTCTTTCCTAAGATTTGCTACCCTAGCATGATATTTAGCGAGTTGAATTTTAGCTTTATATCTGTTGTTAGAACCCTGGCTTTTTCTGGCAAACTTTCTAGATGGTCTTTTGAGTTTTTCTAGATTAGTTTTGTAATGCTTGGGGTTAGGAAAAACAATCCCAGTAGAAAGTGTAGCCAGTTCCTTGACCCCTAAATCAACCCCCACAACCTCATGCTGTTTAACAGTTGGTTCGTGTTCTTGCTCGTAAGCGAAAGCAATAAACCAACTATCAGCAGTGCGTGATATTGTGATTGATTTACAGGTAGTGTGGGGTAAACCTTCGTAAGTTCTTACCCAACCAATCGTAGGCAGCTTTATTGATTTCCCGCCAACAGGAATAGGTTTCCCACCAGCATCAATAGTGAAAGAATCGTGGTGTCCCTTCTTTTTAAAGTTAGGATACCCACCTTTGCCACTAAAGAATCTAGAGAAAGAATCACCAAGATTATCGAAGGCGTATTGAGTTATTTTCTGACAAATACCTGTTTGTTTTATCCATGTAAACTCTGGCTTGACATGGTTGTTAAAGAACTTTTTCAGGATATATTTATTAGGCTTTAATCCAGATGAATAAAAATTATTCCAAGTAGCTAAACCCCAGTTATAGGTAAACCTTGCAATGCCTGCGTGCTTACACATAATTACTTCTTGGTTTTTACTTAGTTTTAATTTTGTCTTGATGGATAAAAGCATTTAGGACTTACGCGCATTGTCATATTTTTTTCGTTTGGGTTGTCAAATTAATTGCCAACTAAGTCAGAACTCACTCCTAACTCTTAAACGGCAGTTGGGCGGCTGTCGGCAAAGCCGGACGCCAGTCGCGCGGCTGTCGGGAAACCCGCCCACGGCGCTGGCTCCCCAACGCACTGCCTCTTCCTAACTCCTTACTCTTCAAGCACCCAGCTTTGGACTTTGGCCAAACTCTGCCAATCTGGTTTTCTGCTTAAACCATCTTCAATACTGTTTTTTATTTCATCCCGCCATTCTGGGTTCACAAAAATTAATTGCTTGACAAAATCAACATGTTCTCGTAGTCCTTTTTGTCCTGTTTCCAGCATGGCTACAGCGAGATTAACTCTAGCTTGTGGGTCTTGTGGATTTAACTTTACTGCTTTGGTGGCAGCTTTGTAAGCCAAGTTGGGTTTGTTGTCGAGCAAATACAACCACGACAAGCAAATCCAAGCAGAACTCGTTTTAGGAGCGCGATCGCACACCTCTTTAAACACAGGAATTAAAGTTTCGGGTGCTTCTCCAGCTTTATAACGTTCCAAGCCTGTATCAAACAGGGATTCAATAGTGTTAGTCATTGGTCATTAGTCATTGGTCAACAGTCAATAGTCTACAGTCAACAGTCAATAAACCTTGGACTTTTGACTATGGACTCTTGACTCTTGACTATACCCCAAATGACTTGCCGCAACCACAGGTTTGGGCGGCGTTGGGGTTGGTGAATTGGAAGCCGCCGCCAATCATGGCATCGCTATAATCGAGCATCAAGCCATAGAGATAGAGTAAGCTTTTGCGATCGCTAACGATTTTGAAGCCATCATAGTCAAAAACTTCATCCTGGGGGGTGATCTTGCTGGTATCCTCAAAGTCCATCATGTAAGACATGCCAGAGCAGCCACCTTGCCGTACTCCTACTCGTAAACATAAATCTATGCCTTGCTTGTCTTGCAGTGATTTTACTTGGCGTAAAGCTGCTTCGCTCAACAGAATTCCGCGTTGTTGAGGTTGAGTTGCTTGTGTCATCTGCTGTTTGAACTCCTTAATTAGTCTAAAAGTATCTTAATTTAGGCATATTATTGCCCTGGCTCGTCCTAGTGGTTTTTCTTTATTCTAACGACATTGACGTTGCTAATTGGCAAATTGTAAACACTCCGTTAAAAGCAGCCAAAGATTTTTATTCTAGAATTGAGAGACTCGGTGTGTTTAGAGGTTCGGTATTTTCGGAGTTTCAGCCTTAGTCGCAACCACTCTTCAGGTGCAGCCAGGCAAATTTCATCCGAGGCTAGCCATTCCCAAAGCTCTACTGCCAAAATTGCTTCTTTTGATTAACTTAGGTCTATGACAAGTTTTAATCGCTCTACCAGTCGTCGGTTGAAGAAACTACCTCAAATTCCTTCTGTATGGGAGGGCGATCGCCGTCCAATGTCATCATCGCACCACCATTCTGACTCAGAAGCTAAGGGTGAATGTATTCTTTGGGTGGATGGTTCACAAGGCGTCGTTCGGGGAATGGATATGGTACCACAAGACACGGGCCCCGAAGCAATTGTTCGCACCCTCATGCGAGCAATAGAGCATCCTCACAGTCCGGCTAAACCCGCCAGACCCCAAAAAATTGTGGTCAAAGACCGCGAGATCCAATTCTATCTGCGGGGGGTGCTGCAAGATTTGGACATTACTATTGACTACGCACCAGAATTACCTTTGATTGATGAACTGTTTCGTGGTTTTGCCGAAATTATCGATAGCCAAATCCCCGATTTACCCCCACAGTACGCCCAAGCTTTGCAAGATAAAGCCTTTGCAATTTGGCAAGCAGCGCCTTGGGAATTTTTGGAAGAACACCAAATCTTGTCCATAGAAATCAATAAGTGGGATGTTGGTACAATCTACGCTTCGGTGATGGGAATGCTGGGAATGGAACATGGAATTTTGTTTTATCGCTCAGAAGATTCCCTCAAGCAGTTTCGAGCCGCAGTTTTAAGGGATGATGAACCACAAGGGCGTTTAGAAGAAGCTTTCCTCAAACAAGATTGCTTGTTTCTCACCTTTGAACATGCAGACGACAGCGACGAAGATGAAGATGATGAAATTGATTTAGCAGATTTACCGTTGTCGGAAATCGAGCCAACCTTCGGCAATATCCACCCTTTGGAAGGACTCAGGTCTGTTTTATATGACGAAGAGGCCCTGGTGGTTTTTGTTGCTTTAGAAAGCCTCAGCCGCTTTATCCGGGATCACCGTCGCCAGCTTTATGAAGACGGTTTCCCCAGCGTCAGCCATCGCTATCGTATTACTTTGCCTGAATCCAATGAAGCCACTAAGTCAGCGTCTGTAACAGTCTCTACCATGCCGCAATTGGCAGCAGAATTAGAAGAAATGGCTGGCTTTGGTGTGGAAGATTCAGAATCTGGAGAGGAAATCTCGCCAACGTTCCGTTCTTTGCGAGATGACTTGATCCCGGAAGACTCTTTCCTCAGTTTAGGAGTAGTATCTTGGGAAATGCTGGAGTATCTGCGTCAAGGAGTGACACATCATCAAGTTTGTGAAATCAAGCAAGCAGGTGACGGATTGCCAGTCATTTTAATTCAAACTTCGCGCCCCAAGGCGAAAACTGTAATTGCCAATATTGAGGCTGCTGGTGGATTGAAAGCAATTTGCTTTAATCCTGGTGCTGATCCCTTCGATGACGATCGCTATGACTTGGGTTTGCTGCAAACTCAAAATGGTGAATTATTTCTGTTCGGTGAATTTTTGGATGACGACCCGATTCATGTAGAAGCTCGCAAAAAATGGAATCAGCGGTGTAAAAATACTAAGGGTTACTGTGGCTTGATCATCGCTAAAGGACTCACAGGTTCTAGCCGTGGTAATCCCCAACCGCGAGATATGATGGCTCTGTTTGAGGCGCGATCGCTTTCACCGAAAGATTTAGGTATTGGTACTCTCCAACTCATGCCCCAACTTCAATCGGAATAAAAGTCTGCACTATCAGCTAAATTTAACTAAATAACCGTTATTTTTTTTGTTAGCTGTAGTTTTTCACAATTGACAGTAGTCGAATGAAAGCAAAATTACTTTCGTCTTTAGCGCTGTCACTAGTTAGTAAGTACTTCAGGGTAATTGTACATGACATACAGATACCGTAGTAGAACACCTCTCACGTAACACCTCAAGTCTTGTAGTGGAATATATTTCTAATAGCTGTGTTCAGTAAGCTGGGACTGGAGAGAAGCTTAGGGAACTCCAAGAAATAAATTATCCCGGTTCAAGTTGCTGACTGATGACTATTGACTGATGACTGTGAACAGTAGGATGTTTTTTTTATTTGTCAGTCCCTTAAGTAATTTTCATAAAAGAATTTGAAAAATTTTTATTTAGTTAACTGTAGGTAACTCAAAATAATTTATAAAATTGAAATATCAGGCTAAGATCAACACACTACGAAGATAGCTGTCTTGATAGTGTGAAAGTAGGCTATCTTTCCTGACACAAAAGTAATCACGTTCTTATATTATCTGGAAAAATGAGTAAAAATTTGACAAAGCAAGCATTTTTAGTATTATTAGCATTGCTTGTTTCTTGACACAAACTCTGATAATCTTATCGTCTTAATCTTCAGTTAGTTGTGTTTTCGATGATGTTCACATACAGCAGATAGCATAATAATGACTAATAAAAAATGGGCCGTAAAACGTATCACTGTCAATTTAGCAGCACAGGAAGCAGAGAAACTAGAAAAATATTGTCAGCAAACGGGGAGACCTGCAACTGATGTGATTCGTGAATTGATTAGAGGGTTACTTGCATCAGATGATCATAAGTAGGCCAGCAGGTAGGGAGGTATTTTATCGTGTTGCAGATCATTGTTTTTGTAACCAACAAATATTGATAATGCTTGTTTAGTTTCCCTTGATTGGCTAGAGTTGGTGTATGAAAATACAATTGCATAAGTAATTAGCCCATCCAATCATCGGGATTAAAAAGCAAATTCCTTACTAAAAGGTACTGCATTAATGTGCATCTACATACTGGTGGGCTGGATATGAAGTAGCAAATTCCGACACTAACCCAGTTACAATCTGTAAAGAAACTGAAAAGGAAAGACGGAATGCGTGTTGCAATTGTGGGTGCGGGACTGGCTGGGTTAGCAACCGCTGTAGATTTAGCTGATGCTGGTTGTGAAGTCCAGATTTTTGAGTCCCGTCCATTTGTTGGTGGTAAAGTCGGCAGTTGGATTGATGGAGATGGCAATCACATTGAAATGGGGTTGCACGTATTTTTTGGGTGCTATTATGAATTGTTTGACTTAATGACTAAAGTGGGAGCGTTATCAAATTTACGCTTAAAACAACATACCCACACTTTTATCAACAAGGGGGGACGTACTGGTGCTTTAGATTTTCGCTTCTTCACAGGCGCACCTTTTAATGGGTTAAAAGCATTTTTTACTACTTCTCAACTCTCCAACCTGGATAAATTGCAAAATGCGATCGCCTTGGGTACTAGCCCCATAGTCCGCGGCTTGGTAGACTTTAACGGGGCGATGAAAACCATCCGCAACTTAGATAAAATCAGCTTTGCCGATTGGTTTCGCAGTCATGGTGGTAGTGAAGGTAGTATCAAACGCATGTGGAATCCCATTGCTTATGCCTTGGGATTTATTGATTGCGAAAATATTTCTGCCCGTTGTATGTTGACAATTTTTCAGTTTTTTGCAGTCAGAACTGAAGCTTCCATACTGCGGATGCTGGAAGGTTCTCCTGATGAGTACCTGCATAAGCCGATATTGCAATATTTGGAAGCTAGAGGCGTTAAAATTTACACTCGTCGGCAAGTGCGGGAAATTCAGTTTACATCAAACGAACAAACCCGTGTAACTGGTATCGTAGTCGCTCAAGGTGACACAGCAGAAATTATCACTGCTGATGCTTACGTCTGTGCCTGCGATGTGCCAGGAATTCAGCGCGTTTTACCCCAAGAGTGGCGTAAGTGGTCAGAATTTGATAACATTTACCATCTGGAGGCAGTGCCAGTCGCCACAGTGCAACTGCGATTCGATGGTTGGGTGACGGAACTGCAAGATCAAGAAAAACGCAAGCAGCTAAATCATGCGGTAGGGATAGATAATTTGTTGTATACTGCCGATGCGGACTTTTCTTGTTTTGCGGATTTAGCTTTGACAAGCCCTAGCGATTATTATCGCTCAGGACAAGGTTCTTTATTACAGTTAGTGCTGACACCGGGAGATCCGTTTATTAAACAAAGTAATGAAGCGATCGCTCAACATGTCCTCAAGCAAGTGCATGAACTGTTTCCCTCATCACGGGAACTAAATATGACTTGGTACAGCGTGGTGAAACTGGCTCAGTCTCTCTACCGAGAAGCACCGGGAATGGATGTGTACCGTCCCAACCAAAAGACACCAGTGCCTAATTTCTTCCTAGCGGGTAGTTATACTCAGCAAGACTACATCGACAGCATGGAAGGCGCAACAATTTCAGGACGGCGTGCAGCAAAGGCGATTTTGGAGACTGTCAAGCAGTAAAAGTTAATACTACTATCAATCCCAAATCCCAAATCTAAAATCTAAAATCCCAAATAGAATGGCAGATTGGCTAGAACACAGTGTACAGGTAGAAGTAGAAGCTCCTATAGACTTAGTATGGAGCCTCTGGTCTGACTTGGAGCAAATGCCCCAGTGGATGAAATGGATTGATTCAGTGAAAATTTCTCCTGATAATCCCGAAATATCTCTTTGGAAACTTCAGACAGGTGGTTTAGAATTTACCTGGAAATCCCGCATCCTGAAAGTTATCCCCAACCAAATTATTCAGTGGGAATCAATTGATGGTTTGCCAAATCAGGGAGCCATTCGCTTTTATGATCGCCAGGGTAATAGCATCGTCAAAATGAGCATTTCCTATGCCATTCCCGGTTTTCTCGGCAAACTCATGGATAACTTATTTTTAGGACGGGCGGTTGAATCGACGATTCAAGCTGATTTGGAAAGGTTTAGAGAATACGCTTTAAAGGTTAAATCTAATTAATTGATAATTTGCGAGTTCGGTTCACTGTGGTTGCTGAACTACAGTGTACCACAAGTCAAAATTGCACCCTACATTGGCTTTAATATGGTAGGGTGCGTTGTGGACGCTAGTCCTAACGCACCGATAATTATTGATGGTGCGTTGCGCTACGCGGCAACACACCCTACGACTACAGTGTACCACAAGTCAAAAAATTGCACCCTACATTGGCTTGAATATGATGGTAGTGGCGCGACAAGGCTAAAATAGTGCATTAACTTTCCTCTTGTAGGATGGGCGTCCCGCCCGTCCTAATGGCGGGCTAGAAGCCCGCCCCACAAGAAAATCTATTGCAACATTTTAGTCTAGACACGCTAGTAGGGTGCGTTATGGACGTTAGTCCTAACGCACCGATAATTAGTGATGGTGCGTTGCGCTACGCGGCAACACACCCTACGACTAAGATTTTAAAGTTCGTATTATTTGATCCGCTAGAGAGGTAGGGTCAATCTGGACTCCAAGTATAGTTTTACAATTAGGACATACGTATGCAACAATCTCATGAGTTGTATGACTCTCTGCTTTTAAAGAACAAAATTCTACAGAACTAATTGAACTTTTGCAGTTAGGACATTTTCCAAAATAAACCATTTAACTTCCTAATTTATTCAATTTGTTTTTACCTACCCCCAGCACTAGCTCCAAGCTGACAGTTATTTAATTTGTTCACTTAATAGAATTAATCTTTATAATAATCAATCAAGCTGAGTAAGTCTCAGCTAAGAGTAGAATAACAAAAAATCAACTACAATGACATACGTAATAATACGTAAAAATAGCACATCATTTCTGATAAGGTGTGATCATCCTAACGAGAAAAAGAATGCAACAGATACCTTGTAGGGGCGTACAGCTGTACGCCCCTACAATCGATGGATGTGTGGCAAAGATAATAGAAATTGGTATTACCAATTAGGGTCACTAAAGAGATTTACAGTAAATTTCTCGCGTTGTGGTGGCACAGCTGAAATACAAGCGCGGATAATATCACCATCTTCAAGTTCCACTGTGCAAGCGTGACAAGAACCCATGAGACAGCCAGTGGGAATAAACACTCCAGCCCTTTGTGCTACATCTAACAGGGCTTCTCCCACTTCGGCATCAACGGTGATATCATCTGGTAAAAAGCGGACGCGAACACTCATGAAATTTGATTGTTGACTGATAACTTGTACTCTCGCACTTGTGCCGAGCTTGTCCTGAATTTCGACTTCGCTCAATTGCCGCGTAGCCGACTTGTGCCGAGCGAAGCCGAGGTAAGGGCGCAGTCGAGGTAAGCCGAAGTGCTGATAACTGATGACTTTTGCACAGTGGTATTGACTTGGCTAGGGCAAAAAGGGTGTTAAGTCTAAATGGTTTTCGACTTCAGTAGCGAGGGAATCCAAAAGCTGTTCTCGCTGTTCTCGGTAGTTGGCAACACCAGTGGGCAAGGATTTCAAACCTCGCTGTTGACGCAGGCGATTTAACCAAGCACGTCGCCAAGGGCCATTGTCAAAAAGCCCGTGGAGATAACTGCCCCAGACTGATTGACAGCTATCCACTAATCCTAAATTAACATCATCGAATAGCGGTTGATATGCTTGGCTATCACCTTGTTGTTCTACACGCGATCGCCCTTGGTGGATTTCAAAGCCATTTACCGGTAAGCCCATTTGTGGGTAATTGGAGGTAACTTGGCGCTGACGGGCGATTTTCTGACCTGTAATTACAGTTCTCAGGGGTAAGAGATTCAAGCCTTGAAATCTGCCAGCTTGCCCTTCTATCCCCTCTGGATCGGCGATGATTTGCCCCAGCATTTGAAAGCCGCCGCAGATGCCCAAAACTGTGCCACCAGAAGCAGCATAGTGTTGTATCGCTTCTGCCATACCACTTCTTTGCAGCAATAGCAAGTCGGCAATTGTGGTTTTTGTGCCTGGGATAATCACGGCATCAGGATGTCCCAAATCTTGCTTCGGACTGAGATATTTTACGGAAACTGTAGGTTCTGACTCTAAGGGGTCAAAGTCGGTAAAGTTAGCAATTCTCGGTAAGCGGATAACAGCAATGTTGAGGTCAGCTTGAGTTTTGTGTGAATTACGGTCTAGCAGGTCTAGGGAGTCTTCTGCTGGAAAGGTTTCTTGAAAATAAGGAATAACACCAACAACAGGGATACCAACACGTGCTTCTAACCATTTTATCCCTGGTTCTAAGAGCGATCGCTGTCCTCGGAACTTGTTAATTACGATACCTTTAATTAGTTCGCGTTCTTCTGGTTCTAGTAGCTCCAGAGTACCAACTACATGAGCAAAAGCACCACCCCGGTCAATATCAACTACTAACATAGTTGGTGCATTTAAATATTTCGCTACCCGCATATTAGTTAAATCGCGGTGCTTGAGGTTAATCTCAGCCGGACTACCGGCACCTTCACAAACTACTAAATCAAATTCTGTACCTAAGTGCTGTAACGATTCTTCAATTGTTCGCCAACCCAGTTCAAAATATTGCTCGTAGTATTCTGCAGCGTTGACTTTGCCTACGGGTCTACCTTTGATAATTACCTGGGAAGTCATATCCCCTTGGGGTTTGAGTAAAATCGGATTCATTTCTACCCAAGGTACAACTCCTGCGGCCCAAGCTTGTACTGCTTGAGCATAGCCAATTTCTCCCCCACTGGCAGTGACATAAGCATTTAAAGCCATATTTTGACCTTTAAAGGGAGCCACTCGCCAACCACGTCGGGACAAAATCCGACAAATAGCTGTAGTTATCAGTGATTTCCCAGCATGGGATGTTGTCCCCACTACCATAATTGATTTCATAGTCACTATCAGTTTTTCCAAATAAGGGGTGAAACTTGGAGATTAACAATAATATGGCAATTTGTTCGTTAAACAGCAGGGGTGCAGGGGTGCAGGGGTGCAGGGGTGCAGGGGTGCAGGGGTGCAGGGGTGCAGGGGACATGAACAAGCAAATAAACATTCTCCCTCATCCCCCTCATCCCCCTCATCCCCCTCATCCCCCTCATCCCCCTCATCTCCCTGATAAATTCGGATGTTAAAGATTTGATAAAGGGGATTTGCTGCTTCCGTATATTATTGTTCCCTTTGACTGCCTAATCCTAACTCTTGAGTGTTTTATTCTAGAAAGGTAATCTTAACCAACGAATCACTGCATTGTATAGGCGATCGCTCCATGAAGCAGCAGGCCAATTTTTTCCCTGATATTGTCCCACCAACCGATGACCTAGAGGAGTCAGGCGAAAACTATCTGTAATTCCTTGACCATCGACTTCTCGCCGCAAAACACCGACTTGGATCAGCCAATCTAAACCGTTATAGCAAGCTAATTCTGACAAAGGACGTTTAGTGTAGCCATGCTGGACACCATTAACTGTAGCGATCGCATTTAATGACACACTCTGGTGACGCATCGCCTCAAATAATCCCAGATTGAAAGGAGAACAAACAAGCGATCGCTCTGCCCTTGCTACTGTACTAGGGGAATAAGACAACATTTTCGAGTTTTCAAAGTTAGCAGTTGGCATTTTCTATTTTGGGCATTGTTTTAGTAAAGATTAATTTCAAAATAAGCTATTGCGCCTCTAAATTGCATAGTTACGGGTTCTGAACGTCATTAGCCATCAAGCACAAAGCATAATCTTCAACATTATATGCATAAAAGCTTAGTTACGCTTAAGCATAAAATATCCTAATTAAGCAAGCTTTTCCGGATACAGGTATTTAGACTGATTCTTTAGTAAATCATTTAAACATTGTGAATTATTGTAAAATCTCAGAGTCAACTAAAGTATGAAGTATGAAGGATGAAGTAAAGCCCATACGTCAGTTTCAGAGGTAAGGCTACGGAAAGGTTAACCGCTTCAAACCCACAATCCAAGCGACTGGTGTATTAACCTGTATTTCATCCTGCCCTACCCTTCTTTGAACGCCTGACGGTGAACGGGAAGCCGCCCAAGGGTCATCTACATCCTTTATAAGGGATATGTTGAAAACCCTGTGACTTCAGTCCAGGGATGAAAACTATTTGGTGGCTTTTAAGCTACCAGTGTGTGGTAAAATTAGAGAAACACGAGTAGGAATAACCGCAGCGCGTTGAACAATTCTAGTAGGGGTGAAACTCCCGCACAGTAAGTCAGCCGTGTTAATCGTCGCCTATACCACTGGCAAATAATAGCAGGATTGGGAGCGTTCTTAAATTGTGAAATATGTGGACTCCGAAAGGCAAAAGAAAAATAGGTAACGTCACAGCTAAACCACGGAGCGTTTAGCCAAGTACGGTAGGGGACTTTTGACTGTCCCACAGGGTTAATCCCTTGAAAGATAACTGTGGAAAATGATGGCTTTAGCCTCATTCGGAACAACAGTTTGAATCACCGTGACTTTAGTCCGGTGAGAGTCAATCTTCTGCCTTCTTTGTCATCAACAATCTGAAACAGGAAAGGTTCATTATGCCTCTAGCAGTTGGTACGGATGCACCTGCATTTACCGTCAAAGATACTCACGGCAACACCGTCTCGTTATCTGATTTTGCTGGGAAGACAGTTGTTCTGTATTTTTATCCCAAAGATGACACTCCAGGCTGTACCAAACAAGCTTGTAGCTTCCGGGATGCCCAAGAAGAATATCAAGGTAAAGATATCGTAATCTTGGGAGTCAGTGCCGATGATGAAGCTTCCCATCAGGCATTCACTCAAAAATATAATTTGAATTTCCCTTTGTTAGCTGACACCAATAAAACCCTAATCAGCACTTACGATGTTGATGGTGGTGGTTATGCCAAGCGTGTCACTTATGTAATTGACCCCAATGGCAAAATTATTCATGTTGACGCTAGTGTCAACACGGCTAGCCACGCTGGGGATGTTTTAAAGCAACTTGGTTTGTAAGGAAATTTACTGAAGTTGAGAGTTGCGGATACTCTGCGGGTTGACCGAAAGAGTACCGCCACTCTGACTTGTAGCGATCGCGCTAAATTCTGAGTAGGAAAATACTGAAACTGCCTGACTACGCCATTGGCTCCTCAACACTATTTTGGTGAGGAGCTAGTGTTTCATTGCATTAATTTTGATAACCGCGAGATCCCCGACTTCTTCAAGAAGTCGGGGATCTGAAGATTCAGTTTTTTCTAAGGGCAGTGTCAGCACTTACGGTGTAGCACTTCCAGGTGTAATCACTGGAGATGTAATCGTTGGTGAACCTGGAACTACTTGCCCTTGCTGCTGTTCACCTTGTAATAGTCTTTGTTGCCTTGCTTTAAAGGCTGCTGCTGCTGAGTCTAGTTGTTGGTTTTGTTCGTCAGAATTCCAGTTGAGATTACCGAATTTTGCCCGATGAATCAGGTCAAACATGCTGAAATTATCTGAGTTCGCGCGGGAGAACGGGTCGGTATTTTGGTCTGTTGTACTATCACTAGGAAAAGTATCCGTTTGGTTGACTTGAGCCAAGCTAGGTTTAGCTATGAGCAAGGAAGTAACAGAAATTCCTGCTACAGTAGCCACCAAGAGTTTGGTAACTGGGAAAAATGGTTTTTTCATTGAAAATGACTCTTAAATTACTCTAAGGGACTGACAAATAAAAAATAACCCATTCTATTTGTTCTTTGCTGACTGTTGACAGTTAACAGTCATCAGTCAGCAGTTAACAACTTTAAGCCGTTGTTTTTATGTCTTGAACTGCCCTACCGAAATCATGCTTTGATTTTAAGCAAGAGTCCGCCGCAATTGGGGTTGAATGCTCAGCAAAGCGACAATAGCAAAGCCAAACAACACCAGCAATGCTCCACCAAATGTAACATTACCCCAAGGAGCTTGCATGACTACACTACTCAGTCCCCAATTGTTGTGGAGATAGAGATAACGAATTGGCTCAATGGCGTAGCTGAGAGGATTGAGGGTAGCTATCACCTGCAACCACTTGGGCATAAAGGATAAAGGTGCCAAAGCAGTACTAGCAAACAATAACGGCAAGTTAGTGACAAAAATTACTGCGATTAGTTCAATGTGTCCAGGTAAGGCAAAAGCTAAACCGAGGGAGATAGCAGTCACACCCAAAGCCAGGAGAAAGACAATCAAGGCGATCGCACCTAAGCCAGCTGCATCTGGTAGCCCAGCGCCTAAAAACGCTGCTGCTCCAACAATCACGGCTGCTTGCAACAGACTTTGGCTGATAATGAAGATTGCCGATGCAAAGACAATTGAAAACCTTGATGCTAAAGGTGCTACTAGCAACCGATTCAAAAAGCCGAACTCTCGGTCAAACATTACAGGCAAACCGGCATTCAACGCCCCAGCAAAGGCTGTAAATACAATTACACCCGCAGCCAAAAACTGACCGTAATTTGTCGTACTACCAAACAAACCCTTGGGGGCATTTTGAAATAAAGCGCCAAATAGCACCAACCACATTACAGGTTGAATGATTCCTGCAACTAAAGTTGAGGGGCGGCGTTGCAACTGAATAAATAAGCGACGAGTCAAAGCCAACGTCTCTTGTACCAATTCACCAAAAAAATTGTCAGCAGCATCAGCATTTACTTGGGGTGATGTTGCAGGCTGCCATTTTATATCAGATTTAGGAGTAACACTCATAGGAATAGGGATTGGGTACTAGGGATTGGGTACTAGGGATTGGGGATTGAGTATTAGGTATTCAAGATTAGGATTAAAAAAATTCTTTCCCAGACCCCAGTCCCCAATACCCAGTCCCCATTCCCCTCATCTCATATTTTGCTTCTTTTCCGCTTTGGGATCACGATTGGCAACTGCTGCGATTTCTGCATCCAATAAGGTGCGTCCTGTGGCGGCGAGGTATACGTCATCTAGACTAGGACGAGATTGGGCAATGCCAAAGATGGGCAAGCTAGCGGCATTCAGCGCTTGCTGGATGGTAACCAAGGCATCATTTTGGGGTGTCACTACCAAGTTGAGGGAATTACCTTGAGCGCTGTTGATGATCACTTCTTGCACAAATGGCAGTGCTTGTAGGAGGTTTTTGGCTTTTTCGGCTTCTTCAATGGGGGAAAACTCCTGAATTCGTAATGTGATGCGATCGCCCCCTACTTGATCTTTTAACTGGGAAGGTGTTCCAGATGCGATCACAACACCGCGATCGATAATGGCCACGCGATCGGCTAAAGCGTCAATTTCTTCTAAATAATGGCTGGTAATCAGTACCGTTGTTCCACAAGCCCGTAACTGACGCAGGAAATTCCATACCACAAAACGACTTTCTATGTCAAGTCCTACAGTTGGTTCATCCAACACCAAAACATCCGGTGCATGGAGTAATCCAGCCGCCAAGTCAAGGCGCTTGCGTAAACCGCCAGAGTAGGTTCCGGTTTTTTTATTGGCGTATTCTTGTAAACCGAGTAAATCTAATACTGTGTCAATTCGCTGTTTAGCTAATGCGCCAGGGATATGATAGAGTGCAGCTTGCAATTGCAGCAATTCTCGTCCAGTTAGTACCTTATCTATGGCGACTTCCTGAGCGACATAGCCTAGGCGTTGTCTTGCCAGTTTAGGATTATCTAACACGGAAATACCAGATACTTCGATTCTGCCAGCATCCGGTGTAGTCAGGGTACACAACGCACGCAGAGTGGTAGTTTTGCCTGCACCGTTAGGGCCAAGTAAACCAAAGATTTCTCCGGGTTCTACCTGAAACGATACATCTAGGACGGCGACCACCGTGCCGTAGCGCTTTTGCAGATTTTCAATTAAAACGGCGGGAGCCATGACAGCTTAACCCCTAACTATACAAATCTCAACAAATCTATTTCTATTGTAATTGAGTGGTGTGAGGTGAGGCGATCGCTTTGGTTGTCCTTGGTCATTTGTCATCAGTCATTTGTACGGTTAACCGTCATCAGCCATCAGCCAACCAGAATAATTTATTTCTTGAAGTTTCCTAAGCAAACTCATAACGGTTTTTACCGAGGTGCTTAGCACGGTACATAGCGGTATCAGCTTGTTTAATCAATGTCTCAATGTTTTGACCGTTAAGCGGATAAATACTGATACCAATACTTGCAGAAATTCTAATGGTATATTCATCCAAAACAATTGACTCGGTGATGCATCCTAAAATTTTTTCAGCTACTTTAGCAGCCACTTGGGCGTTAGGAATTGCTCGTAAAATTACAGTAAATTCATCGCCACCCAAGCGAGAAACAGTATCACTACCACGTAAAGAGTTGCTGAGTCGCTGAGCGATGGTTACTAGTACGCGATCGCCTATCTCATGTCCGAGGGTATCATTAATTCGCTTAAAGCCATCCAGGTCAATAAACAGCAGTCCAAGGAACATATTATTGTTTTCCGCCCAATCTAAGGATTGGTAAAGTTGTTCTGCAAAAAATTTCCGATTAGATAAACCTGTGAGGGGGTCGTGATAAGCCAGAAAACGTAAATGGTCTTCTTGACGTTTCAATTCATTGTTAGAGCGGGATAATTCGGCAGCAGTACGTCTGAGTTTTTCTTCCTGCTGTTTGCGCTCAGTAATATCTCGAATTACTCCAACTAAAAACACATTACCAGCAGCGTCTTTGTGGAGCGATCGCTTAGTGGCAATTAAATGAATTTTACCATTAGCATCAGTAAATTGTTCTTCGTTTTCATGAGGTTGCTGAGTCAGAAAAACAAGCTCATCTTGTTTTCTAAAGATATCAGCTTCATGTTTAGGAAAAACGTCATAGTCTGATTTTTCAATTAACAAATTATCAGGATAACCAATAAATCGACAATAGGCTTTATTTAAAACAATCCATTGATGTTTTTGATTTTTTACAAAAATTGGGTCTGCAATTGTATCAATTACTTGGTGTAAAAACTCTTTGGAACGTTTCAACTCTTCTTGGATATGAGCAATATGCAAAATCATCCAAATAACAGATATGCCAAAGGTTAGCAGTGAAGGAATTATTGGTATCCACCAACCATACAAAAAAGCCAGATAGGCACCCGGTATTAACACCAAGCAAGAAAGCAAAATACCAAGGATGCTATGTTTTGGGCGTTGTATTCGCCATGTTATTAAAGCCCCCATGTAAGACCAGCTAAAAATCCACAAGTATTCGCATGGTTCCGACCATGCCTTTAATAAAGGTCGATTGTCGATGGCTGCTAAAATTAATTCACTGATGAAATAAGCTTGCAGTTCAATACCAGCAACAGGCTTTGCTGTACCCATCAAACTACTGGATTGGGGGATAAACACAAAATCCTGGAGACTGGGAGCGGTGGAACCAATAAGTACAATGCGATCGCGTATCCAATTTGCTGGTACTTTGTTATTTAGCACATCGCTCATGGTTACCTGTCGATAACCACAATATTTTACAGAACCACTACTCTGACAACCTGGTTTAGGAAAGTTTGACAAAATTTGGTAGCCTCCGTCATCAGCTCCGATATAAGCACCATCATTTGCTCGAAAGCGAGTAAATACCGCTTTACCCAACTGCAAATCATGAGGATTATCGGATGCTTTTTGGGGTGTAATCCCCTCTGATTTTAAATACAACAAAGCTAGCTTCAAGGCAAAACTTTGGTGTTCTTTTTGATCAATATGCCAATACAATAAGCTACGACGTATTTTGCCATCAGGGTCATATACTACATTATTAAAACCTACCTGATTTTGATTT
Source organism: Nostoc sp. UHCC 0702 (assembly GCA_017164015.1). Classification (GTDB taxonomy): domain Bacteria; phylum Cyanobacteriota; class Cyanobacteriia; order Cyanobacteriales; family Nostocaceae; genus Amazonocrinis. The sequence goes on from CP071065.1 coordinate 1,151,666, forward strand.
AGCCCTAGTGGAGGTAAAACACCACTGTTTTTGTTTTGCCCATTTTTATTTTTGTTATTTGCTAACAGTTGAATACCAATCAAATTAGGCATTGCTTTATAAGCATTTAGCAGTTCTTTATTACCAGGCTTGGCTGTCAAGTTATTACTAGGCACTATTAAATCTCGGTAGATATCTAAACCAATAGCCCGAGGTTTGTGAACGTTTAATTTTTGTAATAGCCTAGCAATATCGCCATCTGGAATCGGCCAAGAACCGACTTGGCGTAAAGAAGCCTCATCAATCGCTATGATCGTAATGCGATTATCTGGCTGTTCGTTTGGACGTAAGCGAAAAAATTGATCTAATACTGCTAACTCTAAGGATTGCAATAATCCTACAGAGCGTATAAGCAAGATGCAGACTGCAACACTAAAGGCAGTAATCAATTCTCTATATCCTCTACCAAGCGGTTGTTTCAGTCCCAACCTTAACTTCACAAGAGGCTTGCCTAGCTGCTGACTCATTCCCATTACCTAGTGGGGAGAAATATTCTTTATTTCCTATAGCTATTGACTACTTGGCAAATATAGCTCAAGCAACAATTATAATGACTTTTTGAGAATCTTTTCAATTGGTTTAGGTTACTCTAGACGATGATTCATGACGACTCATGATCTCACCAAAGGATAACTGTAATTGTCACTTTTATTATGGCGATTTCAGTATCAATATTATTCCTTAATAACAAAAGTATATTTACGGCAACTCAGAATTGACAAATTTTATTTTTGAATAAGTGTATATAAACGTTTGCTGCAAACTCTCTTACATGTCTTCAGAATGGAATATGAATTATGCAAAATACACATTGTAGTAGAAATTCCTAATTTACCGTTCATGAATTGCCGCTATATGGTGTAGTGTTGCGTAAGTCTTAAATATTTCACCAAACAAAAAAGTCAGCTGGAATACAATTGCTGCATTTAACCAGTTGACTTTTTTGGTGCGAAAGTTAAATTGTCAAAAACATACTCGTTGACACTCTTGTTTCTTGCGACTCGGAGATTCTTTAAGAGGAGTTAACCACGAATGGTCATTGCTCGAAACAACTACTTCACCAAACCGTGAAATTATTGAAAATACTTAAAGTTAGTTGAACCCGTGTAACCAGAAATTTTTGCCAATTCTGCTAGGCTTTGCACCCCACTATAGCGTTTCCCATTAATGATCCAAGTAGGATAACTTTCAACTACTGCTGCTTTACAAATATCTTTTTGAAGGCGTGGGTTGTCAGCAGAAACGCAATCTATATGCTCGATTTCACTGTAAGCTTCTTTACCAAAAAGTAACTTTTGTTCGTGACAGTGAGGACACCACCAAGCAATATATTCTTTGGCACCTATTTTTTTCAAGTGTCGTGCTAGAGCTATTTCTGCTTCACCAGAAGTAGTGGTAATTTCCCAACCAACTCCTGGTTTAGGTTCTTCGTTGGAATTAAAAGCAATTTTCTGTGGCTGTCCAGGGGTTGCTCCAGATAGTGAATTAACGCCGGAGTATACACCTAAAGTGCCAATCAGCGTTACCATCCCTACAATAATGACAGTAAAAAAGATTTGTCCAAGATCTTCCCAATCACGACCAATAATCGTTAGTACTAAAAGACTCAGGGAAAATAAAGCTGAACCAATACAGTAAGGACACAAAGCTTTAATTTGGAATGCCAGCAAATACATTAGATAGCCACTGAAAACAGACATGGCGATCGCTCCCACTAGCAACAACCACCATGTCGTGTTTTCCAGTTGTTTGCGACTATTGTTATCTCCTGCTTTCAATACCAAGGGAGCTAAAGCAAATATTGCCATACTGGTGTATGCCAATAAACCAAATAAAGCTAATGGCTGGCCTAAAACTGTTGCCCAAGGACTCGAAAGCACATCATTACAGCCTTTGACACCAGCCTGTGCCACACAAGCTGCACTGCCTCCTGTTAGCTTTTCGATGGTGAGATAACCTGTCGTCAGGGCACCAAGTCCGGCGATCGCGGCAATCAATGGACGCGACCATTTATGAATCCAAGGAGTAGAACGGCGGCGAATCATAGGATTGGGGATTAGGGATTGGGGATTGGGGATTGGGGATTGGGGATTAGGGATTGGGGATTGGGGAACTTGGGGCCCCCGCCTGCGTTGCGGAGGTTCCCTCGTTGAGTGCAGGTGGCGTTGGGGATTAGGGGTAATGGGGATTGGGAATTGCAAGAATTTATAACTATACCTCTTTGCTAGTACTCACCCTCCAGTCCCCAGTATCTAATCTCTTTGCCACTAACCAGTACCCAGTACCCAGTCCCCAGTCCCCAGTACCTAAGAATGTAGCTTCACTTGTGGTGTTGATGTGTTTTCACTTTTGGAGTTCCAACTACGATGTGCAGCTTCTACAAATTGACTGACGCGAATTGGATCAATTGGTTGCTCGATCCGACCTTGGCGTTTGAGCGAACTAGAAACAATCACACCATCTGCTGCCTGCATCAGTGTACCAATGTTCTCCCAATCGGCTCCACTACCAATAAATACTGGTGTGCCATTTGCTGCACCACAAGCTAGTTCTAAATCTTCTAGATTGGGGGGACTACCTGTAGCCCAACCAGACAAAATTACTGCGTCTGCCAAACCTCTTTCAATTGTGTCTTTCACGGCAACTGTGAGATTTGGAGAACTCAAAGGGCGGGCGTGTTTTACCAACACGTCAGCTAAAATTTTGACATTGCAGCCTAATTCCCGCCGATAGCGGAGTAATTGATGCGCTTCTCCCTCGATTAATCCTTGGTCGGTTGCCATTACACCTGTCAGGACGTTAACGCGGATAAATTGTGCTTGCACACAGTTGGCGATCGCCATTGCGCTTTTGGCATCGTTCCGCAAAACGTTCAAGCCTATGGGCAATGTCACCAAATTCTGTATCTTTTGCACCACTACAGTCATGGCACTCACAACTGCTGGATCTACCTGATTTTTGGTAAACGGCGCATCAAAAAAATTTTCTACAATAATGCCGTCAACGCCGCCACTTGCTAGGGCTGTTGCTTCTTGTTCGGCGCGGTCAATTACCGCTTTCAAGCTACCTCCCCAGCGGGGCGAGGTGGGCAGTGGCAGTAGGTGAACCACGCCAATAATCGGTGATCGAGTTTTAAAGATCTGATATAAGTCCACGTCTTTAATCTGCTTTGCAAAGTCCAAAATCAAAAATCCAGAGTCAAAAGTCCACATATCAACAGTTTTTGACTGTTAACTATTGACTATTGACTATTGACTATTGACCCTTGACTCTTAACTAGCTTGTGAAATGCGTTTGATGCTGTTCGGTTTCCTGCCTCTGCCTTCAGATGGAATTTGGCACAAAACCTCTCATAAGATATGTTAAGATAAAACTTGGCTACAAGAGGAGTTTGCCACTCACAAGACGCGAGGCAGCTTCCCGTCGTTTAGGCATCTCGCCCGCGCATTGTCGTCGGCCAAGCCCAAACTTAAGGGTAGCATTACTGCTAATTTCGGCGTAGTCGCGAGCGCGATTTCCCTGAGGGTAGCGACTTCTCACAACAAGCCCTTTGGGCGGCTTCCCGATGGGTAAATTTACAACGCACACGCTCTTGGTAATGTAAAATACCAAAAGGTGATTTGTTAAAAAACATTACAAGTGTCAAATGTACTCATAGACACTTAATTTAACCCTGGGAAACAGACTAATAGTAGAAATATCATAACATGACCTTAAATCGTCAATGGTCTAAGTCTGCCGCTGCTAAGAGTGGAAAAATCATGCTTAGCGCCGTAATTAGAAGGGTGTTGTTCACAAAGGGCTACAACTTTGCTCTTTGTGTTTAACTACAAGAAAAAACCTGAAAATTTTTCAAAATATGGGTGAAAAGCCAACAATTGCAATCTCTCACTTGGGCTGCGAGAAAAATCGAATTGATACAGAACATATGTTAGGACTGCTCGTAGAAGCAGGTTACAATGTAGATACAAATGAAGAGTTAGCAGACTACGTAATAGTCAATACATGTAGTTTTATTGAAGCAGCAAGGGAAGAATCTGTCAGAACTTTGGTAGAACTGGCAGAAACGAATAAAAAAATCGTGATCACAGGCTGTATGGCCCAGCACTTCCAAGATCAATTGTTGGAGGAATTACCGGAAGCTGTGGCCTTAGTTGGGACAGGCGATTATCACAAAATTGTAAATGTAATTGAGCGGGTAGAACTTGGAGAGCGGGTTAAACAGGTGAGTTTAGAACCCACCTACATAGCCGACGAAACTACACCGCGCTACCGCACTACAACTGAAGGAGTTGCCTACCTGCGGGTTGCAGAAGGTTGTGATTATCGTTGTGCATTTTGTATTATTCCCTACCTGCGGGGAAACCAGCGATCGCGTACTATTGAATCGATAGTTGCTGAAGCCGAGCAATTAGCAACTGAAGGGGTACAGGAAATCATTCTGATTTCCCAAATCACTACCAATTATGGGTTGGATATTTACGGCAAACCCAAGTTAGCCGAATTACTACAAGCTTTGGGCAAAGTCGATGTACCCTGGATCAGAATGCACTACGCATATCCCACGGGGCTGACGCCGGATGTGATAGCGGCAATTCAAGAAACACCTAATGTTTTACCCTACCTAGATTTGCCCTTACAACATTCTCATCCCGATATTCTCCGTGCCATGAACCGTCCCTGGCAAGGGCGTGTGAATAATGAGATTATCCATCGCATCAAAACAGCGCTAAGTTCGGCAGTATTACGGACAACATTTATAGTTGGCTTCCCCGGAGAAACTCAAGCACACTTTGACCATTTATTAGAGTTTGTCCAGCAGCACGAATTTGACCATGTGGGTGTGTTTACATTTTCACCAGAAGAGGGAACACCGGCTTATAAACTAGCCAATCAGTTGCCTCAAGCGGTGATGGATGAACGGCGGCATCAACTGATGGAACTACAACAGCCAATTTCTTGGCGCAAGAATCAGCAGGAAGTAGGCAAGACTGTTGATGTCCTGATTGAGCAAGAAAATCCTGAAAGTGGGAAATTGATTGGTCGTTCAGCGAGATTTTCCCCAGAAGTCGATGGTCAAGTCTATGTCGAAGGTGTGGTGAAGCTCGGAACCATCGTACCAGTAGCGATCCATAGTGCCGATACATACGACCTTTACGGTCAAGTTGTCGATAACTAAGTTGTCATTTGTCTTTTATCAAATGACTCAATCAAAAAGCAAAATTAAACCTAGGAGATTTGATGAATCTTTCGTTTCAAGAATTAGGCATTTCACAAGAACGTGTTGAGCTATTAGAAAAAATTGGCTTTACCGCACCTACAAATATTCAAGTCCAAGCCATTCCCCAACTGCTAGCAGGTAGGGATGTGGTGGGTCAATCCCAGACAGGAACAGGTAAAACAGCAGCATTTACGCTGCCAATTTTAGAGCGGCTAGATGTTCACACCAAAGCAGTGCAAGCCCTGGTTTTAACACCAACCCGTGAGTTAGCAATTCAAGTTCACGATGCCGTAGCCCAATTTATGGGTAATGATGGATTGCGCGTGTTAGCAATCTATGGTGGTCAATCAATTGACCGCCAAATTTTACAACTCAAACGTGGCGTTCACATGGTCGTGGGCACCCCAGGACGAGTGATAGATTTACTCGACAGGGGTTGTTTGAAACTCGACCAAGTAAAGTGGTTTGTGTTGGATGAAGCTGATGAAATGTTGAGCATGGGCTTTATCGACGACGTGGTGAAAATCCTCTCCCAAGCCCCCCAAGACCGCCAGACAGCTTTATTTTCAGCCACAATGCCGCCATCGATTCGCATGTTGGTAAACAAATTTTTGCGATCGCCGGCGACAGTCACAGTTGAACAACCAAAAGCTGCACCCAATAAAATCAATCAGGTGGCTTATCTCATCCCCCGCCAGTGGACAAAAGCCAAAGCTTTACAGCCGATTCTGGAAATGGAAGATCCAGAAACAGCTTTAATCTTTGTGCGTACCAGACGGACAGCCGCAGAACTCACCAGTCAACTGCAAGCTGCCGGACACAGTGTGGATGAATACCACGGCGACTTGTCCCAACAAGCGCGGGAACGGTTATTAAGCCGATTCCGCAATCGTCAAGTGCGCTGGGTAGTAGCCACTGATATTGCCGCACGCGGGTTAGATGTTGACCAACTATCCCATGTAATCAACTACGACTTACCTGATAGTGTAGAAACATACCTCCATCGTATTGGTCGTACTGGTAGAGCCGGCAAAGAAGGAACCGCAATTTCTTTAGTACAGCCCTTTGAACGGCGCAAACAGCAAGTATTTGAACGGCATAACCGCCAAAATTGGCAACTGCTGTCGATTCCCACAAGGGCACAAATTGAAGCGCGGCACATCAATAAATTGCAAGAACAAGTGGGAGAAGCCTTGACAGGCGAACGTCTAGCTTCATTCTTGCCGATAGTCAGCGAACTCATTGAAAAATACGATGCTCAAGCGATCGCGGCTGCGGCATTGCAAATCGCTTACGATCAAACTCGTCCGGCTTGGTTGCAATCAGATGTAGAGATTCCCCAAGAGGAAAGTCCCCTTCCCAAACCCAAAATCAACAAGCGCCGCGATTCTTCTGGCGAAAGAACCCGTTCTAGTTGGGTAAAATCAGATAGCAGCATTGGGGACGATGAAACACGTGGTACTCCCAAGCCCAAACTGCGGACAAGCCGTCGTGATTCAGTTTCACCTGTGAATCATAAGTTGAGTTCACCTACAGCTAAAGAGTCAGCTTCGTAAGTCAAGAGGCATTAGTCATTAGTCATTAGTGAAAAATTAAGCATAAAAGACTAATGACTTTAATGACTTGTTTTGTAAGTTTCTAAGAACATAGATACAGATGTATTTTCAGTGGTCTTATGTTCACCATTACAGACTTAGAGCATTTACAAGCAGAGCATCCAGAATGGCAGATGGAACTGGTAGATGGGAATATAGTTGTTATGGGCCCATCCGACTATGAATCAGAAGAAATAGGTGCTGAGTTAATCAGATTACTTGGCAACTGGGTACGTCCACGAAAGTTAGGACGAGTTACTGGTTCTAGTGCTGGTTTTATTCTGCCTGTATTAGAAGCTGAGAACGGCAAAGAAGCTGATAGCGAACAAGGAAATCTCCGCGCTCCTGATGTGTCTTTTGTGCGTGCTGATAGACTGAAAAAGAGCCAGCGTGATTTTGTGGAGCTTGTACCTGACTTAATGGTAGAGATAAAATCTAAGTCCGACCGCATTAAACCACTAGTAGAAAAAATACAGCTATTTCTAGAACTTGGAACTACGGTTGGTATTCTGATTGACCCTGACAAATTGACGTTAACAGTCTACCGACTTAATAGTGAACCAGTTGTTTTACAAAATAACGACAAATTGACATTACCAGAATTACTACCAGGTTGGGAACTCACAGTATCAGAACTGTGGCCCCCGGTATTTGAATAATTACTCCTTTCCCACCTGAAGATTACCGTTTAGGGAGCAGGGGAGCAGGGGAGCAGGGGAGCAGGGGAGCAGGGGAGCAGGGGAGCAGGGGAGCAGAGGGAGCAGGGGAGCAGGGGAGCAGGGGAGCAGGGGAGCAGAGGGAGCAGGGGAGCAGGGGAGCAGGGGAGCAGGGGAGCAGAGGGAGCAGGGGAGTAAAAAGTACTAAGCTTATGTGCGTCTAAGTTGCACAATCAGTGGTAAATACTGTCATTATTCAATAGTCATTAGTCATTAGTCAAAAGTATTTACAAAGGACTTTGGACTAATGACAAAGGACAACCACCACGAGTGATTATGCAAGTTAGATATGTTTTAGCTTACAGCCAAGGGCGAGTAACTTTTTCTAGTTCCTTAACTTCATCATCGCTCAATCTCCAGCCTAATGCGCCTGCATTCTGTCGTACCTGTTGGGCTGTCTTGACTCCGGCGATGGGTATCACGTTTCCTTGAGCGATTAACCAGTTGAGTGCTACTTGGGCAGGAGTGCGATCGTATTTTTGCCCTAAGCTGGTTAGTAAAGAAATTACTGGTGCTATTTTTTGCAACCCTTCTTTGTTAAAACGTGGGTCTATCTTTCTAGCACCGCTTGGTGTTTCAGCGCTTTCAGGGCTGTATTTGCCTGTGAGCAATCCTTGAGCTAAAGGGCTGTAAGCTAAAATTGTTACACCTAATTCACGGGCAGTTTGGATAATGCCCTCACTTTCAACTTGGCGAGTTAGCAAAGAGTAGCGTACTTGGTTAACTGCTAAAGGTACTCCACGGGCTGCTAATATTTGGTGCGCTTCTCGCATTTGGGCTGCTGAGTAATTACTCACACCGACTGCGCCGATTCTACCCCGCTTCACTTCATCGGCGAGGGCATTCATCAGCGTTTCTTGACTTAATAAGAAAGTGAACGGCCAATGCACTTGATACAGTTCTACTCGCTCTAATTGTAGGCGTTTGAGACTGTCTGTTAAGGCATCAGAGACGGATTGTCCTGTAAATCGCCACGGTAAAGGGCCAAATTTAGTGGCAATTTGCACTGTTTTTTGTGCTTGTTTGATGAATTGCCCTAGTAATTGTTCTGACAGACCCATGCCGTAAATTTCCGCAGTATCAAAGAAGGTGACACCAGCCTCTAAAGCTGCTGTAAAAGCTTCTTGCACTTCTTTTTCGCCGTAGCGATCGCCATAACTCCAAAATAGTTTATCACCCCAAGCCCAGGTGCCAATGCACAGGGGTGTGACAGCTGGGCCATTTGGCCCCAATGTGATGGTTTCCACGTTTGTAAGCTTTACTTTCTTTACATTTCTTTACTTTTCTAGTGTAGCCTTAGAGACAAGATTGGGTGTGGGGCATTGGGCTTGTATATTAATGATATTAAAGTGGCGATTAGAAATCGCGGCTATACAAACGAAGTCCGCCTACGCGGACTCACAGAAATTCAAGGGTTTGAAACCCAAGCTAGGCGGTTAAAGTCTCGTGTAGCCGCGACTTCCAGTTGCCTGATGCAAGAAAATACTGTTCAATTATTACCTACACGGGAGTTAGAACACCAGAGCGATCGCCTGGAGAATCTTGAAAAATTGCACCTCGTTGAATTAGGTCACGCTTCATACTTGCAGAAATTCCTAGATTATCTCCAAATAGGGCATTTTCTACTTTTGCACCGCTGAGGTCAGCTTCACTCAAATTAGCCCCCAGCAAACGCGCATTTCTCAAGTCAGCACCAATTAAATTAGCATTAACCAATATGGCATTCGATAAATCAGAATTACGCAATTGAGTTTTAACAAGTCTGGCATTTTTTAGATTGACCCACTTCAGGCAAGCATTGCTCAAATCTGTATTGCTCAAGTCTCGCCCTTCAGCGTTCCTATTGACAATTTCCCACACTATTCGCCATTTCTCATCAAGTTTTGTTGCTTCATCAATTATTACAGAGCTTAGGACAGCACAGCTGAGGTCGGCATGGCTGAGGTCGGCACAGCTGAGGTCGGCACGGCTGAGGTCGGCACGGCTGAGGTCGGCACGGCTGAGGTCGGCACGGCTGAGGTCGGCACGGCTGAGGTCGGCACGGCTGAAGTCGGCACGGCTGAGGTCGGCACCCCTGAGTTTGGCACCCCTGAGTTTGGCATCACTGAGGTTGGCACCCCTGAGGTTGGTACGGCTGAGGTTGGCATCACTGAGGTTAGCATCACTGAGGTTAGCATCACTGAGGTTGGCACGGCTCAGGTCGGCACCAATGAGGTTGACAAAGCTGAGGTTGGCATCGCTGAGGTTGGCATCTTTGAGGTCGGCACCGCTGAGGTAGGCACCGCTGAAATTGGCATCTCTAAGGTAGGCATGGCTGAGGTCGACACCGCTGAGGTTGGCACCTGCAAAATCTCCAGCAGGATTTAACCCAGCAATTCTTGCCAAAGCAAAAAAGTCATTAGTTTTTGCCTCAACAACCTCCTGGATGAGTCCTTGAAGTTCTTTAAGAGGTTCTTCATCAGCCATAGCGCAACTCTACTCGACTCAGATAGGGTTTTAACTTTGACTCCCAGAGATGCTTTCTGATTGCTGCCTCCAAAATTAGCTGTTTATTGAGGCTAACATTCTGTGGATATAGCCCCTCAATATTAGTCAAATGGAGATACTTCAGTGAAACCTCAAAAATCGCTTCCACACAACAAGGCTTACCCGTTACGTTCATAATTCCCAGCCGTCTGTCGAGTGAGCCTTTTAAAACCGATGCACCTATCTTTAGCTCAAACACCCAAGCAGGGTTGAACTGTAAACCATTCGTTTTTACTTGACACACCGTTGACACAAGCTCAACTGAACCAATCAGATGATTTGAATTATCGAGAATCTCACCGTTTTCCAACTTTAACTTGAGTTCTCCACCTTTCAAGCCAAACTTAACACGCCCATTTAATAGAGGTTCCCACTGTTCATTAAAGCGGATAGTAACAGGTAGTTCAATTTGACCAGATTGAACTTCTATTGCTTCTAATTCCATGTAGAGGCAGTCTGGGTATCTGTTCTCTGGCTGAGGTTCAGGCGTGGTTGGTTGGAGGGTTTGGCTGTCCATTATCAAGGCGGAATCAGGTTTTCATGGCTGACCTGGTATATACACTAACATGGAGACGCTAGCCACTACGCTTTGTTAAGCTAAATCGCAACAAAGCTAAGGAAGCAAGTGTAGTGGCGTGGGAAGCCGAAATTGGTACATTAGGATTTTATTATGGGCTGGGAGTTTCGCCATTGGTGTGACCTTAAGTCAAGAAGCTTATTTTACAGTCGTTTTACCCCACCCCTTAATCCCCTCCCCGTTCACGGGGAGGGGAGACAAAGCATAGCTTTGGCGGGGTGGGGTTCCGACAGCATAATTAGTAGTTGATACCATTTCCATATAAAGATGCATAGAAAGAACCCCACCGCCTGCGGCACCTCCCCTTACCAAGGGGAGGTTGGGAGGGGTTAAAATAATGTGCAGCTTCACAAAGAATTGGTATGAGTAAATTTTGTATAACGCCATTGCGAGGGTTTAACGTTAAGTTGACACCAATGGCGTACTGCCCTTTCGGTGCGGGCAAGATGCCCACACCACAAGAGATAGATTTTAATTGGAAGTTTGTTAGTTATTGAACTGAAACCTGACGTAATATTGTTATTTTAGGAAAAGAATGCGTAACTCCTATTAGATTAGAGCAGGTTGATCTTGTGGAAAGATTGCGCGTCGCTGTTCTAGCTCAGATTTAACATCATCAGTCAGTCCTGCATTAGAACCAAATTGAGCATTTTTCACTTTGGTGTCGGTGAAATTTGTTTCGGTTAAGTTAGCACCACTCAAGTCAGCACTACTAATATCAGCATTAATTAAGTCAGCACCGCTTAAGTTAGCATTCCTGATGTCAGCATGACTGAAGTTAGCATCTATTAATAGCGCATTGCTCAAGTTAGCATTTGTGAGATTAGCACGGCTAAGTTGAGCAGAACGTAAATTAGCATCACTAAAATCAGCATTACTCAAATCAGCGCGGCTGAAGTCAGCTTGAGTTAAATCTGCACCGCTGAAGTTAAAGCCACTAAGGTTACAACCAATTGCTTTAATACTAGCTAAATTAGCTCCAGCAAAATCTTCAGCTGGGTTGAGTCCAGCACTTTTGACTAACTCAGAAAAATTCTCTGTGTTTGCTTGTAGAAGAAGCTTAACTTGTTCTGGAATTTCTTCCTTAGGAACAGATTTTTTATTTGTAACTCGCTGCTGGCTGATTCGCTTTTCTTCACTCCAAGCCACAAAGCCAATGCCTAAAACACAGCTTAACGCTACAGTAAACGCTGGCGGTTTACCACCAGTTAGCAGCAACATGACTAAAAAACCTACACCTACTTGAGCCGTTTGCTTAAATAAGGAATTTAATCCGGCTTTAGCTTCTTGGTAAAGACTGATTTGATGGCGGTTAGTTACTGTCATATTGCTCCTATGATTTGCTCAAATTCTTGATATCTACCCAAAAACGAGCAATTATGCGACCAGCCAAAACAATCCACAGTAAAAAATCAGAGGTGACGATGATGAAGCAAGCCAAACAAGATGCACCTAAAGGATTTTCTTTTAAACAAACATCATAGCTAGAGAAATCTTTGCCAATAATAAATTTACCAATTAATCCAGGAACTTGCAGCAGAATACTCAGGGCGATCGCATCTTGAATTGAAGCATACACTGTTCTGCCCAACTGCCCCATCAACCCATAGAATAATTGATCAACTAACTCCAAAAAGCTCATCACCAGTTGTTTGGTACTTTTCCCCAATGACGTTTTTGCCAAAGGAGATGGTTCTACAGGTGTTGGTGGTGATAGCGACTGTGTTTTCTGCGGCTGAGTCATATAGCAAAGTGCGCTCGTGCTGAGTAAAAGTCAATGAGTCAGCAAAGTAGACTTTCATTCGTCCTGGTGTACGCAGTTCATGACGACTAGTGAGGTTTTGGTGAAACTTCCAAGATTGACAAAAGCGATCGCACCATCACTTTACTCACAAGTTGATTGCCTTGCAAGTTGAGATGAATATGATCTTGGTACAAGGCTTTAACGTTGGGGGTTGAGTTAAATATCGGTAAAAAATCTATATAAGTAATTTGCTGAAGCTCTGTAAATTCACTCAGGCGTTGACGTGCTTTAATTTCATAATCGCGGGGGCCTGGTTCGCCAATTTCTCGTAGCAAGGGAGTCATAACTAGCAATAATTTACTGTTGCTTTCACGAGCAAGTGCTTGAATTTTACCTATTGCTTCTAGATTAATCCCCACGCGATCGCCTGCTTCTGCTTGGACTGCTTTCATTTCTGGAATCGGCTTTGAAACGCGAAGATAACGCTGCCACACTTCCACTATAGCTAGAGGTGGTTTACTATCTGGATAGTTGCGATCGCGTCCCACTGGTAAGGAAGTGGGAGCGGTGGCAAATAAATCATCGGTATTAATTAATAACAGTACTAACTGAGCATTAAAATTGCCAAACCTTTCTAAATAAGCTAATTCGTTTCTTGGCCCCCAAGAGTTAGCTGAAGCATTTAATACTTCAAATTGCTGATAATTACTACTCCCCCGCTCCCCCGCTCCCCCGCTCCCCTGCTCCCCCGCTCCCCCGCTCCCCTGCTCCCCCGCTCCCCTGCTCCCCTGCTCCCCCGCTCCCCCGCTCCCCTGCTCCCCCGCTCCCCTGCTGTCTAAACGGTAATCTTCAGGTGAAAAAGGAGTAGTTGTGATAGGTGTCGCCATCATCAGGCTAGAAATGGTATTCGCTTGATCTGTCCACCAGCCACCATTAGCGATGGAATCCCCCAGCAGTAACACTCGCAATGTGGAGGGTGTAGGCGTTTTTGCTATCGACGCACTCCGCATGGAATACTCGTTAATTTCAACGCGATTCCCAAAGCGGCGAGTGCGTTGGTTAGGGGCTAATAAATAACCAATATCGTCGTCACCAAGATAAATCAGGGGATTACCAAAACCAAACAGCGATCGCAGTCCTATTTCTATCACCACCAATAATCCCACAACTACAGTCAAAATTACGAACAGCACTACTTTCACTGACAAACACCCTCCATCACTCAGGGAAGATAACACACTTGTATCAAGATAACCTCTCTATCTGGGGTCATAAGTACATTTGAGGATGAACTTGTTGCAAAGCTTAAACAAAATATTATTAGTTAGTTTGCTTTATATGTGGATGAAAGGACTACAATCAAAACGGACAAATTAGCCCTGTAACAAAGGAGAATTACGAAGCTATGTCCGACTTAAATCGAGGCATTATGAAGTTTAAGGGTGCAGATTCCCCAAAAGCAGTCACCATCTCTACTGTGTTACTGTTGGGTTCCATTGCTGCCCTAATTATTTGGGCACTGCAAGCTGCCTATGCGCTAAACTAAAACCGTTAGTAGCTTTATCAGGACACTGGCAAACAATCTCTGTTTGGTTAAGTGTCCTGCAAGCAACTAATAAAATCAAAGCGCCCTCACAACCATCAAAAATTTCAGAAAACTTTTATAATGAAAGATTTGAGATTTTGGGTGGAAAATGAGTCTCAAGTCACGCCACTTGCCACAACTTTGGAAACCAAAGCAACACAGCGGCACCAAAATCGACAATGATTGAACTTTGGGGTGCCTTAGTTATTTTAATTGCCTGCCCCCTCTTGGGCGCTTTACCAGTAATTGCCTGGATTACCTATGCGATTAAGCGCAAGCAGCTGGCAAAGATTGGTACTAAAAATATCAGTGTGTCAGCTGCTTTTTACCACGGTGGTACACTGGTAGGAATATTGGCAGTTTTCTCAGAAGCTTTAAAAGGAATTGCGGCTGTCTTACTAGCCCGTGTTTTTTTTAAAGATGGATCGTTTTGGGAAATAGTTGCCCTGATTGCCCTAGTATTAGGTAGATACTGGATGGGTAGGGGCGCGGGTACGACAAACGCCGCTTGGGGCTTTCTGGTACACGATCCACTAGTAGCTGTCTTTACAATTTTTTTTGCATTGATCAGCTTTCTAGTTCTGCAATCCCGACAACTGGTAAAATATGCAGTTCTATTTTTGTTTCCTTTGTGTGTGATTATTCTGCACGCTGACGATTTTCCGAGAATCATTGCTGCTGTTGCCTTAGCTGCGTTGCTGGGGTGGATTTATAGGCGTATCCCTGATGATTTGAATTTATCAGCCCAAGAGGTAGAACCAGAGTCTCAAGCCGCCTTTGAATATTTGCGCGGTAGTGGCGAGATTCTGACTCTTGATGAAGAGTTGGATGCAGGCTTAGTTGGGCAAAAGGCAGCTACACTATCTCAAATGAAACGATGGGGTTATTCAGTACCAAAAGGGTGGATACTTTCCCCAGCAGACGACCCCCAAGAGTTGATTGAAATTCTCCAGCCTTCAGATTTATCTCCTTTAGTAGTGCGTTCCTCCGCCATTGGGGAAGACTCGGAACAAGCTTCCGCTGCTGGACAGTATGAAACAGTGATAAATGTTGTTAGTGAAGAGCAATTGCAACAAGCGATCGCGATTGTCCGCGCTTCCTATAATCATCCATCAGCTGTACAATATCGCCGCGATCGCAATTTACCAGATGCAGCAATGGCGGTACTGGTGCAACAACAAGTGCAGAGTGTCTATTCGGGAGTCGCTTTCAGTCGCGATCCGATCACTCAACAAGGTGATGCAATCGTGATTGAAGCCCTTCCAGGTAGCCCGACGCAAGTTGTTTCCGGAAAAGTCACACCAGAACAATATCGCGCTTTTGTCCTGGAATCAGAAAATATTTCCTCTGTGCAGTTAGAGGGGACAGGACAAGTACCACAAGCTTTAATTAAACAAGTTGCCTATCTAACGCGCCGCATAGAAAAACGTTATCATGGCATCCCCCAAGATATTGAATGGAGTTATGACGGGCAAACTCTTTGGCTGTTGCAAAGTAGACCAATTACTACATTACTACCCATCTGGACGCGCAAAATCGCTGCGGAAGTAATTCCTGGTGTAGTTCACCCGTTAACTTGGTCAATTAATCGCCCTTTGACTTGTGGAGTTTGGGGAGATATTTTTAGTGTAGTCTTAGGCGATCGCGCTTTGGGATTAGATTTCACAGAAACAGCAACACTGCACTATTCCAGAGCATATTTTAATGCATCCCTCCTAGGAGAGATATTTCTGCGAATGGGATTACCGCCGGAAAGTCTGGAGTTTTTAACCAGAGGCGCGAAAATGAGCAAACCGCCTTTGCAGTCAACTTTGCAGAATTTGCCGGGACTGTTGAAACTGCTGAAGCAGGAAATGAATTTAGAAAAAGACTTTAAGCAGGATTACAGCAAGCTGTTTATTCCCGGTTTGTCACAACTAGCTCATGAATCCATAGCAGAATTAGAACCAGCCCAACTATTAGAAAGAATCGACCTGACCTTAGAATTGCTGCGTCGTGGCACATATTACAGCATTTTAGCACCCTTGAGTGCAGCCTTAAGACAGGCAGTTTTTCGGGTAAAAGATACAGAAATTGATAACAGTGTCACCCCAGAAGTAGCGGCATTGCGATCGCTGAGTGCTTTAGCCGCAGATGCTAAACAAGTATTACCATTATCTGAACCAGATCAAATATTTGAACAATTGGGGCAAACTCCAGAGGGAGAGAAGATTTTATTTGATTTTCAAGAACTGCTTGAAGATTACGGCTATTTAAGTGATGTGGGGACTAATATAGCCGTTCCCACCTGGAAAGAAGAACCCCAGCTAGTCAAGCAGTTGTTTATACAGTTGGTTCAGGGAAATCAACTAGAGACAGGAGGAATAGACCCAATAAATCGCATTTTATCAAAAAAACGCAAGCGTGGCATTGTGCAACGGCGTGTGGATATTAAAGGGCGAGTTACCGAAGTTTATTCTCGGTTATTAGCTGAATTACGCTGGCGATTTGTGGCTTTAGAAAAAATTTGGATCAAGTCAGGCTTGCTTAGAGAACCAGGAGATATCTTTTTTCTGGAATTGGAGGAAGTGCGGCGGATAGTTGCAGATCCAGAGTGCGAGTTCAGCGAACAATTGATGTCGATAGTAGAATCTAGGCGATCGCAATTTGTCCAAGATAGCCAATTTACCCAAATCCCGATTTTAGTTTACGGCAATACACCACCTCATCCTCTAGCCCCCTCTGTCATCTACTCTGACCAAATATTACAGGGTATCCCTGCTAGTCACGGACAAGCCGAAGGGCGGGTAAAGGTGGTACGGAATTTACAAGAATTGCCAGAAATAGACCGTGAGACAATATTGGTAGTACCTTATACAGATTCCGGTTGGGCACCCTTGCTAGTTAGATCAGCAGGATTGATTGCCGAGGCTGGTGGACGGCTTTCTCATGGTGCGATCGTCGCTCGTGAGTACGGAATTCCCGCAGTTATGGATGTTAAAGGTGCTACATGGCTATTACAAGATGGTCAGCGTGTACGGATTGATGGGTCTAGGGGTATTGTGGAACTATCTAATGATTTGAGACCAGAATAATAGTAATTTGTAATTTTAGGGACGCAAGGCTTTGCGCCTCTACTGAAATACTATATTCTTATCTCAATTTCCTATGATTGCCACTTCTCTCAATGACTTACCAGCAGAATCAGTTTCCCACAATCCTGAAATTACCAAAAAGGTGATGTTACGCTTTGGGAATTTACCTCACCTCACCAACTTTTCTCAAGCACGTTTTGCACCCGGACAAATCTCGCCAGGACACGCGCATCAAGATATGTGTGAAGTATTTTTTGTGCAAGCGGGTGCAGGAGTAATGCTTGTTGACAGCAAAGAATATCCCCTGTTACCAGGGAACTGCATAGCCATAGAACCAGGAGAAGTTCACGAAATTATTAACAATGGTTCAGATGAACTAGTTATCACCTACTTCGGTTTACAAGTCTCTTGAGAGTCCTGAATTAAGAGTTAGGAGTTAGGAGTTTGAAGGCAGAAAGTTAAAAGTTAAATTATTTACCCATCCCCAATGCCCAATGCCCAATTAATCTTCAGGTGGTTGCCAATGAGGATTAGTCAGACTCGTTAAAATATGATCTTGCCATTGTCCATTAATTAATAAATAGTCTCTGGCATATCCTTCGACAACAAAGCCCAGCCTTTTCAGGACATTACCACTGCGTTGATTGTGCGGCATATAATTTGCCATGACGCGGTGAAAATTTAATTCATGAAATAGATACTGAGTAGCAGCTTTTAGCGCTTCTGTCATATATCCCTTACCTTGTTCTGCTTCTGCAAGGCTATATCCTACATAGCAAAATTGAGCAGAACCCCGGACAAAATTATTAAAATTAATAACTCCAATAATTTCTTGAGGATTTTTTCTCAGAAAAATGAATAGTTTTAAAGATTGGTCATGTATGAATTCTAAAAAACTATTTTCGAGATTATAGTGCCAGTACTCTTCTGTAAAGAAATTTTCAACCCAATTAGGATAAAATGGAGTCAGATAGGTTTTATTTTCATGAAAATATTTGAGAATTTGGGGAATATCTTCTTGAATTCCAATTCTTAATAAAAGACGTTTGCTTGTAATTAATGGCAGTTCTGATTTCATAAACTACTTAATGACACTAATGTTGTTTATTCACACTTTTTCAAATTTTTAACTTCTCTCATAGCTGCTGTATGTGGCTGAAACTTCTTATCAAACACAGTTGGGAATATTTCCTAATAGCAACAGAAAGAAGATGATTACAGCAATCAGAGCTACTATTATCGGGGCGATCGCGTCCTTCGGGATTTCATAGTCAATAATAATTGACTTTAAGATTTCTATACTTCTAACAAAGTAGCTACTTACATTTGTAGATTTTGTAGCCGAAGCAGGCAATTTCACAATTTCGTGACGCTGTGTATCCATCGTTTTAGCAAAATTTCGGTGAAAATGTAACGCAGTTTACAGAAATTCGATGAGTTTTGCCCGCATTTAATAAATTCTACAGCAATTATTCTTGCTAGATCAGCATCTTCCATTTAGAAAGTTCAGGTTGATGAATATGGTAAGTGTGGCAGAGATTTTAGGTGAGTATTTTTACAATCAATCTGCCATACAAGCAAAATCTTGATAAGCTGATCTCTAATATCTACAGCGCTAAGATTAGAGTCAATCAGTAGTAAAACGCGGCGGGGCGATACAACTTCTTAAAAATTGCTCTATCCCAACGCTGTACTTCACACTAGACAACAAGCACACTAGACAGCTGTTGATAAATCCAGTTTACAAGAAGGATAGTGATGTCGGGAATACGCTACGATTGGCAGCAAGCAGAGATCCGGGCGATATACAATACGCCATTGCTAGAGCTTATTTATCAAGCTGCTAGCATTCACCGTCAATATCATGACTCAACAAAAATACAAGTCTGTAAACTCATCTCTATTAAAACAGGAGGCTGTCCAGAAGATTGTAGCTACTGCGCCCAATCTTCCCGTTACAAAACAGAAGTGAAACCGCAAGCACTTCTAGAAAAGGAAACAGTAGTCAGCATTGCCCAAACGGCTAAACAGCAAGGTGTGAGTCGCGTCTGTATGGGTGCTGCTTGGCGTGAAGTGCGGGATAATTCTCAGTTCGAGACAGTCCTAGAAATGGTCAAAGAAGTGACCGACATGGGTTTAGAAGTATGCTGTACTCTGGGAATGCTAACCACAGACCAGGCAAAGCGGTTAGAAGCAGCCGGACTATACGCTTATAATCATAATTTGGATACTTCACAAGAATATTACAGCACGATTATTACCACTAGGACTTATAGCGATCGCCTGGACACAATTGACAATGTTCGGCAGACAAATGTAACTGTATGTTCCGGCGGTATCCTAGGTTTGGGTGAAACTGTTGACGACCGCATAGGCATGTTACACACCCTCGCCAACCTACAACCGCATCCGGAATCTGTACCAATTAATATTCTCTCCCAAGTACCGGGTACACCATTAGAAAATCAGCCCAATGTCCCCATTTGGGATGTAGTGCGAATGATTGCTACAGCACGTATTTTAATCCCAGCTTCTGACGTGCGTCTCAGCGCCGGTCGGGCTAGACTTTCTCAAGTTGAGCAAGCTTTGTGCTTTATGGCGGGGGCAAATTCCATCTTTTCCAGCGACGACAACAAGATGTTAACTGTCACCACACCTTGTCCAGATTACAATGCTGACCAAGAAATGCTCAATTTACTCGGCTTAGAAATGCGTCCCCCTTCCCAAAGACCTCAAAAGGTGGCGAGTCCCGCTGTCGTGGGGTAGTGGGGTGATGGGGTGATGGGGTGATGGGGCAACAGGGGTGCAGGGGGAGAAATAACTAATTTCCCATGCCCCATGCCCCATGCCCTATTTTCTAAAGAATCTTAGCAGCACGCAGACCAAACAACAGACTTACGGCTACACCTGTAAACAACCCTAAGAAGCCAATATAAGCTATCACTGCAAACATTTATGTTTCTCCACAATACTTCACTAAATCTATTGAATCATTACTTTCTAGTGATTAGTCATTAGTCAAGGGTCAATAGTCAAAAACTCTTTGTTTTCCACGCCAGTGTTTACCCTGTGGGAAGCCGACTAGGGGTGTAAGGGTGCAGGGGTGCAGGGGTGCAGGGGTGCAGGGAAGAGAATTGTTAAATAATTTTTCCTCATCTCCCTCATGTCCCTCATCCCCCTCATCTCCCCAGTTGTGGATGTTGTTTGCAGCGAACGCCTGTAAAATTCTAATAAACCAAGGGGGCCATCTTACGCATCTGACGTAAAGAGTTTATACAGGCAGGACAGTCACAGTTAAATAAGGTGACAGCCATTTCGCTTTCTTCGACGTTGAACTCTAGCATGGGAACATCATCGTTAGAAAACTCAACCTCAGTCTGATTGCTAGGAATTTGAGCCAATACTGAAGCCCTGGCACACACAAAACCAACTTTATGGTAATTGCGTACACAGGATAAGCTATCTGTGCTTTTCGCTTCTGGTTCTGTTGCTTGTGCTTGATTGAATATTGCTCCCATAGAGAGGATTGAGCTAATCAGCACAGGGGTAGAAAGCAAGCTAAGTATAATTTTGTTCATCAGTTTCCTTGTTAAACAATCCCGACTGCTCAGATTATTTTGATTAAATCTTACAGTTCAAGTGAATGTCCATCAGGAATACAAGAAACTTGCATGTTTGTATAAGTTCCAAGAATTCCTCATCCCCCCATCTCCCTCATCTCCCTCATCTCCCTCATCTCCCCATCCCCCCCATCTCCCTCATCTCCCTCATCTCCCTCATCTCCCTCATCCCCCCATTCCCAATAACCGCACCTTTACGGACGGACACCACGACCGCTAGAAAGATTAAAATCACTTAACATTTCGTTACACTAAAAACATCGAGAGCAACAAAAGCAAATCTCTCGCAAATGAAATCAAAGGTGAACGACATGAATGGCACAATTCGCGTTGGTAATCTCTTCGGAATTCCCTTCTATATCCATCCGTCATGGTTTTTAGTTCTGGGCTTAGTTACTTGGACTTATAGCAGCGGACTAGGGATGCAATTTCCTCAACTATCTGGGGGATTGGCATTGGTACTAGGATTGATCACAGCGTTGTCGTTGTTTGCCTCTGTCGTCGCCCATGAATTAGGACATAGCTTTGTAGCAATTCGCCAGGGAATTAATGTTAAATCAATCACACTATTTATATTTGGTGGTTTAGCAAGCTTAGAAAAAGAGTCAGAAACTCCGGGGGAGGCTTTTTGGGTAGCGATCGCTGGCCCCTTAGTTAGCCTCATACTATGCGGTATCATTACAGTCATTGGTGTTACCACTGCCGCATCTGGGCCATTGGCTGCAATTCTTGGTGTCCTAGCTTCTGTTAACTTAGCACTAGCCTTGTTTAACTTAATTCCTGGTTTACCTTTAGATGGTGGTAATATCCTCAAAGCCCTAGTTTGGAAAATTACAGGCAATCCCTATAAAGGAGTGACCTTTGCTAGTCGAGTTGGGCAAATCTTTGGCTGGGTTGCTGTTGCTTCTGGTTTACTTCCCCTACTGTTCTTTGGTAGCTTTGCCAACATTTGGAACTTGTTAGTCGGTTTCTTTTTGTTACAAAATGCGGGTAATGCAGCTCAATATGCGAGAGTCCAAGAACAACTCACAGGTTTGACAGCAGAAGATGCTGTGACAGTCAATAGCCCAATCGTATCTGAAAATCTCAGCTTGAGAGAATTTGCTGATGAGCAGATATTGAATAGTCAAGACTGGCGTAAATTCTTAGTAACAGATAATGATGGACAATTAGTAGGTGCGATCGCAGTTGATGACTTACGAACCATTCCGACAACACAGTGGTCATCAACTCAAATTAAACAAGTTATGCGACCCATTGCACAATCTACCACAGTCAAATCAAATCAACCACTCTTAGAAGTAGTGCAGCTACTCGAACAACAAAAGTTGTCAGCGCTTCCTGTAATTGGTGATAACGGTGTGCTAGTTGGGATTTTAGAAAAAGCTGCGGTTATCCAACTACTGCAAAGTAGATATCAACCCAATCCTGCATAGCCCTCTTTTGTCACTCTCGGAAAACAATAATCTCAGCCAAATTCTGAGACTTTGATTTAATCGAGGTTTGAGGCTTTATTTTCTAACATAAACTAAAATTTATAGACAAAAAGTAGAAATTAAAGCCCCGTAACCGTTTGAGCGATTGGATTCTCCCAAAGTGACAAAAGAGGGATAGTTATCTCATCATCTATACTCCTTCTCAAACCTCCCTCAGAATTGCTGAGGGAGTTTTTTTGTAAGCAATTGTCAAACAATAAGTTCTTGCAAAAGTAGTTCTTAGCGCTCTTTTCTTTGCGCCTCTGCGCCTCTGCGTGAGGCAAAAAAATTTATGTATGTAAGAAGTCTAATATCTATGGACACTATCAGCAAAGCTGTAAATTATCAATGGGTGATACTTCTTTCCAGCCTTCTGATTCGTGTGTAGCAACCCAAAGGTCATACTTTTGCTGGAGGTTTAGCCAAAGTTCTGGAGTCGTTTGAAAAGCTGCGGCTAAACGAAGCGCCATATTAGGTGTAATACTAGCCTGTTCATTAACAATTTCTGATACAGTCTTGCGAGAAACCCCAAGAATATCAGCAAGCTGAGTAATGGTCATATTTAAAGGTTCTAGATATTGGCGCTTAATCAGTCCTCCTGGATGTCTCGGTTTTCTTTTAGTAATCATGCTTATTTTCCTTAGTGATAGTCTTCGTAATTCACAACGTAAGCATTTCCATCTTCAAACTGAAACGTTACACGCCAATTCTTAGATACGGTGACTGACCATTCTCCCTTTCTATCTCCCATTAGCTGATGAAGCCCAGAACCAGGATATCTCATATCTTGAATTTCAGAAGCCGCATCGAGTCTATCAAGTATATCTAGTAATTTATCAGCGTGCGCGGGTTGAACGCCGCTTCTGTCATCATCTTCAAAAAGTTTTTTCAGTCCCTTATGCTTAAACGTTTTGATCACACAAATATTGTAACCCTATGGGTTACAGGCATCAACTGTAAGCATTATGTGATATTTTTCGAGTGCCAACAAAATCAAATAAATGATGCGCCATTTGCAACTTAGAACAAGGTGCAATTTCTACCTTACGCCCGTGGGAATCTAAAAAGATTGCTTGATTATTGTCACTACCAAAACCAGTATCAGGTTGATCGATGGGATTAGCAACAATAACATCCAACTTTTTATTTTGCAACTTTTCTAAAGCTGGTGTAACTATATCTCCTGTTTGTGCAGCAAACCCAATTAAACTTTGATGCGGTTGTTTAAGTTGTCCGAGTTGGGCGACAATATCCGGTACAGGTTCTAGGGGTAAAGCTTGGGGAAGCGATCGCTTGGCTAATTTTTCTGTACTATAATCTCTGGGCTTGACATCCGCCACAGCCGCCGACATGACAATCACATCAGCATCAGCTAAATATTCCAGCATTACCTGCTGCATTTGCTCTGCACTGATCACAGGAATTCCTTGTACTCCTAATGGTACATCCCAACTGGCTGGGCCATGCACCAAAGTGACACTTGCCCCCCGATGGAGTGCAGCCTGTGCTAAAGCCAATCCCATTTTACCTGTGGAAGGATTGCCAATAAACCGAACTGGGTCAAGATACTCTCGCGTTCCCCCAGCACTAATTAACACTCGCTTACCAGCTAAATCTCGCTTACCTTGAGTGTGTAACAGCGATTGGATGTGAGACAAAATCTCAGGGGGTTCTGCCATTCTACCAGCACCGACGCGATCGCACGCCAACAACCCCGATGCTGTACCAATACCATAATATCGCCTATCTGTCAATAGCTGATGCCAATTCCGCTGTACCGCTTGTTGTTCCCACATATCTGTGTTCATGGCTGGCGCTAACAGCACCGGACAAGTGGAAGCCAGTACAGTATTTGTGAGTAAATTGTCAGCCATCCCATAGGCTAACTTGGCTAAAGTATTGGCAGTTAAAGGAGCGATCACCATCACATCAGCCCATTCACCCAACTCAATATGCAACGGACGGGAGTGAATTGGTTGCCAGAAATCATCGTCTGTGTATGCAGGATGACGGGATAGGGTTGCTAAAGTCAGAGGCGTGATAAATTCTTGCGCTGAACGAGTGACAATAACTCGGATTTCCACCCCAGCTTTAAATAACGTCGAAACCACCTCACAAACTTTGTAGGCGGCGATACCACCGCCTACGCCAATCAGAACCCTTGGCAATTTTAGATTTGGGATTTGAGATTTTGGATTTAAGGGAGATTGCATTGGCACTTTTGGATCAAGCGAGTGATACATTAACCCCGATAATCTTTGATTTTAGCCAGTTAACCCAATCCAAAATCTAAAATTTAAAATCGTTATGCTTCGTCGTAGGGTTCTAAATCTAAGAGATAGACATAGGGTTCAACTAACTCCGGACGCTGAAAAGCGATCGCGCGCAATAGATGCCAATCATTTAAACCCTCAAAAGCATTGCTGTAATTATCAAGTTCCAAACGATTCGCCAGATCTTCCACCTCTGTTGCTGTCATGGCAGCAATTTCTTTTTGGGAAATGCTTAGAGTTTTCATAATGCTTGCCCCTCCCTTATGCAGCATTCGCACCCAGCATGGATTGAGTTGCGCTTGACGCAGCCACCCAATCTATATTACTCACTAGAGGGCATGAATTTCGTAAAAATTTTCAGGAATTTTACCTGAATTTATAAAAAAGTTGCAACTGTGACTAACCAATTGCTTTTACAACAAAATTTCGTACCACCTCTAACATTTGTAGACTAATTTCATGCCCCATATCAAATTCATGGTATTCCGTCGCCACCCCTAAAGACTTTACAGTGTCGCGTGCTTTGATGGCAGCTTGCAGCGGCACAACTTCATCGTTAGTACCATGCATAATCAAAGTCGGCGGAAAAGTAGTTTTAGCTGTCGTTTCCACATCTCGATGCAAATATCCACTCATAACAACTAAACCTGCTAGGGGCAACATTAACCCTACATCCAAAGTCATAGCTCCACCTTGAGAAAATCCACTTAAAATCGTGCGTGATAACGGCACACCAGTAGAACCTTCCAAAGATTGCAACCAATCTATTAGCTGTTGGCGACTTTCTGCCAAACCTTCATACATATTTTCCGTCCGCAAGTCGTACCACGCCCTCCCTATAGCGGAATAGGGATAAGGATAAGGGGCATTAGGAAATATAAACTGGTATTCAGGCAATCTGAAAAAAGGTAATAAAGATGCGACATCCTCAGCATTAGCTCCCCAACCGTGTAAAGTGACTATTAGTCCGATGGGGGGTTGAGAATTTGATGGGGGAAAGGTAACAAATTGCAAAGACAGAGGTTTACTCCTAAAATCCAACTCTTTTAGTAAATATTATCGCTATAGCAATCCTAAATCATTGGTGAGCAATAAGATTCCTGACTTTTATCAGAAGTCGGAAATTTATCTAATTAGGAATTAATTTCAATTAATCTTATTAAGTGTAATGCAATGTAAATTT
Organism: Nostoc sp. UHCC 0702; assembly: GCA_017164015.1. Classification (GTDB taxonomy): domain Bacteria; phylum Cyanobacteriota; class Cyanobacteriia; order Cyanobacteriales; family Nostocaceae; genus Amazonocrinis. The sequence continues at coordinate 1,177,294 of CP071065.1, forward strand.
ACCTATATCTGTCAATTCTATCCCCTATTTATTCTCTACTTCATCTTCAAGTAAGATGGTGTTGAGAAGATTCAGTTCATTGGATGCCATAAAGTAGCGATCGCTAAAAACTGTTTCTAATTGCGTAAAAATCCGTCTACCTGCCACAGCAACCCAAGGAAAGGTTCGATAGTGAGGTACTACAGGAATACCAGCAAGTTCATCAGTAATACTTTAGATTCTTCTGATTCGTAATGAAACTTTAGGAATTTAATCCAGCGCGTTGAAAGATTGCGTGAGGGGTAATTTCCAATTCTGGTAGCAAATCATCAGTAATTATTTGATGAGATCGATAAGTATTCGGCAAGGAAGATGGCGCAAATACAGTTACAGTTCTAGCTTTTGTATCAACCACCCAAACACGAGAAACACCAGCTTTTAGATAATCAGTTGCTTTTTCGGCAATTTCACCAAAACTTTGACCGGGTGAAATGATTTCGATGACTAATTCAGGTGCGACAGGACAAGCTTCATCTAATAGCCAATCAGCAGGAAGACGGTTATGAGAAATATAGGTCAGATCGGGTACAGGAATCCAATCTTGTTGATTTCGTGTTAGTTTAATTGCCCATTCAATCACAACCCGACCTTTTACTTGTGTCCATGCAGACAATAATATAAATAAAGCACCAGTAGTCGAGCCATGAAAAAATTTCGGTGACATTTCATTATCTTTATATTTGGGTATAGCTTCACCGTTAACAAACTCGTATGTAATATCTCCTTCGGGAAGTGCGAGAAATTCTTCTAGGGTTAGGCGTTGATTAAAAGACTGAACCATAGGTGTTATGTGGGTAAAAGATGCTTACTTTTAGTTTAGGCGATCGCTAATATTAGAGACTAAGGCTACTTAGTCAAGTTTTGTAGTGGCGTGGCAAGTCTAATATGTTGCAATAGATTTTCTTGTGGGGCGGGCTTCTAGCCCGCCATTGGGACGGGCGAGACGCCCATCCCACAAGAGTTTATTAATGCACTATTTTAAGCTTGCCACGCCAGTAGGGTGCGTTATGGACTCTTGTCCTAACGCACCGCAAATCTACAAAAACTCATAGCGAAATCTCATAGTAAGGTAATGGATTTTGCCCTGCACCCATTAGCCATCGTGCATCGGGTTTCCATGCACCGTTAAGTTCTTCGCGGCGACGGGTGTAGACGGTTAAATTGTTTTCTTCAATTTTCAGCAGGTTGTATTGCAGAGGATAACCAGGAACCCACTCCCGCACAGGTGCGCCGAATGTTCCCGCACAAATGATATCAAGCTTGCGTCCACTTGCGCTCATATCATATTTGTAAAGGCTAGTTTCAGCTTTGTGGATATGACCATGAACAGCAAAACGGAAATTTGCTTGTGCTAACTGTTCCATAAAACCATGATCGGTGATGCGATCCTCAAAACCACTATTTAGAGGATGATGCCAAACTGCAACTTTGAGATAGTCTTTATATTCTTGCTGGCGGCGAATTTTTGTGAGGGCGTTGCTGAGTGTATTTATGTTAATGCTGGCACGGGATTTGTAATGATGATCCAATTGCCAAGCGGAGTTTAACCCTAGTATGAGTAAGTTTTGGTTGGGGAAATGGTCTATGGTGTATTGCTGGTCATAGTCTAAGGGATAAGATTTGTTTTTGATGCTTTGGTAGAAGTTGCTGAAGTGTTCAAAGCGTTGTTTGTGATTTTCTTTATCTGCAACTTCAATATAGTTACCGCCATCGTCTATGTAGATTTCTTGATCAAGTTTACCTTGATACCTTTCACGACGATATGCAGTGTAAGCATCTTGGGCTAATTGCCAGTTGAGGTCATGATTACCGGGAACGATGATAATTTGCTCAGGTTTGAGGGTGAAATCTTGGCAAAGGTTATTAAGGAATTGTTGGGCGGCTTCGTATTCTGTGGGTGTTGATTTATTGGCAATGTCGCCAGAGAGAATGAGGGCATCAAGTTGAGAAATATCGAGTTCGTTTTGCAAGTCGCTTGCTAATTGGTTAGACCACAGCTTGGCTTGGTCAGATGTGCCAAAGTGCAGGTCTGAGAGGTGGAGAATGTACATTAGGGAAGTTTTAATTGGCTGGTATGGGGGAAGATATAGTTGAGGTTTTGGTTCAGTTAGGCATCTATAGTATTGACAGTTTTCTTGTATTGCTTCCAGTGCTTGTAGTGCATGATAAAGCGTATTTCCATTATTTGCTGCTACAAATTTTTCATTTTTGAGCAGATTCATAAGCTTCGGTAAAGTCGCTTCTGATTTGATTTCTCCCAGGGCAGATGCCGCACGATAACGCACATCTGAGTCTTGATCTTCTAGTAATTTAATTAGCCCAGGAATCGCCGCTTCTGATTTGATTTCTCCCAGGGCAGATGCCGCACGATCACGCACAGAGGAGTCTTGATCTTCTAGTAATTTAATTAGCCCAGGAATCGCCGCTTCTGATTTGATTTTTCCCAGGGCAAATACCGCACTATAACGCACAGAGGAGTCTTGATCTTCTAGTAATTTAATTAGCCCAGGAATCGCCGCTTCTGATTTGATTTTTCCCAGGGCAAATACCGCACTATAACGCACAGAGGAGTCTTGATCTTCTAGTAATTTAATTAGCCCAGGAATCGCCACTTCTGATTTGATTTTTTCCAGGGCAGATGCCGCACTATCACGCACAGAGGAGTCTTGATCTTCTAGTAATTTAATTAGCCCAGGAATCGCCACTTCTGATTTGATTTTTTCCAGGGCAGATGCCGCACTATCACGCACAGAGGAGTCTTGATCTTCTAGTAATTTAATTAGCCCAGGAATCGCCACTTCTGATTTGATTTCTCCCAGGGCAGATGCCGCACTATCACGCACAGAGGAGTCTTGATCTTCTAGTAATTTAATTAGCCCAGGAATCGCCGCTTCTGATTTGATTTCTCCCAGGGCAGATGCCGCACTATCACGCACAGAGTAGTATTGATGTTCTAGTAATTTAATTAGCCCAGGAATCGCCGCTTCTGATTTGATTTCTCCCAGGGCAGATGCCGCACGATAACGCACATCTGAGTCTTGATCTTCTAGTAATTTAATTAGCCCAGGAATCGCCGCTTCTGATTTGATTTCTCCCAGGGCAGATGCCGCACGATAACGCACATCTGAGTCTTGATCTTCTAGTAATTTAATTAGCCCAGGAATCGCCGCTTCTGATTTGATTTCTCCCAGGGCAAATGCCGCACTATCACGCACATCTGAGTCTTGATCTTCTAGTAATTTAATTAGCCCAGGAATCGCCGCTTCTGATTTGATTTCTCCCAGGGCAAATGCCGCACTATCACGCACATCTGAGTCTTGATCTTCTAGTAATTTAATTAGCCCAGGAATCGCCGCTTCTGATTTGATTTCTCCCAGGGCAGATGCCGCACTATCACGCACAGAGTAGTATTGATCTTCTAGTAATTTAATTAGCCCAGGAATCGCCGCTTCTGATTTGATTTCTCCCAGGGCAGATGCCGCACTATCACGCACAGAGTAGTATTGATCTTCTAGTAATTTAATTAGCCCAGGAATCGCCGCTTCTGATTTGATTTCTCCCAGGGCAGATGCCGCACGATAACGCACATCTGAGTCTTGATCTTCTAGTAATTTAATTAGCCCAGGAATCGCCGCTTCTGATTTGATTTCTCCCAGGGCAGATGCCGCACTATCACGCACAGAGGAGTCTTGATCTTCTAGTAATTTAATTAGCCCAGGAATCGCCGCTTCTGATTTGATTTCTCCCAGGGCAGATGCCGCACTATCACGCACAGAGTAGTATTGATGTTCTAGTAATTTAATTAGCCCAGGAATCGCCGCTTCTGATTTGATTTCTCCCAGGGCAGATGCCGCACTATCACGCACAGAGTAGTATTGATCTTCTAGTAATTTAATTAGCCCAGGAATCGCCGCTTCTGATTTGATTTCTCCCAGGGCAGATGCCGCACGATAACGCACATCTGAGTATTGATGTTCTAGTAATTTAATTAGCCCAGGAATCGCCGCTTCTGATTTGATTTCTCCCAGGGCAGATGCCGCACTATCACGCACAGAGTAGTATTGATGTTCTAGTAATTTAATTAGCCCAGGAATCGCCGCTTCTGATTTGATTTCTCCCAGGGCAGATGCCGCACGATAACGCACATCTGAGTCTTGATCTTCTAGTAATTTAATTAGCCCAGGAATCGCCGCTTCTGATTTGATTTCTCCCAGGGCAGATGCCGCACGATAACGCACATCTGAGTCTTGATCTTCTAGTAATTTAATTAGCCCAGGAATCGCCGCTTCTGATTTGATTTCTCCCAGGGCAGATGCCGCACGATAACGCACATCTGAGTCTTGATCTTCTAGTAATTTAATTAGCCCAGGAATCGCCGCTTCTGATTTGATTTCTCCCAGGGCAAATGCCGCACTATCACGCACATCTGAGTCTTGATCTTCTAGTAATTTAATTAGCCCAGGAATCGCCGCTTCTGATTTGATTTCTCCCAGGGCAAATGCCGCACTATCACGCACATCTGAGTCTTGATCTTCTAGTAATTTAATTAGCCCAGGAATCGCCGCTTCTGATTTGATTTCTCCCAGGGCAGATGCCGCACTATCACGCACAGAGTAGTATTGATCTTCTAGTAATTTAATTAGCCCAGGAATCGCCGCTTCTGATTTGATTTCTCCCAGGGCAGATGCCGCACTATCACGCACAGAGTAGTATTGATCTTCTAGTAATTTAATTAGCCCAGGAATCGCCGCTTCTGATTTGATTTCTCCCAGGGCAGATGCCGCACGATAACGCACATCTGAGTCTTGATCTTCTAGTAATTTAATTAGCCCAGGAATCGCCGCTTCTGATTTGATTTCTCCCAGGGCAGATGCCGCACTATCACGCACAGAGGAGTCTTGATCTTCTAGTAATTTAATTAGCCCAGGAATCGCCGCTTCTGATTTGATTTCTCCCAGGGCAGATGCCGCACTATCACGCACAGAGTAGTATTGATGTTCTAGTAATTTAATTAGCCCAGGAATCGCCGCTTCTGATTTGATTTCTCCCAGGGCAGATGCCGCACTATCACGCACAGAGTAGTATTGATCTTCTAGTAATTTAATTAGCCCAGGAATCGCCGCTTCTGATTTGATTTCTCCCAGGGCAGATGCCGCACGATAACGCACATCTGAGTATTGATGTTCTAGTAATTTAATTAGCCCAGGAATCGCCGCTTCTGATTTGATTTCTCCCAGGGCAGATGCCGCACTATCACGCACAGAGTAGTATTGATGTTCTAGTAATTTAATTAGCCCAGGAATCGCCGCTTCTGATTTGATTTCTCCCAGGGCAGATGCCGCACGATAACGCACATCTGAGTCTTGATCTTCTAGTAATTTAATTAGCCCAGGAATCGCCGCTTCTGATTTGATTTCTCCCAGGGCAGATGCCGCACGATAACGCACAGAGTAGTATTGATGTTCTAGTAATGGATTGAGATGAGCAATTGCCTTGTCTGATTTTGTTAAGCCTAAAAGCAGGATTTTAAATAGTAAAGGAATTTCTAACTCAGCAACCAAATTAACTGTCTGCTGCTGCAATTCTAGCTTTAGCGCACCTGCTAACCTTGCGCCTAACTGCCAATCTACCTTTAAGGCTAAATTTACCACTTGCAACGCCTGTGGTTCATCATCCACCAATCCCAGCATCAATTTCAGAGGTTCAGTCCATTTTAAATAATTTAAATACTCTCGCTGGAGACAGTCATCACTCAGGTTTGGTAACTGCGTCAGCAAACATTCGGCGGTGTAATATTCCTGAATTAGTTGGTGGCGAAATTCAATTTGGTTATTTGCACCAAGTTGAATTAAGTGATGGTTGAGTAAATCTTGCAGCCATTCTAAAGCTCTGTCGCGTGGTCGATCAAATTTCTCAGCTTGCAAAAACTGGGTTAAAACTTCCTCGGCTTCTGACTTGGGTATGGCGACATTCAATTCTGTCAGCTTATCCCCTTTGGTCATGTAGAACGCCAAATGTTTTAATAACGAAAACCAGTTACGCCGGGACTCATCTGTAACTGCAACACCTTGGCGAATTTGACGCTCATAGTGTTTGGTAAAGTTTTGAAACACCAAACCCAAGTTCAACGGGATATCTCCTGTTTTTGCAAACAATGAACACAGCATTAACAGCAGCAATGGCGTTTCGCCAAACTCCCGCAACCTGTCGCCCAAGTTCTGCAACATCTGCTCACCCTGTTCTGGCAAATAGGTGCGGACAAACTGCTGCATTTGTTCTGCTGTCAGGGGTTGCATTTCCAGCTTTTGAGTAATGCCCAAATCACCCCCCACGCCTAAATCCCGCGTGGTGAATATCATCGGCGTGGTTTTTTCGTAGTCTTGCCGGAATTTATACAAATCTCGCCGCGCTGCTTCTGAGGGTAATTCGTTGATTCCATCTACTAACAGCAAAAATTGACCGTCATACAGCAGTTTTTCTATGGTTGTAGTGTCTAACAGTAAGCGATGGCGTTTCAAGAAATCTCGAACCAAGTCCAGTATTGAGGTTTGGTAATAACGCAACTCTACCAGGATGGGGATTTGACCTAACCCCCCGGCCCCCTTCCCTACGAGGGAAGGGGGAGAATTAGCTCCCCTCTCCGCTTCGGGGAGGGGTTGGGGGAGGGGTTTCCCCGCTTCCTCTAATAACAACCGCACCAACGCTGTTGATTTCCCTGAACCTGGCCGCCCTACTAGCAAGACGTGTTCTTTAGCATACTTCCGCAACCCTGCCAGCACGTCTAAGCGTTCGATTTTCTCGTGGGCTTGGCTCCTTTGTTCTTTGGCAGATGGCACTGTCTCCACCGTAAAGTCTAACAGTAGCGGTGTGTGCTTCTGCTCAATTCGCTGCTGTCCTACTACATCCGTCAGCGTGTAAGCATTCCACCATTGAGCATAACGATTGCAGAGCGATTCGAGGTAGTCATTCCAGTTAATCATGCTGTGTGCAATTGTGAAATGCTGATGTTGGGGATAGGGCAAAGGTTACAGAGAAAGGTTAAATGTTGCTCACCTAACCTCTAGGAACTGTATTTTATCGACATGGTTTAATTTACTGCTTTAAATTGTAACTTTATTATTTGGGTTGAAATTCTCGTGAGCGAGTATCAAATACTCGTGGGCGAGTCTTTTTATCTCGTGGGCGAGTCTTTTAGTCTCGTGAGCGAGTATCAAATACTCGTGGGCGAGTCTTTTTATCTCGTGAGCGAGTCTTTAATACTCGTGGGCGAGTCTTTTTATCTCGTGAGCGAGTATCAAATACTCGTGGGCGAGTCTTTTTATCTCGTGGGCGAGTATCATATTATGTTCGCTTGATTACTTATTAAAACCGAAGAACCCCACCCCACCAAAGCTACGCTTTGTTCCCCCTCCCCGTTCACGGGGAGGGGTTAGGGAGCCAGTGCGTTGGGCGGCTCTGCCGACTTGAAGCATCTGGCGTGGTGGGGTGCAATGACTGTGGTAATCATAACTAATTAACCGAACTTGATATCAAATACTCGTGGGCGAGTCTTTTACTTTTATAGGAGTTCTCACTTTGATGCAATACAATCGGAACCTCACCCCGCATTTGCTAACGCAAACGCTCCCCTCTCCTTAGTAAGGAGAGGGGTTAGGGCAGAGGGGTGAGGGGTTAGGGGTGAGGGGTTAGGGGTGAGGGGTGAGGGGTTAGGGGTGAGGGGTTAGGGGTGAGGGGTTAGGGGTGAGGGGTTAGGGGTGAGGGGTTAGGGGTGAGGGGTTAGGGGTTAGGGGTGAGGTTAAAAAATGTACTTTACACAAACATAAATTATGCTAATTTCATCTCAGTGAACTCTGCATTTCCTAATGTCTAACCCATTACCAACTGAACCTCAGCCTCAGCCCCAACTGCTGAGTAATTTTGAATTAGACTTGCTCAAACAAGAATACTTTTTTCTGCAAAACACTATCGAAGATTACAATAAGCAAATTTGGGTAATCAAGGCCCTGGGAATTACTGGAACTGGAGGTGTTTTAGCATTGATGTTACAACAAAAAGCTAACGCCAGTGCGATCGCTATCATCGGTTGCACTATCCCGATATTTTTCTGGGTTCTCGAAAGCCAATGGAAACACTTTCAGCGCGGTTTTTACCCCCGTGTTAGCGAAATTGAATATATTCTCACTAAGACAAATAATTTCAAAACCCCCGGAATCTACAGCAGTTGGACGCTTACCCACAAGCGCACTACCAACCCCAAACGTAAAGGCTACCTCTGGGATGGACTCTTAAATCGCAGTGTCTTTATCAGCTATGTTTTAGAAATTGTATTTCTTTTACTCATCGCTGCGATCGCGCCTAAAATTTGGAAATAATCAGTAATGCAAACCACCCAGCTTTGTATTTGCGAATGATTCTTCTTGGTCTTGAAGTGAACCAAGGCTTATGCAAAACTTGAGATCCTTCGCTTCTAGCCCACTTTGAGGAATTGAGACATGGCGCGTCTAGCACTGCTGAGTGTATCTAATAAAACTGGTTTAATTGACTTAGCCCGTACTTTAGTTGAAGAATTTGACTTTGATTTAATCAGCAGTGGGGGAACAGCCCAAGCCCTCAAAGATGCGGGTTTACCTGTGACGAAAGTTGCAGATTACACAGGTTCACCAGAAATTTTAGGTGGACGAGTCAAAACGCTACATCCCCGCATTCATGGCGGAATTTTGGCAAGGCGGGATGTCCCACAAGATATTACAGATTTAGAAAATAACCAAATTCGCCCCATTGATTTGGTGGTAGTAAATCTTTATCCTTTTGAGGAAACTATTGCTAAACCAGGGGTGACATTAGCGGAAGCTGTTGAGCAAATTGATATCGGCGGCCCTGCTATGCTAAGGGCTGCATCGAAAAACTACGCACATTTAACGGTGTTATGCGACCCGGCACAGTATGATGAATATTTGCAAGAATTGCGGCAACATAACGGTGAAGCGTCTTTAGAGTTTCGCCAGAAAGCTGCTTTAAAAGGATTTTTGCATACTTCCAGTTATGACCAAGCGATCGCATCCTACCTTGCAGGCACACAACAATACAATCTTTCTGGGCAACAATTGCAATCTCTGCGCTACGGCGAAAACCCCCATCAACCCGCCGCCTGGTATCAAACTGGCGCTACCCCCACAGGATGGGCAGCTGCAACCAAACTCCAAGGCAAAGAACTCAGTTACAATAACTTAGTTGATTTAGAAGCCGCACGCCGAATTATTTCTGAGTTCACTGATACCCCCGCAGCCACAATTATCAAACATACAAATCCCTGCGGTACAGCACTAGGCAACACTATTGTCGAAGCTTACCAAAAAGCCTTCAACGCAGATTCGACTTCTGCCTTTGGTGGTATTGTTGCCCTCAACCGTCCGATAGATGTTGCTACCGCCAGCGAGTTAACCAAAACATTTTTAGAATGTGTGGTTGCACCAAGTTGTGATGCAGCAGCACAAGAAATTCTTGCCAAAAAAACCAACGTGCGGGTTTTGACTTTATCAGATTTGAGCAGTGGCCCCAAGGAAATAGTCAAAGCGATCGCAGGCGGTTTCCTCGTCCAAGCTACTGATGATATGATCGCTGATACTAGTCAATGGCAAGTCGCCACCGAACGACAACCCACCCCAGAAGAGTTAGCAGAATTGCTGTTTGCCTGGAAAGTTTGCAAACATGTGAAATCAAATGCGATCATTGTGACAAGCGATCGCACTACTCTAGGTGTAGGCGCGGGACAAATGAATCGTGTCGGTTCAGTTAAAATCGCTTTAGAACAAGCTGGGGAAAAAGCCAAAGGTGCAATTCTAGCCAGCGATGGATTTTTCCCCTTTGATGATTCAGTCAAAACAGCAGCAGCAGCAGGAATTACTGCCATCGTTCAACCAGGAGGCAGTTTACGGGATAAAGAAGTCATCAAAGTTGCGAATGAACTGGGTTTAGTGATGCTCTTAACTGGTATACGTCACTTTTTACACTAAATTGATGGCTGATAACTGTCCCTGATACCATTTCACTTAATTACTGATACAAATTCTTTCACCCCTGCCCCCCTGCCCCCCTGCCCCCCTGCCCCCCTGCTCCCCTGCTCCCCTGCTTGTATCAAACTTATAGTAAAAGGGTATGAGATGGTACAGTTCGTAAAGTGTCACTCCTAATACTTGCTGTAGAAAACAATGGTGTTATTCTTCAGTTGTGTGTGAGGAGCAAGTTGAAAATAAAAAGCGTCTGGGGTGGAAACACGGCAACACTCCCAGGCGCTTTTTAATTTGTGTCCTGAAATTCTGTAATTTACAAAAATTTATCTAAAATACTTGCTATTTTCTGAGATTGGTGATATCTTTCAGTTGTGTGTGAGGAGCAAGTTATAAAGTAAAAAGCGTCTGGGGTGGAAACACGGCAACACTCCCAGGCGCTTTTTAATTTAGTGTAAAAATTATCCACTTAGTAAAGTGTCACATAATATACTCAGTCTTCTATGAAATAAGGATATTCTTCAATTGTGTGTGAGGAGTAGGGTTAAAAGTAAAAAGCGTCTGAGGTGGAAACAAGGCAACACTCTCAGGCGCTTTTTAATTGGCTTATCAGTCAACAGTCAATAGTCAATAGTCAACAGTCAATAGTCAATAGTCAATAGTCAATAGTCAACAGTCAATAGTCAATAGTCAACAGTCATAAATTCTACTTTTGGGTATAGCAAAAGCCTTAGTAGTTAGGACATCAACAGATGATAAAACCTAGACACGAAAAGACTTTTCACCTAGTCCCCAGTCCCCAGTCCCCAGTCCCCAGTCCCCAGCCCCCAGTCCCCAGTCCCCAGTCCCCAGTCCCCAGTCCCCAGTCCCCAGTCCCCAGTCCCCAGTCCCCAGTCCCCAGTCCCCAGTCCCCAGTCCCCAGTCCCCAGCCCCCAGTCCCCAGTCCCCAGTCCCCAGTCCCCAGTCCCCAGTCCCCAGTCCCCAGTCCCCAGTCCCCAGTCCCCAGTCCCCAGTCCCCAGTCCCCAGTCCCCAGTCCCCAGTCCCCAGTCCCCAGTCCCCAGTCCCCAGTCCCCAGTCCCCAGTCCCCAGTCCCCTGCTATATATCTAACTTTTGGCAAAAGTCCACTCCAATTCCTTAATCGGAGCTTTTTGAAGTGCTTCGGTTAGTTCGTCATTGTTCTCAAATTTTAGCTGTTCTAGATCACAGGCTTCGACGTTGACAGTGAAGCGATCGTTTTCAAACGGCCAAGGTTGGACAGTAACCAAACCATCGGCATATTGCTTGATATCATAACGTTGCTCGTCTGGGCCCTTACTAATTTCTAAAAACCGCTCATCGGCTGGAAGTTCCTGCATACAGAGGATGAGTGAAAGGCGATCGCACCATTGCATAAATGCATAAGCTGCATCCACCTCTTCCTTTTCAATACCCAGTTCTTCACGCCAACGTTGCTGGTTTTGTAGTTGTTCATCGAGAAATTCGTCTACTTCTTTTGATTTACCCCGTTTTCCTTCATTCAAACGGCTTATATGCATTGAAATTAATAGAGTTACCCACCGTCCCCGGTAACGAGCATTTTTTACCAAATCTACCAATGGCTTAATGGAGCCACCTGATGGGGATAAGGTAAAATCCATTGGCGCTCCCTTTTCAGTAAGATGATTCCCCTCCCATTCTTTCTCTAAATCATCATGATGGGAAATTGCCGCGATCGTCTCATATATACGTGCTGGTGCGTTTTTTCGTCGCCATTGTCCTGCAAGTTGAGCAGCTAGCAAAGCATGGGCGCGGTGATAAATGATTTCCCAACCATTTTGTGTTGCGTTGACAATCACAAATTAATCTCCTCTATCTAATCATCTCCGCTTGATTACTTATTTAACTTAAGAGACATCCTCTTAGAGATAGAAAATGGGGAATTGGAAATTTTTTCCCATTCCCCATGTGCAATTCCCCATTCCAAACAACTTTATACTTCTTGCACAGGAGTTTTTCTTAGCCAACATATACTTTCTTACATCAAGTAAATTGACTAATTAAAATTCTCTAGATGTGCCAAAAACATTCATGCTCAAGGCAATATATCTACAGTGTCATGAAATTCTATTTCATGAAGAATGACTTTCAAGTGGGTCGGCAATATATTTGAAAGTTGGCTCAGAATTCCAAGGGCCACGCTCATCTTTATTACCATTTGTAGATAGATTGTAATAAAGAGCAACAGTTTCATCAGGCTGAATATTGCCAAAGAAGGGATCTGTCAATTTACCCAAAGAATCTAGAGCCTTCATAAACATCTGGGTATGAGAAATTTCTCTCGTTAATAGATGAACCAAAGTCTCTTGAGTTCCTTGATCTGTTGCCAACTTAATCAATTCTTCGTAAGTTTGACGAGCGCCGGCTTCAGCTGCAATATTAGCTCTCAAATCGCGCACTACATCTCCACCTTCATTCAAATAACTCGCAGTCCAAGCGTTACCTTGACTATCTAGAAAGTGGGGCCCTATACCTCGTACAGCGAATAAAGTACTTTTATAAGCCTCTGTTTGATCTGTATTCTTGGTGTGAGCTTCAATGAGTTTACCAACCACCTCTAAATGGCTAAATTCCTCGATTGCAATGTCTTGAAGCATATCTCGGATTCCAGCATTTTCGACATGAAATGATTGTACCCAATATTGCAGAGCTGCTGATAGTTCTCCAGTTGCTCCGCCAAACTGCTCAAGCAATAACTGAGCAAACCGAGGGTTGGCGTCACCAACGTTTACAACATGAATTGGCTCTTTTTTGTGGAAAAACATAAAGTATTACTTCAATGAACTTCAACGTTAAATAGTGGACAAGAGGATAGATTATTTTGTCTTTCCTGATTATTTTGTCCAGTGTCGTCACAGAAATTTAATATCCTGTTAATAGCTGCTTTATGCCAAATTAAAAAATTGACATCAACAGGAATAATGTGATTATTTCAGGCTTGTAAAAGTAGATGCATTCCCTATGTAAGGTTTGTTTTTAACATCTATAACACCCAATTTACTAAGCGTTGCTGCTTCTTCTCAAGAGTCCCCAGAGATAGATAGCAATAATTGCACCAATGACTGCAATAAATAGGCCAGGAAGAGTTAGACTAGCAGCAGTTAATTGCAAACTTCCTGATTGCAATAGTGAATACAAGCTACCACCGATGAAAGCACCGACAATACCTAAAATCATTGTCGAAAGGATTCCACCACCTTGATAACCGGGATAAATAGCTTTAGCGATCGCGCCAGCTAACAATCCTAATATTACCCAAGCAATGATACTCATAACTTCCTCGTAAATCTCATCTGTATCCACCTTAGCAACCTGAATTCACAATCATTTCCACCAGATGAGAGAAATACGAAAGTCAAAAGATAGATAAAATATTCTATTCATAAATTATCTATTTTTAATTTTTTGCTTAGCTACAATTTTGTCTAACACAAAACAATGATAATTATTAATATTTTCTCAACTGAAAAATTGAAATACATCTAAGTGGGCTTTACCCACCCTACATTATTGTTCACAATTATGAAGATTATTCATATCATGTCCGTTTAAACACTTATGATATCTGTGGAGGTCGGTAATTGGGAATTGGTAATAGGTAATTGGTAATTGGTAATTGGTTTTGAGTATTACCTATTACCCATTACCCATTACCTATTACCAAGCAAACCGACTATATCGTAAGTAATTAGCCGAACTTGATATCAAATGCTATTTAAGTTTTTTTCAGTTTAATTATCTATTTTCAGAAAAAATGTGTAAATTCTACTGAAAATATATTCTGAAATATATTTATTTATAATACTAAAAAGAAAAAAATCATTCTATTCAGGAACACCCACACCCTTGTTTTCTACCCCATTTAATATTTGCTTAGAGGCTATTGAGCAAGTAAGTAGAGAGGCATAATTAAGAGAATAACGTCGCTGGTGGGATTGGGGACTAAGTATTGGTACTGGACGTTTTTAGAGGATTTGGGCGGGGTTTGAATAAGAGTCCCTAATCCCCAGTCCCTAATCCACAGTCACCAGTTCAAATAGCACGTGAGAATTGTTTGTCTTGTTTTTGATAATGTGTATCAAATACAACAGCAATATTTCTCACCAGTAGCCTGCCGATGTCTATAATCTGGATATGGTTTTTTGATATAGTCAGAAGTCCATCAGCTTCTAGGGGCTTTAATGCTGCTAATTCGTGGGAGAAATAGTCATCAAAATTGATGTGAAATTTCTCTTCAATATCTTTTTTATACAACTGAAAGTGAGACATGATCGACATAATTACATCTCTTCTAATGATGTCGTCTGTCGTCAATTTGATGCCTTTATTTATTGGTAATATATCCTTAGCAACTGCTTGATAATAATCCTTTAACTGCTTGTGGTTTTGAAAATAACCATCCTTTAACATACTGATGGATGTAGCACCAAAGCCAAACAATTCCGTTTCAGCGTGGGTAGTATAGCCTTGAAAGTTGCGCTGGAGGGTGCGATCGCGTTGGGCGATCGCTAGTTCATCATCAGATTTGGCAAAATGATCCATGCCAATAAATACATACTGGCTACTTGTCAGTTCCTCAATGGTCATTTTGAGAATTTCTAACTTTTCCTGTGGTTTAGGCAATGCTTCTTGAGGAATATTTTTTTGTGCCGGCTTCAACCAAGGTATATAAGCAAAGTTAAAGACAACAATTCGGTCAGGGTCTAATGCAACAGTCTTTTTGACTGTTTCCCGAAATGTCTGGAGAGTTTGATAAGGCAGACCATAAATTAAATCTACATTCACACTTTCAAATTTAGCTGCTTTAATCCAGCCCATAACATCAAACAGCATTTCCTCTGGCTGAATGCGATTCACAGCAACTTGCACTTGTGGATTAAAATCTTGGATGCCAAAACTAATCCGGTTAAATCCAATGTCTCTCAAGAAGAAAATGTAGTTTTTATCAACATAACGGGGATTAATTTCAATAGAAATTTCTGCTTGTGGATCAATGCTGAAATATTGAGTAATATTTTTCCACAATAATTCAACTTGATGGCGTTCCAAGTAGTTCGGTGTCCCGCCACCCCAGTGGATCTGAAGCACCTTTCTATCTGGATCAATTAAGGCTGACGTGTTCTTGATTTCTCGAACCAAATTCTCCACATAAGGTTCAGCAATTTTTTTGTTGTTAGAAATTACTGTATTACAGCCACAGAAGTAGCAAGCAGTTTGACAAAACGGTATGTGGAAATATAAAGATAGCGGAGTTTTTCTTTGGTTTGAAGAAGCGATCGCAGTTTGAAAATCAGTTGCAGTAAATCCTTCACTTAACTCTGTAGCGGGTGGATAACTGGTGTATCTAGGCGCAGCAGTATCGTACTTTTTGATCATATCCAGATCAAATTTGACACCAGGTGATAGAAAAACCATCAAAACCTCCGAGGGACTGGGGACTGGGGACTGGGGACTGGGGATTAGGGACTGGGGACGGGGACTGGGGATAGGAAAGAATTTAATTGACAAAAGAGCGCTTTTCTTCCTAGTACCCAATACCCCATACCCAGTCCCCAATTCCTTAATTAGCTACTTCCGTGCTGCCGGGGTTATCAGAACGCGTTAGGCTATTAAACAATACTTGACCAAAGGCTTTGATTAAATTTCCTTCTAGTTCTTGAGCCATTTGCATATTAAACTCGAAGGCATTATTAGCTTCTGCAACAATCCGTTCTACCATTACATCATCGATGGGCAGTGTGTTCAGAGCCTGACGATACTTTTCCTTAAATGCTTTTTTGTCAGGAATTTGCTCAAAATTATAAAAAGATGTGCCTTCGTAACCAGATAACTTCAAGCTTGATTGAGCAATTTTTTGTAACATTTGACCACCGGAGAGGTCGCCCATGTAGCGAGTATAGGTATGACCTATCAACAGAATAGGTTCGTTAGCAGACAGTTGCTGAATACGAGTAATGTAGGTCTGGGCAGCTTTTGAAGGAGTAATTTGCTCTTTCCACTCATTACCGTAGTAAAACAGCATATCTTTCTCTAGACAGGCTTGGCGATTCAATTCTGGGAAATAAACAGCACCAAGCATCGGATGGTTTTGGTGACTCGCTATTGCTGCTTCTAGTTCGCTGTAGATGTAATACAAGTTGCCTAAAAATTTGGCGAAACATTCCTTATCCACAAGCCCTTTGAGAAAACATTTCATGAATCCCACATTTTCCGCCGCTGTGTGAGCTTGTCGTGTACCAGAGCGCAGTTTGACGGCTAGATTGCTACTCATTTTTGCTTCCTTGATTATTGGGAATTGGGCATTGGGCATTGGGCATTAGGAATTGGGCATTGGGACAACTCTTTCCTAGTCTCAATTGCCCCTACCCTGAAGTTCCACAGTCCCCAGTCCCCTAGTCAATGCCAGAGTTAGAAGATTGTTATTCTATGTTTAGAGAGGATCTGCATCACTCTATCCAGCACGTATCACTGCCGATACAGATCCCAGCTATTTTTATTTTTCTCTCACAAAATTATTTAACTATCAATAGCCCTATAACTATAGAGCCATTAAGATTTCTTTATATTTACAGTCAGTTGTCAGTTGTCAGTGGTTAGTGGTTAGTTGTCAGTTGTCAGTGGTTAGTTGTCAGTTGTCAGTGGTTAGTTGTCAGGAATTATTTCTCCCCATCCCCCCATTTCCCCCGCTCCCCTGCTCCCCCGCTCCCCTGCTCCCCCGCTCCCCTGCTCCCCATCCCCCCCGCTCCCTCCAGGTATTTGTCTCAAATGGCTTTTCAATAATTTAACTGATGTGTACAAACAGCAATTCATGCTTATATAACTGTTAAAGCATAAAATAATCTAAAGGAGTTTCATGATCAAGTCTCTCGAAACCCCAGAGCCGCAGTTGCTGAAGCCAGGTGTTAAAGCACCTGTTCAGGAAACCTTGTTAACACCCCGGTTTTACACCACTGACTTTGAGGCTGTGGCGAATTTAGATATTTCGGCAAATGAAACTGAGTTACGAGCAGTTATTGAAGAATTACGTGCTGACTATAACCGCCATCACTTTGTGCGCGATGAGGGGTTTAAGCAGAACTGGGATCATATTACTGGAGAAAAACGCCGCGCTTTTATTGATTTTTTAGAACGTTCTTGTACTTCAGAATTTTCTGGGTTTCTTTTGTTCAAAGAGCTATCTCGCCGACTCAAAGACCGAAATCCCCTCTTGGCAGACGCCTTTGATTTTTTGGCGCGGGATGAAGCACGCCATGCGGGATTTCTCAATAAGTCAATGGCAGATTTGAATCTCTCGTTAGACTTAAGCTATTTAACTAAACATCGCACATATACTTTTTTCCCGCCAGAGTGGGTTATTTACACAGTATATCTATCAGAGAAAATTGGTTACTGGCGCTATATCTTAGTGCATCGGCACATGGAGGCAAACCCAGAATACCAGTTTTATCCGCTCTTCCGCAAATTTGAGAGTTGGTGTCAGGACGAAAATCGACACGGGGATTTCTTTAAGGCGCTGCTGCGATCGCAGCCTCAGTTATGGAACAATTGGACAGCAAGGTTGTGGGTACGTTTCTTCTTGCTGACTGTGTTTGTCACCCACACAATAACAGTATTTGAACGGGCAACATTCTACGAATCTATTGGTATACATCCCCGCCAATACAATAACAAAGTGATTCAAGAGACAAATAACACTTCTGCACGGGCATTTCCCCTAATCTTGAATACTAATCACCCGGCATTTTTCTGGCGGCTAGAACAGTGTTGTGAAAATAGTCTCAAGCTAACCGCAATTAACCAAAGTAACCGTCCCAAGATTGTCAAATTCTTCCAGAAAATCCTACCAATTACTGCTATCATCTGGAATATGTTGCGGCTTTACCTAATCAAACCCATTGATGCCGAATCAACACGGGAAACAGTTCGTTAATTTGTATCGCGGTATAAACAGTTGACTGCAAAGCAGGTTTTCTGACTCAATTCCACTCTCGACAATCGCTTCAAGACACAATTGCATCGCTCTGCGTAAATTACAATTTTATATTAATACTGTTGAAGTTAATAGTATTCATTTTGAAACTATAGTATCTCGTATCGGAAAAAGTATAATTTGAAGTGATTATACAAAATGAATTAACCATAGAAATTTAGCCCTTTCAAAATGACTCGTAATATCAAGTTCGGCTAATTACTTACGATCTAGTCGGTTTGCTTGGTAATAGGTAATGGGTAATACTCAAAACCAATTACCAATTACCAATACTTCGGCTTCGCTCAGTACAAGTTCCCAATTACCGACCTCCACAGATATCATAAGTGTTTAAACGGACATGATATAAAATCTCTTTTTTCTCTCTGCGCCCTTCGTCCCTCTGCGGTTTAAAAGTAATTTATTTAACCACAAAGCCACATAAAACACAGAATTAACAGATGAAAGAGGAATTTCACCAAGATTTTTAACCACATTGAAAGGGCTACTATAGCAGTTCGATATTTTGTAATTCTGGGGTGACTTTTAATTAAATACGATCGCCCCAGAATTCACTAAAATTATGAAGCCACTAGAACTTGTTCTACTGTTTTACCTGCGTCTTGATTAATTGTGTACTGGTTAATATTTAACTCAGTACGCAATTTATCTATGGGAGTTTCCCATAAAGTATTCCACTGAATGCCAAACAGGGGTTTTGCTTGTTTTCCTAGCATCCATCCCTGAGCTAATGCATTCATGTATTGTTCACAGTGTTCAATATCTTCAATAGCAGTTTTCAACAAATTTTTGGCAAGCAGTGCCAAAAATAGAGGTGATGGACAAATTTGTGCTACACAAAATGCTTCTAGCTGAATTTCTCCGGCTACGGTAATGTCAGAATTAGTAACAACGTGCCAAATGTCATGGGTTTCTAGAAGATGAACACTTGTAAATGACTTTTCATCAATAACTTCTGGAGTTGGAGGTGGAGTTAAACCGCAATGGAACATATGATCTGCATAGGCATAACCCAAAGTGTTTTTGGGTAACTGGTGTAATTGCTGCAAATCGACTTTTCCCAAACGGGGACATTGCTGCAAAGCTTTTTGACCTTGTTGAGAGCGAGAGATGAATTCTATAACTTTTCGTAAGCTAGAAGGCTTGTTGAGTACATTTGAGAGTCGTCCAATTGCGGCAAAATCACCATAAGGAGCTTGGACGAGTTGCATAAAGTGGTATCCAATTACTAACGAATCCCACTTTCGTTTTAAATTATTTACCAAACCCATATTTTTCATCCTTTAAAAGCTTTGGTACTGGCTATATCGGACTAAATCCATAGACTAAGCTGTTCCACATAACAATTGTATATCTAATTGTGTTAATTGCTTGATGAATTTTTGATGAAGCGATCGCTTCTAAATATTGTTGAAGGTGTGTCTAATTAAAAGTGGCGATCGCTAATACTAAACTTAACCAGTAAGTGCGTAGAGGCTCAGCAGCTTGTCGCAGATATGATTTCTGAATTTTTACCTTTTGGCTAACTAGGTAATATCTGCGATAAAATTTCATATGAATTGTATATTTTTTATATTAAAATTTTAAAGCTATAACTGGTAGCTGTACAAAAACTGCTTTGCGAGCTGCTAGCTGAGCATTTATAAGCAAAGAGCGCAAAACTAAGCAGACCTTGTGCCTAAAAGATAATGATGACTGAAGTACTCCAAATTGGCAATCGGACAATCAAGGCTAGTGAACTGATTCCTTTACTAGCCAGTTACCAAATGCTGCCGCAATTACTGCGGGAATTAATTATCGACGAGGCGATCGCACCAATAGAGTGTACACCGCAAGAAGTAGCCCAGGCTCAAAAGCAGTTCTACGCTGAAAAACATTTAACACAAGAAGCTGAGATTCAAGCATGGATGGCGCATCATGGGTTAACTGCAAGTCAGTTAGAATTTATGACTATGCGGAAGGTGAAACTGGAAAAATTCAAACAAGCTACTTGGGGTAACAAACTCGAATCCTATTTTTTTCAGTCTAAAGGAAAACTGGACAAAGTAATTTATTCCCTGTTGCGAACCCAAGATGTAGGCATTGCCCAAGAACTCTACTTCCGCATTCAGGCAAAAGAACAAACCTTCGCAGAAGTGGCAAAGGAATATTCACTCGGCCCAGAAGCCCAAACTGGTGGGTTAGTTGGCCCGGTTGAACTGAATTCACTCCATCCAGCAATGGTGCAACTGCTTTCTAGCAGTCAACCAAATCAAGTCTTACCTCCGACTCGCATCGCTGAGTGGTTTGTAATTCTGCGGTTGGAGAAATTTATTCCAGCCCAACTAGACGAACCCATGAAAGCACGTCTTTTGAATGAACTCTTTGAAACCTGGCTACAAGAACAGAGAAAGCAAATAACATCTTTGCCAACAGTTGGGGAGTAGGGATTGGGGAACTCACGGACACCACAACCAAAGGAAATGGAGAGAAAATATCTATCGACTATAACCAACCAGAAGACCTGCTTCGAGATGCTGATACAGCTATGTACCGAGCTAAGGCATTAGGCAGAGCGCGCTATGAGTTATTCAACTCAGATATGTATGCGTCAGCCATAGCCAGATTGCACTTAGAAAATGATTTACGCCGTGCAATTGAACGTCGAGAATTTCGAGTTTATTATCAGCCAATTGTTTCGCTCACTAGTGGCTCTATTGTTGGTTTTGAGGCTCTGCTGCGCTGGCAACATCCAGAACGTGGTTTGCTCAATCCGGGAGATTTTATCTCTTTAGCAGAAGAAACTGGATTAATTATTGAGATTGGCTACTGGACACTGTATGAAGCGTGTCACCAGATGCAAGCTTGGCAACTCAATGAGCGTCCCAGCGTGCTAGAAAAAATGCATGTTAATCTCTCTATTAAGCAGTTTTCTCAGCCGAATTTAATTAAGCAAATTGAGCAGATTTTACACTCAAGTGGTATTGACCACAGGATTCTAATTCTAGAGATTACTGAAAGCGTAATTATGGAAAACGGCGATCAAACAACCGCTACTCTTTCACAAATTCAAGACTTAGGCGTTAAAATATCAATTGATGACTTTGGTACAGGTCACTCTTCATTAGCCCGGCTTTCTAGCTTTCCGATTAGTGTGTTGAAGATTGACAAATCCTTCATCAGTCAGATGGATTCTAATAGCAGAAATTTAGAAATTATTGAAATCATTGTCACCCTAGCACACAAACTAGGTATACAGGTGACTGCCGAAGGAGTAGAGACAAAAGAACAAGTAGCTTTTATTAGAAAATTAAACTGTGAATATGCTCAAGGATATTTTTTCTCGCCTCCATTGGATAGCTCAGATGCGTCAGCATTAATTATGGCAAATGTTCAATGGTAAGGTTGTTGTCGTTTTTTCTTCTTAGTAAGCTGTTCCACATTTAACTTGCATATATTGGGCGGGCGAGACGCCCACCCCACAACAAATGTACAATTTCAGATTATGCAAACTAGATGTGGTTTAGCTTAATAACCGATTGTGCCAGTCGAGGGTGTGGAAGGTGGGTTTTAGCTAAATTGCTGAGTATAAAACCTTGCGTAACGACGCTCAAGGGCTAATAATTCTTCATGTGTTCCCGATTCGACAATTTGTCCTTGTTCTAAAACTAAAATGCGATCGCATCGCCGCACTGTACTCAGACGATGGGCAATTATAAATACTGTGCGGTTTTGCATCAGTCTTTCTAGTGCTTCCTGTACTAGCGCTTCTGACTCGGAATCTAGTGCAGATGTGGCTTCATCAAGAATCAAAATGCGGGGGTTAAGCAAAACAGCACGGGCGATCGCAATTCTTTGTCGTTGTCCACCCGATAAATTTACTCCGCGTTCGCCTACCCAAGTATTATAACCTTCTGGTAGCTGGGTAATAAATTGATGAGCATTAGCAATTTTGGCTGCTGCTGCAACTGCTTCTATATCAAAATTATCTTGTCCAAAAGCGATATTTTGGGCAATAGTTCCAGAAAACATGATAGTTTCTTGGGGCACAATACCAATTTGTCGCCGCAAACTCTCAAGGGTGACATCCCGAATATCAACGCCGTCTATTAATATTTGACCAGATGCTGCGTCATAAAAGCGAGGCAAGAGATTTACAAATGTGGTTTTACCAGCGCCAGAAGCACCCACAAGAGCGATCGCTTCACCTGGCAATGCCAATAAACTGATATCTTTTAAAACAGGTTCACCAGGTTTGTAGGCAAAGGACACATGATGATATTCCACTTTACCCAAGACTTGGGGGAGAGTAATGGCATTTGACTTTTCTACTACCGTCGGTTGAATAGCTATCAGTTCAAAAACGCGGTCAACTGATGCTTCCCCCTGCTTAAATTCGTTGTAGTTATTAGTAGTGTGCCCAATGGGGTCAATTAACAATCCAGCAGCAGCAAGATAGCTGAAAAACTCTGCCACTGTTAAGTTACCATCAGCAATTTGCCATGCTCCCACCAATAATAAAGATAAAGCACTCAACGCTTCTAAAAATCCCACTATAGGAATTTGAATTGCTTTTAGCCTTTCTGCGGAATATTTTGCTTGAAAACTGCGTTCTGCTTCATAGCTAAATCGAGCAATTTCATAAACTTCGGCAGCAAAAGCTTGTACAAGACGGATACCGCTGAAAACTTCTGTGAGAATTGCCGATAAATCAGACACGCGATTTTGGCTTTTGAGAGAATACTTGCGTAACCGTTCACCGAACCAGCCAATTAAAATACCCATCAGTGGTGCAACAATCACCGTAGCTAGTGTGAGTTGCCAATTTAAGTAAATCATGTAGATGGGAATTGCCACCAACTGCAAAACGCAGGGAATAAAATCGTGAAACAGTTTATTTACCACTTCCCCAACTCGGTCAACATCTTCGGTGAGGCGGTAAGATAAATCACCTGCTTTTGCTGTTTCAAAATAGCTCAAATCGAGCTTTTGGAGGTGGGTATATACCTGCTTACGCAGATGAAAAGCAACTCTTAAAGCAGCTTTCGCCATGTAGATATCTTGCACAGATTGAAAAAAACCTCGGACAAGAAACACCAAGGCTAAAATTCCAGCCAGTTGAGCGATCGCTACTACATTACCTTGTCCGAAAGGAGTTGCTAATTTACCCGCGAAATTAATTAAGATTAATGTCGCCAGTACATATCCCAAAATGCCAACACATCCCTTTGTAATGTTTTGCCACTGGGGCCGGATATACGGTAGCAGTTGCCAGTAGTTAGAACGGGTTTTCAAGCTGTCAAGTCCACAAAAATATTTTCCTTTGTTTGACGCTATCAGCTTTTGCGTAGTTTCTGACAGCATTTTTCAGCCGACAGCAGTTCTTCAGGTTTGCTGAGTGAACGTACTGAAGAACCTATCCACTGCCCTGTCCCACTACACGCTTAGCTCAACTTGACCCAAAATGGAAAATAATAAAACTTTTTGAAATCAAAATTTATATAAAAAAGTCAATTATCCCAATAAATAATTTATAGATTTATGTGCCAAAATGTGTTGAAGTATAAATACTTTTGTAAGCCGTAAAAATACGGTTAAGAAGTCCGCCTGCGCGGACTAACCGAAAATTGAGCTTTTTGAACCCACGTTCGCCCTTGGCGTTCCCGTTCGCGTAAGCGTCTCCGAAGGAGAAGGGTAGGTGGGTTTTGTATGTGTAGCCAAGCCACTGCGGTCTGGGGTTTCCCCCAACGGGAGAGGGAGTTTGCCATCGACGCAAAGCGCCAAGACGGCAACTCCCTCACCAAGTGGAGCAAGTGGCGCGCGACTTCCAGTCGCCAAGGCAAGTAATAAATTAGACTTAAGAGACATCCTCTAAGCAACTGAGGTATCACGATTACCTCACCCCAATAAAGCTGTGCTTTATCTCCCCTCTCCTTGGTAAGGAGAGGGGTTGGGGGTGAGGTTATTAGATATATTTGGCGCTTACTGGGAAATACTATATTACTTATGATATGTCCGCAGCGATCGCAACGAAGTGGAGCGAAGCAATCCCAAAGTCCTTGCGGTTGCTTCGCTTCACTCGCAATTGACTTCTAATCAACCGGACATGATATTACTAGCAAGTTTACAAATTACCATGATATGTGATGAGTATTTGTTAGTACTATAGTGAACGAGTTGTAGTCCTGCTTGTTCTATTTCTTGCAAAAGTTCCGCTATTTCAAACTTATGATGTCTCCAGATAGTAATCTCTTCACCTTCCGAGATTTGAATACTCTTATTTATTTTCATAGAGTTGAACTTGAAAGTATAACTCTGACGAAGTTTGATATTAGCAATTATACTATCTGTTTCTAAATCATATTTTCTGACTAGTTCACAATCTTCAGTTTTAATACCAATCTGATTTTTAATCCATTCATAAACTTGTTCTGCATGGTACTTACAGCCACCTCTAGCTATACCATCCCATTGAGAGTTAGAACCAATTTCATTAGTGAAAACTAGAAAATCATTCTTTTTCATGCTGTTTTTCAAGTTGTTGAAAACTTTGGTTCTACTTTTATGATTCCCAATTGTGACACCTAAGTGTAAAATTAAATTAGCAGTATCAATAGTTTCAATATCAGCTTGATTTTTTAATAAAACCTGGAAAATACAATTATTTTCTATATCAATTGTGTAACTATTATATTCGATTAAGGGAAACCATTTCTGAAAGTTGTTTTGGGATAGCTTCAGTAATTCCTCGCTAATATCTAACGCAATATATTGATTAACTCTCCCCATTTTAATAAGTTTTTTGATAAATTCTTTCACTGGATAAGAATTTCCTGAACCTACATCTATAATATTTAATTTTTTACCACCTTGAAGATTGCCATTAATATATGCAAAATTCTGCTTTAACAGGTCAATTTCTACACTTGATGGACGATACCATTTAGGAATAATATTTTTTAAATAAAAATTATCCCAAATTGTTCCACCTCTACCTTTGTAAGAATACTTTAGAGGTATTTCTCGGTAAACTTCTAATGCTTGAATTATTCCTAAAACTTCTTCTTCAGAAAAAATAGAGTAAAACTCACGACTTGGCTCTGCTATGCGTCCTCCTAAATTTGAGATTTCTGAGGGAAGTTGTGAATTACTATTAAAATTTTTAGTCATTATTATTGTGTTTTGGTTTTCTTTGGTATTCTATAGCAATCCGAATTGAATCGTGATAAAATACGTAGATTTAACATCAGAACTATAAGCCAAATTTTACTCAGCCCTGCCGACAGTCGCGCCCCACATGTGCGGCTGTCGCCAAAGCGCGATAGTAGAGACGTTCCGGCTGAACGTCTCTACTTGGCTATACAGACATAACCCGCCTGCCTTGGGTTATTTTATTAAATCCATCTACGTGGACGAGAGTTTGTGTAGTAGCGAATTCTATTCGCCCAATTATTTCTTCAGGCTCGTTGAAAAGCGCTAAATGGTAATACTAATGTCATCAAATTGCAATACTTTTGTCAAATTGGTGTGTGATAGTTAATTCGGGCTAAACAATATGCTCTGCAACAAGGTGGGTCTTTCCTACCTTTTACTTATTTCACAAAATCTATCATCATATAGCTTGATGAATAGAAAATGTGTCCATTGTAAAATTATGCGGCTAATGTAGTAAAAACCCCGATTAATCAAGGGGTTTTTTCTTTTGGAAATTTTATTTAAGTGAGAACTAAATTATCTCGGTGAACCACTGTTTCTGCACCTATATAGCCCAAAATCGTGGGAATTTCTCTAGAATGACAACCACGAATCTTTTGTAGTTCATCGCTGCTATAATTCACAAGTCCTCTGGCAATTTCGTTACCGCTAGTGTCGCACAATTGCACTGCTTCTTGAGTATCAAACTCTCCTTCTACAGCTTTAATTCCCGCTGCTAACAATGATTTTCCTGCCTGGGCGATCGCTGCGATCGCACCTGCATCTAAATATAATTTCCCAGCAGGCAATAGTCCGTAAGCTATCCAACGTTTACGGGCAGAAGTTGGTTCTGGTTGTGGCTGAAAGTGAGTCCCCAGCGGTTCGCCTTGTAAAATTTTTTTGATATTGCCAGGAAATCGCCCTTCGGTAATCACGGTACGCACTCCCGCTGCGATCGCAATTCTAGCTGCGGAAATTTTTGTCACCATACCGCCAGTACCCCATTGGGAACCCTGAGTACCTGTTTGTATGCCTAATTCTGCTAATTCTTTCATGTTACTCACCAAAGCGATGGGCCGGGCGTCGGGTACAGAACGCGGATCGGCTGAGTAAAGCCTATCTACATCGGTGAGCAAAAATAGCCAATCTGCTTGTACTAAACTGGCAACCAATGCTGAGAGGGTGTCATTATCACCAAATTTTAGTTCATCCACTGCTACCGTATCATTCTCATTCACCACGGGAATCACTCCCAGTCCCAGCAGTTCCCCAAAGGTGTTGTAGACGTTGAGATAACGGCTGCGCTGTACTAAATCGCTGCGAGTCAGCAAAACCTGGGCAATTGGCTGTTGTAAAGTCGTAAATAAATCGTCATATACGCGCATTAATCGGCCTTGTCCTACTGCTGCTACTGCCTGTTTCAAAGCGATCGCTTTCGGACGTTCGGTTAAGCCTAACCGCGCACAACCTACTCCCACAGCACCAGAGGATACTAAAATCACCCGATGATCTTGCTGCCTCAAATAACAAAGTGTTTCCACCAAGGTGGCAATAGTTGAAAGTGCCAGTTGTCCAGTTCCTGGTTGAGTGAGGCTAGAAGTGCCGATTTTGACAACAATTGTTTTGGTCATTGGTCAGTGGTCATTGGTCAGTGGTCAGTGGTCAGTGGTCAACCAGCAACTAACAACTGACAACTGACAACGGACTAAAAAAATTGTAAAGCGCCAGGGCTTCTATAAGTGAAGACTGACGCTTTACGGGTTTATATTTATTTAGTATCGGTTAGGGTCTTTATTGGCTGATTCCATGTTATTAATCCTTATATTCCCAGATTTTTCGTTGTTCGTAAGTTTTCTTAATAATTTTTTTAGATTTAGTTTCCTGACGATTTGTCAATTTTTGTGAATTTTATTGCGTTCGGGAGTAATTGAGGCTCCCAAGAATTCAGAAATCCAAACTTCAAAATTGCGTATGGGATGAGAGCGCAGAGCTACATCAGGATGGACGATTGGTTCGACTAAAATGGTAAACATACCTAAGCGATTACCTGCTAGGACATCGGTAAACAAGCGATCGCCTACCATCGCCACTTGCTGTACTGGCAAATTCATGCCCTTGAGTGCTGCTCTAATTTTGCGTCGTGAAGGCTTGGCAGCGCCTAAGTAATATGGCAGGTTAAGAGAGCGGGCAATGCCACCAATGCGTGCTTCACTCAGGTTATTGCTCACCAAACACAGCGCTGCACAACGACGGATTTCCTTTACCCACTGTTGTAATTCTGACGAAGCTATCCCTATTCTCATAGGTACTAAAGTTTCATCTACATCCAATACCAGCCCCTTCAGCCCGTATTGTTGAATAATGTGTGGTGTTAGGTTCAACACGGAACCTTCTAAAATCAAGTCAGGCTGTAAGAACTTGTTCCAGGTCATAGTCAAAAATCAACCGTAAAAAACTCAATCAGTAGGTAAGGCAATCCTGAATAGGATCAGGGGGGCAGGGGGGCAGGGGGGCAGGGGAGTGAAGGGGCAAAAATCTTACTACGTCCAACTACAATTTAGTGTCAGCAACCCTGAGTGCAGCACAGCAATAGCCATCTAGTTAAAAACGGCTAAAAGCTGACTGTAGAAGCTTTCCTTTTGCTTGTTTACACTAGTGGCTGAGC
Organism: Nostoc sp. UHCC 0702; assembly: GCA_017164015.1. Classification (GTDB taxonomy): domain Bacteria; phylum Cyanobacteriota; class Cyanobacteriia; order Cyanobacteriales; family Nostocaceae; genus Amazonocrinis. The sequence goes on from CP071065.1 coordinate 1,205,206, forward strand.
ATCTGTTTTACAGATGCCCAAAGCTTATTCAAATATAATTAAAAATTCTCAATTAAAAAAAATTTTAATTTTTAATTTTGAATCTTTAAATTATTCCACATTAAAAAGGTGTTCTTCTAAAAGTGGTTGTACTTCGCGAAACTCCTCTGGAGACAATAATACAGGTTGACCTGTTTTTGAAATGCGTGCAAAAAACAGCAGTGGATCTAGAGGAGTATAAATGGCATACTCTTGCTCTTCAAAATAGAAGCTAGCAAGTAGCTGTAGTTGCTCTGGCTCTAAATCTGCCTCTTCGTCTTCGATTTCTAAGGTGAAAAGTTCTGATTCTTCAGCAGGGGGTAATTCACCCGCCACCGTCAAAGCATAGGCAGTGTGCTTTAATGTCAGATTTTGCTCGGCTAAGACAGCTTCAGCAGTGCTAAAAAGTTCTTCAATGACGGCATCATCGTCTACTAGAATCGCCTCTTCTTCCTCATCTTCACCTTGCCAAGCAAAAATTTCGATAGGTGAGTCCACAGGAAGCAATAAAACGTATTCTTGTTCATCAACTGAGAGCGAATGCTCAATATAACATTCGAGAGTTCGCCCTGTTTCATCGCTCAAGGTGATAGTACCTTCTTGAGCGCGATCATTTTCTTCAGGAAATGGGGAGGAAGACATAACGGAATTATCAAACTTTACAAGTACCAGCAGATGTGAAAATCGCTTCACTGTTTAATGACAAATGATGCCAAGCAAATAGTTTCAGGCAAAAAGACAACTACTGGGTAATAGCTTTCAGAATATCACGTCTAAAGGTATCAATACTCTACGGCTACCACGTTGCTCTTGAAACTGGCTCGTCTTGTATCGAGCCATTGTTGCAATATTAAAGATGCTGCCTTACGGTCAATCAAACCTTTATTGCGTGATGGTGAGCGGTTTTCAGCTATTAGCAGTTGTTCTGCTTGAAATGATGTTAACCGTTCATCTACATATTCCAGGGGTAATTTCAGAGCCTTAGCAAGTCTAGTGGCAAATTTCTGCACTTGACGCGCTTGAAAACCTAAAGAACCATCCATTGAATAAGGCAAACCGATTACCAAAACTTGCACTTCACGCTCATTAACTATTTGTCGTATTTGCTCAACATCTTTGTCAAAAGTTGTGCGATCGACTGTGGTGATACCTGTGGCAATCAAACCAGTGCGATCGCATCCCGCCACACCAACACGCTTGCTACCGACATCTAACCCCAACGCGGAAATAAACGGTTTTGGTTGCTCTTGGGGTGTCACATTAATTCTCCTGCTTGACATCTGGTGACTCAGACTGGCAAGATATCTCATTGTTTGCGTTGTTACATGCAAAGTTCACAGATTCTGATTTAGTTGGCACAGGTCTATCTGAAGATGGTAGTTGCCTTTGTTGTCCCCATGACATCCCACCTGGTATGGGTTTACGTGCGGGTTGTAGACCTTGTAGCACCTCTGTCCACTGAATTCCTTCTAAAGAGACAAATTTAGACTCCCGCAGCTTGTGCCAAACTGAGCGAGACATAATCAACGTATGTTCTATACGCTTTGCCCCAATTCGTTCTAAATATTCTTCTCGTTCTGCCTGGTAGTCTGACGAAGCCAATTGTAACCCTTGCTGGGGAAAATCTTGAGCAATGCGAGCCAGTTGAGAAAGCAACTCTGGATACAGCCAGGTATAAGCAGGGTGAACCGTCAATGTTGCCACATGAGGAGATTCACCTTTACGGTCAAGTTGTATCTGAAAGTAGCCGATAGCTGCTTTGCGTTGGGGTTCAAAAACATACCCACTCACCACTTCTATTTTCGTTACCCATTGTTTGACGGCATCAGATAAAGCACCGAACAAACTGGTTTTAAAGTCGCGGATATTGCGATCGAACACCTGACGCACCAAAGGCGGCATTGATGCTGTATCTAATTGATAAAGCAACTGAGCATCGGCATTACTGACTGGTAGGAGATTGGGCAAATCTGGCTCTGCTTGTGCCAATTCCCTCAACAATTGCGGGTCAATTTCCCAGTAGGTCATTTCTGCCAGACGCTGAAATCCATTTTGGCGATAAAGTGCCAGTGCGTCTTTATCATTAACATTGACTTCTAATAACCAGGTACGAGCTTCTAAAATCGACTCAAAGCAATGGCGTAAAAGTTGTGAGCCAATTCCTTGCTTATCGGCAGCACGATCTAGCATTACCTGGTCAACTCGCCAAGTGCTACGTGTACGGTTAAACGGCGACACTTGAATCATTCCTAGAAGCATACGCCCTTGCTCTGCTACATAGGCACAGAACTGATACTGTAATGGGTTGGGGAACCAACTCAAACATTTGAGCAACCCATACCAGCGGCGCAGCCCTTGCATCTGGCGTGTGTCGAAGCTAGCCCCTTGAGATGTGGGGTCATTTGATGACTCTTGAGTTAGTCGCTCAATTCCATCCAAATCCCGGTATTGGATTGGACGGATGACAACGCTGAGATTTCGAGGAAGTATTGAAGTCATTTTGATTCGAGCTGCCATTTAGCCCTAACTAACTGCTCTTGGGAGGAACTGCTGCAATCATCTTAACGGCTTTCCGCTCCTTGCTATTGTTCCTAAAGGGTGATTTTCGTAACTAGCTACTTAAAAAGCCAGAAAAAGCAGATTTGATGAGTACACCATTGGTGTTAACACAACAAGATCTGCTTTCATTTTATTTGAATTTTAGTTAAAATTTATATATTTTACAGCCCTTGCCGAGAAATTTGTTTTTCAAAGTTGGCTTGGGTCTGATGAAGCAACTGTTGGCGACTATCTTCAAGTGTCTGCTTCAGGGGTGGAACTAGATTGCGAGCTTGCAAAGTCATGTGAAGCTGCAAATGGGCAACATACTCGCTGAAATCTTCATTTGCTACAACTGCACCCGTTAAGAAATTTGATTCCATTGCCACTGTGTTCTCCTTTCGTATTGCTATTTCTTCACACCATCAAAAATTATCATGTTGTTTGGCCAGGCTTCTTAATTCGCAATGAAGTGTAACGGTTTGCAATAAGTTGGGGACTGGGGACTGGGGACTGGGGACTGGGGACTGGGGACTGGGGACTGGGGACTGGGGACTGGGGACTGGGGACTGGGGACTGGGGACTGGGGACTGGGAACTGGGGACTGGGGACTGGGGACTGGGGACTGGGGACTGGGGACTGGGGACTGGGGACTGGGGACTGGGGACTGGGGACTGGGGACTGGGGACTGGGGACTGGGGACTGGGGACTGGGCATTATCCCCCTCATCTCCCTATCTCCCCATCCCCTCATCCCCCCCCATCCCCAACAGCGCTACAAGTCGGCAACGATCATTGACAATCCAATACTCTAAGAGGCTAACTTCATCTGTACGTCCAAAAAAAATCGAGACATCAACAACTTCACTCCAGTCGGTAGAGAGTCAGGAGTTAGGAGTGAGGAGTTAGAAACATTCTCCCCTGCACCTCTGCTCCCCTGCTCATCAATCTCCTTACTCCCAGCCCTTCTAAGGTGGGTCAAAATCCTGAAAAATTTACCTACAATAAAGGAAACTTCTAATGTCTGATTTTGGTTTTACTCACGTTGCACTGGAAATCAGCGATATCGACAAAAGTATTTCGTTTTACGAAAAGTATGCCGCGATGGAAGTAGTACATCGTCGCACAGATCCCACAACTCAAGTAGATGTCGCTTGGATTAGTGATTTAACTCGACCATTCGTCATTGTGCTGATTCAAGTGCCTAAAGTACAAGGCAAACTCTTACCTGCATCCCATCTCGGTGTCGCCTGTAAAACCCGTGAGGAAGTTGATCATCTTTGTGATGAGGCGCTGTCAGAGGGTGTGCTGCTAGAAGGGCCAAATGACTGGGGTCATCCTGTCGGTTACTGGGCTTTTATCCAAGATCCTGATGGTCATACCCTGGAAATTTCCTATGGTCAGGAAATTAGTTTTACCGTGACCCAAGCCAGCCAGCAAGGTTAACTTAAGTTAGGTACTTTCACAAAATAAATTATTTTGGTTGAAGTTGATGATTGATGACTGATGACTGTGAACAGTGGAATATTTTTTTACTTGTAAGTCCCTTAGCGGTTTGTCGCTAACTCTAGAAGAGGTCTATTTATGCTACTCAAACTGAAAAAACTCTACACAGCAATTCAGACATATAAAAACTCAGAAAACATTGGAGATTTTGCTATTCTCAAAGCTGACGCATTGGGTGCAAAGGTAGATCCGCTAGTAGCGGCAAAACTGCAACAGGTAGTGGGATATTACCCCAAAATTGATTTAGAACAATTAAGCCATTATCCTCAAGACACATTTGGACGGTAATATGCTCATCACATGCAAACAAACCACCTGCAATCGCTTAACATCAGTCCGAAATTAGAGGATGTTGCTAAACGTAATGTGTTTGCTCTGCGGTACATTGTCACCCATGACATTTTTCATGTTTTACTCGGCTTTGATACTAGCTACGCTGGAGAAATCGGTGTCCTTGCCTTTGCTGCTGAGCAAAATTACAGCAAATCACTAAAAATTAGTCTTTGGTTTGCTAAGGTACTTTATCCTATCCTAGCTCCTAGACAAATTCAAGAGATTTCCGCCAACCTACAAAAAGGTCAAAAACTAGGTAAAAAAGCTGATTTTTTATTAGGCTACCGCTTTGAAGAACACTGGCAAGAACCTATTAATGCAGTGAGAAAATGTTTAAAAATACTATAATTTGCTATGTACTTAGAAAAATCTTCAAGCCTTGTTCACCTGAAATAATCAGGAGATTTACTAGTAATTGACATCTCGGATCTGAGGATAACTATGATTACCCACCAAAAGAATTCTTTAAATAACGTCAATTTTCAACTTCCAAATGGTTCGCAAACAATACCACTATTTCAAACATTGCGGGCAATTTTCCAGCCCATTGAGTTACTAGAAAGCTCTCATGAACGCTACGGGGACATTTTTATGTCCAATTTTAGTGTCTTACCTCCTCAACTGATTATTAGTAGTCCCCAAGCCATTCAGGAAATTTTCACGGCTGATTCCAAGCTGTTTGATTCTGGTTCGGGAAACTCACTTCTTCAACCTTTGGTAGGGGCAAATTCAGTGATATTGCTAGATGGCGATCGCCACTCGCAACAGCGTAAACTTTTGATGCCAACTTTTCATGGTGAACGGATGCGGGCTTACGGTCAGGCCATTTGTGAAATTACACAGCAGGCGATTAGTCAGTGGACTATTGGGCAAGAATTTATCGCCCGTCCCCAAATGCAAAATATTTCTTTACAAGTGATTTTAAAAACTGTTTTTGGTTTAAAACAAGGAGAACGTTACCAACAAATCAAGCAAGTTTTAATTGCTATGTTGGATACTTTTAATTCTCCTTGGAAATCTAGCCTACTCTTTTTCAAATTCCTCCAAAAAGATTTAGGTGCTTGGAGTCCTTGGGGAAATTATATCCGGCAAAGACAGCGACTTGATGAACTAGTTTACCAAGAAATTCACGAGCGTCGCACTCAAGGGGAATTGGCAGGTGATGATATCCTCAGCTTGTTAATGTCATCTCGTGATGAAAAAGGTGAACCTATGACTGATGTTGAGTTGCGCGATGAGTTAATGACTATGCTATTTGCTGGGCATGAAACTACAGCGATCGCTCTTGCTTGGGCTTTATATTGGATTCACTATATTCCAGAAGTCCGCGAAAAACTTCTGCAAGAACTTAACTCTATTGATGTCAAGAATGCTAATCCCACAACAATTGCTCAACTGCCTTATTTGAATGCTGTCTGTTCTGAAACTTTGCGAATTTATCCAATTGCTTTCTTTAGTTTGCCGCGAATTTTGCGAGATGATATGCAATTGTTCGGCTACTATTTACCAAAAGGGATGTATTTATCTGTTTGCATTTATTTGACTCACCATCGCCCCGATATCTACCCTGAACCTAAGCAGTTTAGACCAGAACGCTTTTTAGAACGTCAATTTTCTCCTTATGAATTTTTACCTTTCGGGGGTGGTAATCGCCGCTGTATTGGTATGGCGTTTGCTATGTTTGAAATGAAGTTAGTTCTGGCGACTATTTTATCGCGTTACTCACTACAACTTTTGGAGTCTCGTCCGCTTTTACCTGTTCGTCGTGGTTTGGTATTTACACCAGCCGGTGGTGTGCATTTGATGGTGAAAGAGAAATATTAGTTATCGTAAATTGGATTTGAGTAAGGTACACTGTCAAGGCAATTTATCAATTGCCTTGACTACAAATTTTGATTTTTTAAAATTGCTTTGATAGTAGCGATCGCATCCGCTACACTTTCTACAATATACACATTTTCTGGCGACATGCTTTGAAAGAAACTTTTGCTTTCTACATCGTCAGTCAACAAAATTACTTGCTTTTTTGCTTTCAAAGCCAAGGCAATTTCTGAAGCTGTTCCTGCACCCATACCACAAGCAATCACCACATCACTGGAGAGAATATTAATATTATTGCGAGCATTCCCCATGTCTGTGAAAATTGCAATATCTACTGCTTCAGAAATACCAGTTTGATCACTGTTGGGAAGAATGCCAATAGTTAAACCCTTGCCCGATTTTGCACCCTTACCAAGTTCATAGGCATTCTGCAAATCGTTTTTTGTAGCCTTTTCTCCAGGCCCCATCACCCCAACAACAGTTTTCCTCATGAAGCTAATACTATTTTGGATTTTGGATTTTGGATTTTGGGTTTTGGATTGCCTTCTGCGTCTAGGTTTTGTGAAGCGAACTGTTCACAGTCATCAGTTTTTACCACTTCTCAGCCCAATAAACAATTTCTGAGGCTGCACTATCAATAGCTACGCCGTAGCTATCACCGTGATTCCACTTAAAACCAGGGCTGCCTCTGTCTTGTGCATTCAATACTAATATTTCGTAGGTGGGTGGAAAAGATTCCGTAGTAGAGTCACTGGTGTAAAAGAAAGTTGTCGGTACACCATTAGGTAGGTTTGCGTGGTCGTTTGTGTCACCACCTATATATTTATGTTTGGCAAGTTTTCTGTATTGTGTAAGTAATTTTTGTATCTTTTCTGGTGATTGTTTCAGCCTCAATTGCAAATAACTACCTCCTTGTAAAAAGCCCTGAGAATAAGTAATACGGGCGCTTTTAGCATCAGCAGGAATCTCATTAGGAAAATATTTTACTTCGTCATTATTAGACCAGAGTTGATTACGAATTTCCCCGTAACGAGATGTATCAGTTATTATCTCTGGCTCATTGGTACTACTAAAAGCTTTTCTGAGAAAAAAACTTCCCCCAACAATACCAACACTGCTAAGGGAAAGTAAAACTATCATGGCGATTTTGACAAGAGGCGATCGCTTCATCGAGTTGAGTACGTCTAAATTACATAGTCATATACCCAACTACTAATCTAAATTCGTAGTATTGCGGAGCTACTTCAAGAAATTTTCATAAAAACTTTGTAAAGCTAGGGAAAATACGGGACAATTGTAAAATTAGTGTGAATTGAAGAAATAAATTATCCCCCTTGAAGTTGTTGATTGATGGCTGATGACTTGTACTGAGCGACTTGTGCCGAGCGCAGTCGAGGTAAGCCGAAGTACTGATGACTTGTACTGAGCGAAGCCGAAGTACTGATGACTGATACGATTTCACGAAATCACTGATACAAATTCTTTCACCCCTGCTCCCCTGCTCCCCCGCTCCCCCGCTCCCCTACCTATTTTCAAGCTGGGAGTATCCCCGGACTACCGTCTTGAACGATAAACGAAGCACGGTTACTAATTGTGCCATTGGGGGTTGTAACAACAGACAGTACTAAATAATCTGTCTTCCAAGTTGTGGAAGTTAAAGAACAACGGACATATCCCCGTTGATTGTTGTAGAACTTAATGTGAGGGTTTTCTGGTAAGTAAGCTGAGACTGTGGAGTTAGTATCTGCACCATTACCGCCGGAAGTGATTGAAGTACAAACGAATTCACTACCAACGATCGCAGATTCTGGGTTATCGAAGTCTGCTTTGAGATCTATTGCCCAGTTATTATGAACATCACCTGTTAAAGCTACTGGATTAGATGGTTTGCGCTGTTCTAAGAAACGCATCAAGCGATCGCGGGAAGCTAAATAACCATCCCATTTATCCATGCTATAAGTGCCGACTGGCCCTAGTGTTGTATCTCTTTGAGCAATGATTACCTGTTGTGCTAAAACATTCCATTTAGCAGTTGATTTATCTAGCCCATCATACAACCACTCTTCTTGTGCTTTGCCGGTAATTGTTGCTTGTGGATCAAAATTTTCTGGGCAACGCTCTTTGGTACCATCACCACAGGGTTGATCAGTCCGGTATTGGCGGGTATCTAAGACATGGAATGTAGCCAGATTACCAAAGTTTAACCTACGATAAAGCTGCATATCGGGGCCTACTGGTCGGGAGAAAGGACGCAGAGGCATATGTTCGTAGTAAGCCTGATAAGCAATTGCTCGCCGTTGTAGGAAAATTGCTCTATCTTGGTCTGGCTCACTATCAACTTCTGAAATATCGTTGGCGTAGTTGTTTTCTACTTCGTGGTCATCCCAGGTAACAATCCAGGGAAAAGCTGCATGAGCTGCTTGGAGATTGATATCAGTTTTGTAAAGGGCATGACGATTGCGGTAAGCCTCCAATGTGGTAATTTCGGAGCTGTTGTGCCGTCTAGGGTTATTGACATTGGTGGTAATACCGCCTTCATATATATAGTCACCAACATGAACTACCAAGTCGAGGTCATCAAGAGCCATGTATTTGTAAGCAGTATAGAATCCTTGCTCATAGTGTTGGCAGGATGCTAAAGCAAACTTCAAACTGTTGGAGTAGCTACCGGGTGTAGGTGCGGTACGAGTGCGACCAACTGGACTAGCTTCATTACCCACATTAAACCGATACCAGTACCAACTATCAGGCACAAGTCCCTCTACTACGACTCGGACTGAGTGAGCTAGTTCTGGTGTTGCTAATACTGTGCCTCTAGAGACAATTCGCTTCATACTGGCATCAGTTGCTACTTCGTAGCGAATTGGCACATTTACAGGTGGCATTCCCCCACCCTCTAAAGGTTCAGGTGCCAAACGAGTCCAGATAACTACACTGGTGTCATCGGGATCGCCTGATGCCACACCTAGCTTAAAAGGATAATCGGAAAATCTGCCTGTGGCGATCGCTCTGGATACAGGAAATTGATTGGCGATCGCTAAACCAGTAAATGCTCCTGCCCCGATAATTAAGTTACGTCGTTTGATGCGAGTTTGTAGTAACTGCCCAAAATTGCGGTAATCTGCCATACTATACTTTCACTCCTAACTAACAGGTAAGTTAAAGCACAGCAACAACTAACACGAAAAATACAGGGTATTGGTAAGCTAATTGCATAACTCATTACCTTATCAAAATCAGGTTTTAATTCCTGTTTTTACCTAGTATCAATGTGTTAGGTGTTATCTTGCTAAATGTCAACTTAGACGTGAAAGATTAATTTTCTATCAAGAAAGCGTTAATATAAACTTAATTTTTATTTTTGATTTATTCACAAAATCATCTAAAATTGATAAATATAAATAAATTAAGAATGAAGAATCATATTTTCATCCTTCATTCTTGTTAATTTCCTAATTATTTTTAGCAATTACCATTTGTAGATTTGAGATTTTTACTGGAATACAAAATGCCAAATCTAAAATTTTCTCGGTCAATCAACTGTAAATTATATACGTGACAGTTGATAATTGCCCTAAAAAAAGGTTAGACTTTAAGCTTTTTTATTAATTTTGTCTTTTGATTCACCATTAAGCCAAAGCTACAAGCAAGGATAGTGCTAATTAGAGTTGTCGGTTCAGGTACTTTGGTATATCTAACTCTCCCAGATACAAAAGAAACATCAGAAGAGATTGCAGAGAAAATAGTAAAATCCTCACCAGCAATTTCGTAACGTAAGGAACTGGCGGGATTAGCTTTATCATCGAACAGGTAGTTTAATGCTAAAGATGTTTTGCCTGTGGAAAAATCAGTTAAATAGACAATAGGAAAATCTGGATAGTCAAGATCATCTTGTTCAGTATAAATATTAGAGTCATCATCAAATTTGAAAGAAAGTGAGTTAACTGTTGCTCCTTGGTTATATTCATTATTGAAATTTAAATCATCAAAACTAAAAAAGCCATTACCCCTCTTTAAGGGACTTTCAACAGTGAAAGTGTAATTAATAATTGCCGCAGAAGCAGATTTTACATTTACAGTAGCAAAACCCACAGCAAAACCAGCAGCAACTAACACTAACTGTGGAACTAATTTCATTTCAGTTGTCCTCAGGTTAAACTTCTGTAAATTATACAATTTGGTTGGCTGATGACTGATAAATGATGACTGTCATCTGTCATCATTTATCAATCTTTTTAGATGTGCTTGATCTGATTTTTTCCTTTAAAAAAAGGAAATATACTTCCAATTACTTGGAACTATGCCATTCTGGATACATAAGTTTAAGCAGACTTTAATCGAAGGTAAAAATTAAATTGAATTTAAGTTTGTTTATAACAGGTTTTTGAACCCCCGTAGGCGGGTTTTGACTGTGTAGCCAAGCTAGGCAGTCTGCTCAAGTCGGGAAACCATGCGCGGCAGTCGCTCATGGGGGAAACCCCCAAGACCGCGCTGCCTCACCACGCGGCTGGCTCCGCCTTGTAGCAAGTGGCGTGCGACTAGAAGTCACCATTGATTTCATCAATCAGCAACACTCAAATTATTTGTATCTTTGATTTTTAATGCCTTACAAAGAACCTGCAATCATGCCAGCAAGTAAGATAAAACCAATCCAGACATTTTGCCGGAACATCTCAGCATAAGCAGGGTTAGGTAAGTCTTTTTTATTTAATTGCAAATACTGCCAACCCCAGCCGATAGTAGCAATTGCCAGGCTAATCCAGAAAGCAAGCTCAAGGTGGATCAAAACACCTAACCAAGCCAATAATAAAATTGTGCCAGCAAAGAAAATTCCAATTGCTAAAGAGGCGTAATTACCAAAAAATAAAGCACTAGAATTAACTCCAATGCGCCGGTCATCTTCGCGATCGCTCAAAGCATATACAGTATCAAATCCCAATGTCCACAGTACAGTCGCACCCCAAAGTATCCAAGTCGGTTGAGAAAGGGTTTTTGTCACCGCACTCCAGCTAATCAACACAGCAAAACCCCAAGCAATTGACAGAACTAGCTGGGGTACTGGAAACACCCGCTTTGCACCCGGATAAAGCAAAATGACAGGCACGGCTGCTACAGATAACCAAAAGCTGAGTGCGTTAAGATAAAAAGCAAGAACTGCCGCACATGATAGTGCTACTATACCAACCCCAATACCAACTTTTATAGAAAGGGCGCGGGAAGCGAGGGGCCGATCGCGTGTTCTTTCAACTTGTGGATCAATATCTCTATCCCACAAATCATTGATCACACACCCAGCTGCACTGGTAGCAAGAGTACCCAAGACAATCACACCAACCAAAGGTAAAGGCGGTTTTCCATTGGCTGCTAAAAACACAGCCCAAAGCGCAGGAATCATTAAGATTAAACGCCCTTCTGGTTTATGCCACCGCAGAAGTCGAATAATCACAAGCCACACAGGTTCCTGGTTGCGTTCTGGCGTACTCAACATATAAAGAAACAAATAACTTTAAATAGATGATTTAACACAACTTTACATCTATAGAATAACTTTATTTGATATTTGTAAAAACATAACCTGAAGTGGCAACTTTAAATAAGTTTAAACAGTCACTAAAGTTATAAGCAGCAGGGTGAATATACTTACTTTAGCTAGCCTCCTTCTCAGGGCAACCAAGAGAGTAAGTGTGTTGCAATAAATATCAGTGCCAACTACTCCCACACACCATCTTTGACTAAAGAAGTCTGAAGTGTAAAGGATAAAGGCTAAACCCTTGACTTCATACTTCATACTTTCAGCCTGACCATCCTTCCTTAACAGAGAGAAAACTAGATGCTGAATTTAGTTACAGCTGACTGGGAGAGTCTTAGCACTCAACCAGTTAAGCAACACCGGATTATTTCTGCCATTGACTTGGGCACAAATTCTCTGCACATGGTAGTGGTAAAGATTGACCCGACATTACCATCTTTTAGCATTATCGCCAGAGAAAAAGAAACTGTGAGGCTGGGCGATCGCGATATCGCTACTGGGGAACTGAAACCAGAGATAATTGCAAAAGCGATCGCTACTCTCAGGCGCTTCCAAGAAGTTGCCAAAACTTTCAACGCTGAAACAATAATTGCCGTGGCAACTAGTGCTGTGCGGGAAGCCCCCAATGGTAAAGATTTTTTGCACCAAATCGAAACGGAGTTGAATTTAAGCGTTGACTTAATTTCTGGTCAAGAAGAAGCGCGACGAATTTACTTAGGTGTGCTGTCGGGGATGGAATTTAACAACCAGCCCCACATGATTGTTGATATTGGCGGCGGTTCCACAGAAATCATTTTGGGAGATAGTCACGAACCGCGCACTCTCACCAGTACCAAAGTTGGTGCAGTGCGACTCACCAGCGAGTTAATCAAGACCGACCCCATCAGTAATAGCGAGTATCAGTACTTGCAAGCTTATGCACGCGGGATGTTGGAACGTTCTGTAGAAGAAGTGCTAGCAAATATCCAGTTTGGTGAATCTCCACGGTTGATTGGCACTTCTGGCACCATTGAAACCCTAGCCCTGATTCAGGCACGGGATAATTCTGCTTCAGTGCCTTCCACTCTGAATGGCTACGAGTTGAGTTTCAAAGACGTGCGGGAGTGGGTAAATCGCTTGCGGAAATTGTCTAATTCAGAAAGGGCTGCTATACCTGGGATGCCAGAAAAGCGGGCTGAAGTGATACTGGCTGGTGCAGTAATTTTACAGGAAGCCATGATGCTGTTGGGTGTGGAGTCAGTAACAGCTTGTGGGCGTTCCCTCAGAGAAGGCGTGATTGTAGACTGGATGCTAGCCCACGGTTTAATTGAAGACAAACTGCGCTACCAAGGTTCAGTACGCCAGCGGAGTGTTCTCAAACACGCTGATAAGTACCAAATTAAATTAGAACATAGCGATCGCGTGGCAGCATTTGCCTTAAATTTATTTGACCAAACTCAAGGCTTACTACACCATTGGGGAGTCAACGAACGGCAGTTGTTGTGGGTTGCTGCAATATTACACAATTGTGGTCACTATGTTAGCCATTCCTCTCACCACAAACACTCTTACTACTTAATTCGCAATGGTGAATTACTTGGCTACAACGAAACGGAAATAGAAATCATTGCCAATTTAGCGCGATATCATCGCAAATCACCGCCGAAGAAAAAGCATGAAAATTATCGCAATTTGCTCAGTAAAAAGCACCGCCAAATAGTTAGCCAATTGAGTAGTATTTTGAGGTTGGCAGTTGCCTTAGATAGACGACAAATTGGAGCGATCGCTAAAGTAGAGTGTGAGTATTATCCCCAGTTTCAGCAGGTTAATTTGCTAATTTGTCCATCTCATCCTGATGATGACTGCGCCTTAGAAATGTGGAGTTTAGATTATAAAAAAGGAGTGTTTGAAGCAGAATTTAATGTGAAATTAGTGGCAAATTTAGAAGTTTCTAAGTTGCCAGTACAACATTGACAGTAGGGGCGTACATCTGTACGCCCCTACTGTCGTTTTGATTTCATTTATGCTTGAAAATTCAATCCGGTTCAGTTAAGCAGAAAAGTAGAAAATCAGTTTTAGTTTTTCGCCTTAACTTATTATGCTCCGCGCAGTATCTCAGGCAATCACCTCTTTGACCATCGTTTCAAGTTGCTCCAAAGTATCCGGTGTTTTTTTACTCTCTTGATTAACCACTATTTTCATCAAACTCTGAACTCTGATTACAATTTAAATATTCTTCATATAATTCAAAAAAATTCTGTAGAGCCTCGTACTCATCTATAGAAAAGAAAAGAATTATTTTAGACCATGCTTGGCCTGTCTTAATCCCATATTTTTCTTGAACCCATGATTGAAAACCTTGAAATTTACTTTCCGGTTCAGTTGGGGGTATGCCAACTTCTCTTCGAGCCAGACTATATCCTCGCAAAAGCATATCTAGTCTAGTAATTGAACTAGTTCCTAAATACATTCCTGGCCTTTTCTTTATAGCACTTAGAATCTCGTTGTAAATATCAAACTGAGGAAACCCCAAATCCTGACGAAGCCTTAAAACGTCTTCACTTTTTTCAAGTTTTGAATCATCTTTCTGTTTTCTAAACTTTTCAAAGAGTTCAAAAAAGGTATAAAAGGCATTTCTTTCACTACCACAAATAAACAGAATTATCCCAGCCCAAGATTGAGTCAGATTAGTTTTTGCTCTTTCTTGCATCCACTCGTTAAATCCTTCTATTGGGTAGCCTTCTGGAGTTAATCCTAAGTCACTTAGTTGACTTAAATACCCACCTACAAAGAAATCAAGACAAGTAATTGATGGCTTATCTATGTATATGACTGGGTTATCTTTAATTTTTTGGAGAAGTCTAGAGAGATTATTCATATTGATTATCTACAATTTAGTAGCTCCCGTAGCTGTAGTAGTGGTAATTGCTGTCGTTCCGGCAGCCTCGGCAGTAGGAGCAGCAATAGCAGGAGATAATTCAGAGCCTACAGCCGCAGCACATTCAGGTTGAGCAGCACAAGCATCTAGAGACGATACAAATGCATAAGCAGGTTTAGGTAAAATCCCTTTAAATATTAAAAGTAAAAGAAAAGTCCAAATTCCAACTAATTTAACGTGAGTTCGATGAGTATTGTTTTGACCCCTCTCCAAACCTCTCCCCTACAAGGAGAGAGGCTTAAAAACCTCGTTATTACGTTGCTCCTCCCTTTCCGTTTCGGAGAGGGAGGCTGGGAGGGAGAGGTCTGTCGAACTCACGTTAATTTAGAGACAGATTTATTTATCGCTACTCACATCTTGCACCAATAAAAATTGATGTAATTTTATTACTCAGTAAAAAAGCAAAACCCTTGATTTAGCGATAAAAGCCCATAAAAATGAGGTAGCTTTATCGCGCATCTTTTTACTTTATCTGAGGTTGTACGTAGAGGTGCAAGATATGAGGCTAATCGCACTAGTCTTAACTCCTCACAGCCTCAGATGAAAATAGGCGCAGTTTACATCTAGCTTGTCTGACTAAAGTAGAGAGTGAGGACAGTAAAAATACGAAAATTTAGAAGTTGTTTTTAAAGATTGAACCAAGAGTGAAATACAATAAATTCTGATTTATAATACTTTTGCCCCAAAGTAAGAAACTTTAGAACAGTATTTCTTAAAACTTGAGATGAGACTAACAATTGCTGCGTGTCACAAATTATTAAAAAGTAAAAACCCTGTTTGGAATAAGCCGACAATAAAACCTAAAATACCACCCAAAGAAACGATCGCCTGCAATTCATCTTTGACAATTCCCTCAATTGCAGCTTCTAAATCAGCCGGTGAAGTTGACTTTACACGGTTAACAATCACTTGGTCTATGGACAAAATCGGAATTACCTGCGCCACAATTTTTTCTAAATCTTTTTCTAAATAGCGTTCTAAAATCAAGGCTAACTCTTTACTGAGGACTTCTAAAGAAGAACTGACAACAGGTGAAGCATTTAGACGATTAAGCAGCAATGAAGCAATATTTTCCCAATTAAGAGAGTCCGTTAAACCTTCTAATAAATCGCCGCCACTGCTTTGGACATAATGACGTACAGTTTCCCTTGTAGTCTTTCGCAGTTGGCGTACTGTGCCAATTGGCAAGTTTTGCAGTGATAAATTTAGGAGGATTTTTTTGAGGCGATCGCGCAATTGTAAATCTTGAATCAATTCCTGCAAACGTTCATTAGTAGCTTCTTTCTCATCTAAGCAAAAAGTTCGCAGCCTAGTAAGAGTATTACGTAAACCGAACAGATTTGCTACTACCCAATATGTACCACTAGTCTTTTCTCGAAAGCTTTCATCAACAATTTGAATCGTGCGATCGGTCAAAAAATCAATAATTGCCTGCCGCAGTGCATCTGCAGGCAAAACTACCTGTAATAGCCAATCAGCTAAGCGTGTAGCTTGTTCTTCAGTTAACTGCAATTCCAACAATACTTGGTCAAAAATTTGATTAATTTGCGCTTCTAAAAAATCTTCTCGTCGTGCCAAAACTTTTAGCAAACGTGGCAATGATTCCCCTAACAAATCACGCAAAATTCCCGCAACAACTTTGATACTTTTTTCGTTTTGATCTGGGTTGACTTGTTCTGTTGCCAGTTGCAATAACCAAAGAATTGCTCCTTGTACCCGTTCTGTCACCAACAAGCGCCGCGCCAGATTTTGCAATTCATCCGGCGTTAGCAGCGACCCCATGATTGTATCAGAAACTTTCTTAGCCAGACGTTCCTGGTTGCGAGGAATCAATCCAGGAGTGAATGGTAATCTTCGTCCACCGATATAAATTGCTCGGTAGGGACGAAATAACATTTTGATGGCTATATCGTTTGTGAAATAACCAATAGTTCCACCCAATACTGGGGGAGAGACATAAAGCCAGAGATGAGACCAATCCACAGGATTTCGGATTTTCGATTTGGGATTTTCGATTTTGGTGAGCAGCGCGGTGAGACAGTGCGGTCTTGGGGTCTCCCCAAGTGGAGCAACTGCCGAACCCATAAGGGTCTTGGGGGTCTCCTCCATGAGCGACTGCCGAACCCGAAGGGATTTTAGACGAAATGTTGATTTGTGGATTCAAAGTCTGTGGTTATTGACCAGTAGACCCTAATCTAAAATCTAAAATCTAAAATTTACTGACTACCAGCACTCCCATCATATCGTTCACGAGGGGATAGTGTGTGGCTGATGCGAAACCAACTTCACGGGCCAATTTGACTTGTTCTTTCCCTGTGGGGAAGCGGTCTAGACTGGGACTAATGTAAGCATATTCTTCCTTTAAACCCATACGTTCCGCTATTGGTACAACTATACTATCCAAGTACCACTGTTGAAAAGCGCGCATTTGCGGATTGCTTGGTCGATGAAAGTCTAAAATAGCTGCTTTAGCACCTGGCTTGAGGACGCGGTGTAATTCTTGAAGACTACGGGGAATGTCTGTAACATTTCTTAAACCGTAGCCCATTGTAGCGGCATCGAATTGGTTGTCCTCAAAGGGCAAATTTAGCACATCTGCTTCTATCCAGGAGATAGCAGGTTGGGGGTACTGCCTTTGGGAACGTTCTTTAGCAGTTGCTAGCAGGTTTGGTGAGAAATCCACACCATACACAATACCTTTTGCTCCCACATGCCTTGCTAAACGCAAAGCTAAATCGCCACTCCCACAACACAAATCCAGGCAAGTATCCCCTGGTTTAGTAGCACTCCATTTGATTGCCATTTCCTTCCATATATGGTGTTGACCCAGACTCAACCAATTGTTTAACTGGTCATAAACTGGGGCTATACGGTCAAAAATGGCACGAATTTCTTGAGTCATTGGTCAATAGTCTATAGTCAAGGGTCTATAGTCAAGGGTCTATAGAACTGTACTATAGACTATGGACTCTTGACTAAGTTTTTGCTTGACAACACCCGCTACTGGTAAGAGCGATCGCCACTAGTTGGGCTGATAAATGAATTAGGTTTAATTCATCTTCTCGCAAAGAACAGGGTTGTTGCCATTGGAGTGACAACACCCCCAAGATATCATTCCGGTAGGTAATTGGAATCACTAAATGTGCTTGCACACCACTATCTTGATAGTGAGTCACACCAGCCAGTTTAGGTTCTTTGGCGACATTCAAAGCAACTTGCATTTGCCCAGTGGCAATTGCCTCACTGGCCAGTGGATCAAGATCTAGCCAATTTTTGACCACATCTCCTTGACTGTAAGACCCTTGAGTTGCAGCCAGTTTACCGCCCTCCATCAGCTGCAAAATACAGCTATCTGCTGCAAAACTCTCGCTAAAAACCGTTGCAATGGGTTCCAGAGTTGCCTCTAAGCTTTGAGATGCTTGTGTCACCTGCACTAAAACAGTCAGCAGGGCCATTTGGGCATTGGCACGTCGTAATTCTTCTGTACGTTGCTTAAGCAGGTCGTAAGTTTCAGCTGCCCTTTGCACCACTGCCTTCAGTTCACCTGGATCCCAAGGCTTGGTAATATATTTGTAGACTTGTCCGGCGTTAATCGCCTCCACTAGGTCTTCAATATCGGTAAACCCGGTGAGAATGATTCTTACCGTGTCTGGAAACTGAGGTACAGTCTTGCTAAGAAACTCAGTTCCTTTCATTTCTGGCATCCGTTGGTCGGAGATGATTACAGCCACTTCTCCTTCTGCTGCCAACACTTCCAGGGCATTAATTCCACTATCAGCTTTCAGTACATGAAAGTCGCGTCGAAAAGTGCGGTAAAGCAGATCCAGATTATCTGGCTCATCATCTACTACCAATATTTTGAGCTTTTTACTTCGTTCTAGAGTCGCCACTTGACGACGACTTGCAGGAACTTCAACGACGGTATTCTCCATAAGACAATTCTTGTTAAGATTATTCATTTTGTTATATTCCACACCAAGCTCAGTTGAGAATATCTCCTGAAAATTGCGTAAATTTACAGATATATCTCTAGGCAGCAAAAACTTTTCTTGATATAGATACCTCAAGAATGATTTTGCTACTCTAATTTCTGGGCTATAGTCAGTTTGCTAGAAATAAATCTCAATAGTTAAGTTGGGGTCAGCAACTCAAAATCCCAAACCCTGTGATTGTCAGCTTTAGACTCTAAATTCTTCACTTTGAATTTTATCTATTTCACTCCCAGCTACTGAGCGTGTATTATTCATAACTCATAATTTTGTTTAACGGTAGAGTCTAGAGATAATCTGCTGTAAAAGATTACAATAAACTGGGGATTGGGGAACTCGGGGCCCCCGCGACCGCAGGGAGTGGGGATTAGGGGTACTGGGTACTGGGTACTGAGTACTGGGAAAAAATTCTTCTAATTCCCAATTCCCGATTCAATCACTGTTTCAAGTTGCAGCTTCTACTCCAGATTATGACTGATTTACCACCCAACGCTGAAAATCGCGAAAGTATTGCTAACGAAGCAGCACAAGAGTTGCTGCAAAAACTCAGGCAAAAGCAAGGCAACTGGGTGGAATGGGGAGTAGCGATCGCTTCTCTGCAAAAAGCCGGTTACAATCCCCAAGAAATTTTTGAAGCCACGGGATTTGAACCAATTCAACAAAATCAGGTGATTGTTGGCTCTCAAGTTTACAATTCTTTAGAAAAGGGAGGGGCATCAGCAGCAACGCGATCGCACTACGCTACACGCGGCAGTGATATTTTATATGAACTGCGCCTGCTGACTATTGAAGAACGCGCCAGTGCTGCGGAACTGACTTACCAGCAGAAACTCGATGCTCTTGAGGCGCGGGAAGTGGCAAAAGCAGTTAGGGAGTTCTCTTATTTTCGTACCTTGCCAGAAGGATTTTCTGCTCATCCTGGGGATGCTGTTGCTTACCAAGTTTGGAAACTAGCACGGCAATATACAGATTTGCAAGAGCGATCGCGCTTGATTGCCAAAGGGTTACGCTTTGCTCACACACTAACAGCTAGGAAACAAATCGAACAGCTACTAGTAGATTTTACTGTTGTTCCCAAGCGTCAGGCTCCCCTTTTACCTTTTTATCGACTAGAGTCAGAAGAGGAATTGCCTCGGATTCTGCCTGTGGTGGGTGAGTTGCCATTAACACCACAAGACTTGCAAAGTGTACCGTTGATAGAAGAAATTCAACCATTTCGCCTAGTAAAGTTTGTGGGAGAGCAAGCTTGGATACCATTACCAGGTTGGCAAGTATTGTTGAGTGCAGAAGATCCAGTTGTGATTTTAGCAAATAGCGATCGCTTCCCCAACCAGTCACAAAATCCACTAACACAAGTGCTAGTAGTTGTAGATCGGGCACAAAGGCAATGGGATGTCTCCAGCTACTTTGTCGTTGATAACAACGGAGAATTAGATTTTCAGTGGTTTGAAACTGAACCAGAACTTTCCCTGCTGGGACGAATCATCATCATTGTGCGTCCTAAGAAAATCCTCGATGAAGAAGTAACTAAGGATTCCTGGCAGATTGATGAATAAACATGAAGCAATAGCCTCTAAATTGCACAATCACCTATTAGACTTGTTAACAATCAACAGTCATCAATCATCTCTGTTTAATAGGAATCTCAATCACAAACTCTGTACCTTTTCCTGGTGCAGAGATACAATTGATTTTTCCCTTGTGTATATCTACGATAATCTGATAACTAATAGATAAACCCAAGCCAGTACCCTTACCTACAGGTTTAGTAGTAAAAAATGGGTCAAACAATCTAGTCTGAACTTTTTTACTTATTCCCGGGCCATTATCTTTAATACTAATAATTATGCGCTCTTGATCTTTAATTTGGGTGTAGATAATAATAGAATTGGGGGGTTTTTCGATCTTTTTTTCCAAACACTCTATTTCCTGTTGGCGTAAAGCATCGATAGCGTTATTTAGGATATTCATAAATACCTGATTTAATCCTCCTGCATAACATTCTACAAGAGGCAAATTACCATAGTCTTTAATAATTGAAATTTCCTCCTGTTCATACTTACCTTTGAGACGATGCTGCAAAATTGATAGTGTACTATTAATTCCTTCATGAATATTAACAGGTTTTATTTCTGCCTCATCAAGACGCGAGAAGTTCCGCAAAGCTAGCACAATCTCGCGGATACGTTCAGCCCCAACTGTTATTGAGCATAAGATTTTTGGTAGATCATCAATAATAAAATCTAATTCAATTTCATCACTCAGACTAGTTATTTCCGAGTTGTAATTAGAATCTTGTTGTTTATATAGATTAATTAAACTTAGTAATTGCTGAGTATATCCTCTCACGTGGACTAGATTACCATAAATGAAATTAACTGGATTATTAATTTCATGAGCAACACCAGCCACTAGCTGACCTAATGAGGACATTTTTTCAGTTTGAATAAGTTGTACTTGAGTGTGTTGCAATTTTTTTAATGTCTTTTTTAACTGAAGATTTTTCTGTTTTAACTTTGCTGTTCTCTCTGCAACTTGTATTTCCAACTGAGAATTCGTTTCTTTTAAAGCAGCTTGAGCAATTTGTTTAGCTTTGAAGTATTCCTGCAATAAATGTAATACTAAAAACCATGCTGTAACGAGTATTGCTAAAGCTATAATAGATTCTAAAATTGTCCAAATTATTTGTTGACGATATTCAGCAACTTTTTGCTGCAAATGAAATGAAATCTTACGGTTCCTCTTAGCAACACCATCAGCATAAATACGTTTTTGAGTTTCGTATTCGTGGCTGTATAATAATAGTTGCGCTGTCTTTTTTTGATTTTTCTTCACTAAATCAAAAGATTGATATTCCATTGTCACTAAACGCTTGTTAGCAGCATCAATTTTTTTGGCATCTTCATTTTCATATGCTTGAGGAGCTAGTTTAATAGATTCTTTAATAGCTAAATTGAGTTGCGGTTCAAATTGGCGATAACGTTGTTCCCAAATCAGATTACCTGTAGCAGCATTCATACGGGCTGACATAGTTAATATTTCATCAAAATAGGTAATTTTATCGCTAAGCTTTTGTACTTGAAATTCATGTGTAGTAATTCTATTAAAATTAGAATATGCTTGATAGTTCAGCAGAATTTGAGTAATAAACAATAATAATGTCAGTAGTATATTTGCAGTTACTAGTTGATAAGGAAAAAACCTAAATTTATAAATAAAGTGCATTTTTAATAGTATTTTATATACAGTAGTTTTTGTTGGTAGAAAGTACAAAATCTACAGGTTTTGAGCCAGGAGGTAGGAGGTAGAAAGCAAAGTTTTCATCTATGATTTTGAGTCTTGTGTTTTGTACCTCATTTACTTGCAAACTGCTGTATTAAATTTAGTTTTACCAATTCTGTATAAGATTGTGCTTGATTTACATAGGGACAATTCATGAATTACCCCTCTAGATTGTTGTCTTGTGTAATTCAAGGACTCTTCATACAGAACTGGGATTACAATTCACTAAAGACCAATACGGTTCAGTTAGAGTCAAAATTTGTAAATTGCGTAGGTTGGGGCAGCCCTGCAAAGAGCGCGGTTAAGCGACAGACGCGCGCAAGTGGCGTTTGAGGAATGAAACCCAACATTTTCACAACTTTGTTGGGTAACGCTTACGCTCTACCCAACCTACAATTATCCTTAACTGAATCGTATTGAACTAAAGACTGTCGTAGTAGTTTTATTTCATTAATATCAATTCCCAATAATTCACGAATAGTTTTTATAGGTTGATCGTGATAATTGTCAAAATTAACCTCATTTATTTGTTTAGTTTTAATTTTTCTACCATAGCTAAATCCTAAGTCAAAATTGAGGCACTCTAATCTTGAAAAGTTAAAAGGATATGGATATATAAATTTTGCAAAAAATTTATATATTAATAAATGTAGTTTATTAGTCTTTAAGTCATTACCCATTGTAAATCCAAGTACAAAAGCTTCTTCTTGAGGAGAAGTATCTTGATCTAAAAGGATGTGAATATAATCATGAGGAGTCAAACTAATTTTTCCAGGTAAAGCCAAGGGACTATTAGGATTCTCTAATAACCAAACTACAAAAGAAACTTGTGGCTCAAGTAAACCACATGATAATGCATGGGCTTCTTTTAAATTCATATGGGCTACATCGAGTTGAGAATTTGTAACTAATTCAAAAGCCATTTGTATCCTCTCAAATATCATGTCAAGTAGATTTATCAGATTTTCTAAAACTAATAAGAAAATCTGAATTCAAATTATTTTTTTGTTATTCTCATCATTCAAATATACAAATATGCAGTTAGTTGCCGTTATTTGTATACAGAATAACAACAGAAGCAATAGACTAATTTATTAATATTTGTTTTTTACTTATTTGTCTATATAGATGTAGAAAAATTGTTTTTATTTTTATAAAGATTATACTTAAAATTGTTTTTGATAAAGTCTCAGTATTTTTACGAATTAAAAATTTTGGAATTTATTAATAACTTTAAAAAAGCTCATTTTATATAAAAAATAATTTATAATTAGCTGCAATTACTTCAGCATTTTCAGAAATTTTGTCTTTAATGTAATACGGTTCAGTTAAGGCTAAAACTCTTGTGAAAGTCAATTTTTTAATCAACTGCCAAAGACGCATAGATACGAAGTGGCTTCTCGCAGGGTAGGACTTAAAGAGAAGGAATAAATGTTTCAGGACTTATGCAACTGGCACACATATTTTCTGAAATGGCAGTCAAGAGGAGCCAGCGCGTTGCGGAGGTTCCCTCCGTTGTAGCAACTGGCGTTCAATAGTCAAGGGTCAAAAATCAAAGTTTTTTGGACTTTTGAAAGCCAGGTAGTTCAAGTCAGGAAACCCGCCAACACGACTGGCTCCTTTTGACCCTTGACAACCCAAACGAAAAAAATATGACAATGTGCGTAAGTCCTATGTTTAACTGAACTGTATTGATATTTAATGAATCAGTACTATCCAGCATTACTGCATCGGTAAAGCTGATAGGGAACACCTATGCGATAGTACTGTTTAGGATCTATGGTGCAACTAATTTGCCCAGCAAGGGCTACTTGTGGCGGATAGTCCCGTTTTCTCAATCCAGGAGCAACTATCCATAAATTCATCTGAGATGTTCTTGGTGCAGGTATTTCAGAAAACTTTTTCCAGAAAGCAGATAAATCAGGAGATTTCTGTAAAATAACAAAATTATCCAAGTTAATAGCAGAATTTAAACCCGTATATTTATCAGTGGTATAGTTAATTTTTAATTTTTGATTTTGCGAAAAGTTGCTATGAAGGTTTCCCTCTGTAGCAAACTTTTCAAAACGAATTTTGAATTCCTCTACAAGGGGCTGACTTCTAAGTTGTTCTAATGCCAAGGCAAAACTCAATCCCAATGCTACATCCTGATAACTGCTATATGCTACCACCAGCGTCAGCGGTACAGAAGGTTCTAAATTCATGTTTTGGGCAACTTGCTCAGGTTGGAAAGGTTTTTGAAAGACTAGGTTAGAAGCTACAAAAATAGAACTAATAAAGCCAATAAGTATAAATTTGAATGATGACTGATGACTTTTGCTAATACTGGCTGCTAAAAGGGCACAAAAGCTGGGATAGTAAACAAAGCTGTAGCGGGGAACTACGGTAATATCTTTACCTAATAAATAGACTATGGCAAAAAATTGTAGTAATACAAAAATAGTAAAACTTAAAAGCGTTAATGTTGCTAAATTAGTTGTATGTTGTAACCATAAAAACTTTAAACCTTTGAATATTTGATATCCTGCCCAAATAGCAAAAATCAACATTAAAAAACCACAGATAGCTGTTATTAACCAAGGCTGATTTTCTACGGGTAGAGCAATCACCATTAAAACCCAGCTAAGAAGAGTTTGATAGATGGGTGCGATGTGATTGGGAGAGGGTAACCAATTGGTTTCAGACCGTTGAAAATGACTGAATATAATTAGTAACCAGGGAATAAAACTAATTACAACACCACTGGTAGAAATAATTAAAGCAAGCCAGATTTGACGTTTGTTAAGTATTTTTGTCTTACCCCAGTACATCAATATAAGTAGTGTGGCGATTTCAGCAATGAAAGCTAGAGTAAAAAAGTAATGAACATATAAACCTATACTGTTAGTAATTGCCCATAAAACCCAAACCCAAAATCTAAGTCGCGATCGCTCAAAAATATCCCGCTGAATTTGCATTAGTCCCAATAACGCTAAAGTTATAAGTAGCATAGGCATGGTATAATGCCGTGCTTCTTGGGAAAGGTAAACAGCAAAGGGGGAAACGGCCATGAAAAATGCTGCAATGATTCCAGAACCTCTAGAAAAAGCAATACGATTGACACCATAAATTGCCGCGATCGCAGCTACACCAAACAAAGCTGGTAGCGATCGCAATTTCGTCACCCACTCCGCCCCTAAAGGAGTCATTAGCCCCAACCAACTATACATTCCGCAAAAAAATAGCGGCGGATGTGTAGACTGAGTAGCAATGTTTTCGGCAATTTGATTGCAACTAACTCCCGATTTAAATGTAAAAATTTCTTGTATACGCTCAAGAGAAAACACCAAATTCAAAGGCAAATCATGATAACTTTTACCCAAACTGAAAATGGCAGTAATCACCTCATCCATCCAGAGGGGTTTTAAGTCTAAATGCCAAAAGCGCAAAACAGCACCAAGTGCCATCGCTCCAGCTAAACTTAGATAATGTAGAGTAAGTCTTTGATTTGTCATTATTTATCTATTAAAACAGTCATCAGTTATCAGTGAGCAATGATAACTGATGACTGATGACTGATAACCGGTTTATTTCAGACGCTAATTTTACCGCTACTGTGCCTCAAGAATCTCTCCAATCAAAATTATCTCAGCCATTGCCTGTTCCTTCTCTGCGGGAGAAGATTATCAACATTCGCAATGGTTTACGTCCCGGACAACAGCAAATGGCGGATTGGCAATCTGGGCCACTAGCTGTTTCTGCTGTTCCTGGGGCTGGTAAATCTACGGGTATGGCGGCGGCGGCGGCGATCGCGATCGCCCGTCAATATGATTCCCCTGAGTCTCGCCCGTCTTCTCGTCGTCAAATTGTAGTTGTTACTTTTACTCGCTCTGCTGCTGCTAATATTAAAGCCAAGATCCGTAAGTTCTTACGCGAGGATTTATCTCTACCTCAAACTGGCTTTGCTGTGTATACGTTGCACGGTTTGGCATTGAACATTGCTAGTCGCCATCCTAATTTGTCAGGTTTGCAATTAGAAAATGTCACATTAATTACACCAAGTCAAAGCCACCGCTTCATCCGCACAGCCGTAGAACAATGGATTGCTAACAATCCCGGACGGTATTTACGATTGCTAGAAGGTTATCAATTTGACGGTGAAGAAACAGAAAGATTGCGTCGTCAATCGGTACTGCGGACAGAAGTATTGCCAGAATTGGCAACTACAGTCATTCATGAAGCAAAAAGTTCTGGAATACTACCAGAAAAACTGCGGGAATGGAGTAAACAATCCACAGACGAATATGCAATTTTGAGCGTAGCAGCGGGATTGTACGAGCAATATCAAAATTTAATGCGATCGCGTGACTTCATCGACTACGACGATATGATTTTAGCCGCCCTGCGCGTTCTCGAAAACGACAGCGCCCGTCGCATCGAGCAAAACCAAGTTTTCGCCGTCTTTGAAGACGAAGCCCAAGATTCTAGCCCTTTGCAGACGCGGTTGCTAGAAATTCTGGCGAGTGATTGGGGAGATGGGGAGCAGGGGAGTAGGGGAGCAGGGGAGCAGGGGAGCAGGGGAGCAGGGGAGCAGGGGAGATGGGGAGCAGGGGGAGATGAGGAAGTAAGTGTACAATTTTACTCGCCCTCATCCCCCTCATCCCCCTCATCCCCCTCATCCCCAATCAATTTAGTGCGAGTCGGCGACCCTAACCAAGCGATTAACTCAACTTTTACCCCAGCCGATCCGATTTATTTTCGGCAATTTTGTGAAGAGTGCGATCGCGTCCAACGATTGGCGACAATGGATCAAGCCGGTCGTAGTACTAAAGTTATTATCGATGCTGCGAATTTTGCCCTCAAATGGATCAATAGTCAGTGGTCAGGGGTCAGTCGTCAGTCGTCAGCAAATAACAACCGACAACCGACAACCGACAACCGACAAATACCATTTCGCTTGCAGACTATCCGCCCTGTTGATACTGGCGACCCCCAAAAAGA
Organism: Nostoc sp. UHCC 0702; assembly: GCA_017164015.1. Lineage (GTDB taxonomy): Bacteria > Cyanobacteriota > Cyanobacteriia > Cyanobacteriales > Nostocaceae > Amazonocrinis. The sequence continues at coordinate 1,232,119 of CP071065.1, forward strand.
TGCTAATCCAGCGTCAGTAGGAAGGGGAGTAGAACTGTACACCCCCCATGATATTCGTCACACAGTAGAATTGCTATCCCAAAGGGTAATCAAATTATTTGCCGAAGACCCAACGAATACCCGTGTAGCGGTTTTAGTGCGGGAAAATCGCCAAGGTAGATGGCTGACGGAGGCTCTCACACCTCTGTGTAAGGAGCATAATATTATACTTTATGACGTGGGAGAACGCGATCGCCGCTCTCATGTGCCGCAGGAAATCTTAGCATTATTGCAATTTTGCGATCGTCCCCACTCCCCTGATTATCTCAAAGCTGCTTTAGAAGCTGTGGTGCAGCGCCAGTTGATTCCCACCCAAGACCTCAACACCCTCGCTAGTTTACCAGAAGATTTTTTGTATCCTGGCCCCTTAGCAGCACCTCAACCAGAGCCAGTACAAAAAGCCTCACACTTGTGTCGCAGTTTACTACGCGCTCGGTTAGAACTACCTTTGTACCAGTTAATTTCCTTTCTCGCCTTAGCGTTAAACTACGATCAAGCAGAATTGGCAACCGCTGACAAACTTGCAGAAAGAGTCAACCAGCAAATAGCTGGTAACAGTTCCTTGGGGGCGATGCTGTCAGTTTTAAGTGAAATCGTTAATTCCGAACGGTTTGAACCTGTAGAAACAGAAGATTTAGAAGCTCGTTACACCCGTGCTGGTCAACTAACCATTATTACCATGCACAAAGCCAAAGGTTTGGATTGGGACTATGTGTTTATACCCTTTCTGCATGAAAACTTGATACCTGGAAAATTTTGGGTTCCTCCCCAAAGCCAATTTTTAGGTGACTTTACCTTATCAGAAGTGGCGCGCGCCCAGATTCGCGCTGCTCTTCACAAAGAATCTGAAATACCAGATATTACCCAGGCTTGGGAGGTGGCAAAAAACCTGAAAACTGCTGAGGAGTATCGTTTACTTTATGTTGCGATGACAAGGGCAAAGCGCTTGTTATGGATGTCTGCGGCACAAAAAGCGCCCTTTACTTGGAGTAAACCAGATAATTTACAAGAACAAGCGCCTTGTCCTGTATTTCCAGCATTAAAGCGGCAATTTCCTGAATGTGTTTTTAGTAGTGCTGAGTTAGAAGTTAGGAGTTAGGAGTTAGGAGTTAGGAGTTAGGAGTTAGGAGTTTGGAGTTTGGAGTTTGGAGTTAGAATAACTCCCCCCATCTCCCCATCCCCATCCCCATCCCCAGTCCCCAGTCCCCAGTCCCCAGTCCCCAGTCCCCAGTCCCCAGTCCCCAGTCCCCAGTCCCCAGTCCCTTTAAATCTTCTGATATCGCATTCCTGGCAGTTGTGAGACTAAACCCATGAGTTCCAACTGTAATAAAGCACTGGAAACTGAGCCAGTATTCATGCCCGTTTGTTGGACAATAAAATCGAAGGGTAAAGCATCAGTGGCGATCGCATTTATTACCTGTTGCAATTCGGGTGATAAAGTTGGCAATGTTAACTGTTCTGGTATTGGCGCTGCAACTGCATCCAACTGTGGTACTGCACCCAACATTGTTAATAGTTCGTCTAGTTCCTTGAGAATCAAAGAAGCGCCTTGATTAAGTAACTTTAAACAGCCTTGAGATGGGTGATCGTCTAGTCTGCCAGGTAGTGCATAGACATCTCTACCAAAATCATTAGCATAGGTAGCTGTAATTAAGGCACCAGATTTTAAAGGCGCTTCCATTACTAAGATGGCGCGGCTTAACCCAGCAATTATTCTATTACGGCGGGGAAAGTGAGTGCGTTCGGGTGGGGTTTTGCCTGGATATTCACTTACGACTAACCCTGCACTTAAAATCTGCTTGTATAAATCCCGATTTTTGTGTGGGTAAATTACATCTACACCCGTACCTAAAACTGCGATCGTTCGTCCTCCAGCTTTCATCGCAGCTATGTGGCTTTCTGTGTCAATTCCCTCTGCCATCCCAGAAACAACTGTAAAGCCATTTTTAGCCAAAGCCGTGCTAATTTGGCGAGTCCAACGAATACCATAATCGGAAGGTTGGCGCGTTCCCACAATACCAACCATCGGTTTTTGTCCAAGATTTTCTTGTAGTTCTACTTCACCGCGATAGTACAAAATTGGCGGTGGACTGGGAGTTTCCAACAGCAAACGGGGATAATCTGTATCTGCTGGTGTCCAGAAATAGGGGTTTTCCTGCTGGTGCTTGGTGAGTAGTTGTTCTGGATGCAGATGCGATCGCTGTTTTACCACCTTTTCTAGTGTCTGAAAACCAAAACCCTCTACTTCTCCTAACTGAGACTTGGTAGCTTGCCAAGCTGTTGCTAGCGTGCCAAAATGCTGCTGCAATCGTCGCAGCAATACTGGCCCAATCCCAGAAATTTGCGACCACGCGAGCCAATATGCACGTTCTTCTACCACTTTTACACCCTCACCCCTACTGCTTTGAGTATTCCCAAATTAGCTTGCTCTGTTGACGTGCATGGGGCATAAGCCAGAGGTGTAACAAAATTGCTTGATATGCGATCGCACGTTAATCAGATGTGAGTTCGACAAGTACTGTTTAGACCTCTCCCCCAACCCCTCTCCGACGCGGAGAGGGGAGCCAAAACCCTCATTTTTCGTTGCTCCTTCCTCTCCTTACGGAGACGCTTCGCGAACGCCTTTTAGGAGAGGGAGGTTGGGAGGGAGAGGTTCGTCGAATTCACGTTAATCAGGTTTGCAGTCATAAAAAGCACTTTGATATTTAAGTACCTCAAATCTATCAATCATTTTTTGATGTCCTTTCCGGTATTTATTGTTAGTATAATTTGTTAACTTTTTACCACCTTTCAGTATAAATAACTAAAAAACATGATATTAAAGTTGTTTTTATTATTAAAACCTGTTGTGACTACTGCTACCAGCGCTCTTAAAGTAGTTTATTGTGCTGTAGTTAACCCTTAAGTGCTAAAATTTCATAAAAGATAGTATATGAAAAATATCGAAAACTAATTAAGTCGGCGATCGCACAGGCACGTAAATGCTAAAACCAAGTTGTAGAAAAACTTCTTCTTCCTGAAAAACCAGCAATCCAAGCTTTTGGTGAATCATATCTTTAACCAAACTCTCACTGGTTAGCAATTTAGTAGGTAGGATACGCCACATGCGTCAGTACCCTCTCATCAGAAAAACACTTCAGAATCGTTACCAGACTATCACACCCTTGGTGAGTGGAGGATCTGATGGCAGTACCTACTTGTTAACAGGGGAAACACGCAATAACCAACAGTATCCTCTTCTGATCAAAAAAATACTTCGGAATCGCTTTAAGATTGTCAAACTCCTGGCAAGAGGAGGATCTGGGGATACCTACTTAGCTATTGACTTAGATTTACCTGGCCAACCTCATTGTGTCGTCAAACATTTTCATCCCAAATATTCCAATCCTGATGTTGTGCCGATTGCCAAAAACCTATTTGCACGGGAAGCAGAAGGTTTGTATCAGTTAGGTAATAGCCACGACCAAATTCCTAGATTGTTTGCTCACTTTGATGAAGATGGGGATTTCTATTTAGTTCAAGAATTCATCGATGGACATAACTTAACTAAAGAAATCTCACCAGGTAAAATTCTGAGCGAAAATGCAGTCTTCAACCTCTTGAAAGACATCCTAGAAGTGTTGGTCTTCGTCCATCAACACAAAATCATTCATCGGGATATCAAGCCCCAAAATTTGATGCGACGACGCTCTGATAAGAAGATTGTGTTAATTGACTTTGGGAGTATTAAGAAAATCAGTGCTTTGGGAGGCAACCTTACTGTTGCTGTTGGCACTCCTGGCTATATGCCAAGCGAACAAGCAAAGGGAAAACCAAAACTTAGTAGTGATATCTATGCAGTAGGAATTATTGGCATTCAAGCTTTGACAGGTATACCGCCTGAACAATTACAGGAAGATTTTGAGACTGGGGAAGTTATCTGGCGTGACAAGGCGCAGGTAAGCGATAGGCTAGCAGATATTTTGGACAAAATGGTTAGGGAACGCCATAACCATCGTTACCAGTCCGCAGAAGAAGCTTTGCAAGCACTTGTTCCTACTATGGCGTTGTCCCAAGCATCGGAATCTACTGCTAGTGAGGAATACACCAGTGAGAATTATTCACAAGTGTATAGAAAGTTTCTTTTGTTCTTGGGGGTCGGCCTCGGCACTTTCAGTAGTATATTACTAATAATTTTGCTCTATACATTCTTGCAGAGTAGTATATTACTACCAAACCAACCTAATCCATTAGAAAAGTTGAGAAAAAAATTTTTTGACCCACCGTCTACTCATATACATAATCCAGAAGTTCAGCGAAGACTATACAAAAATTAATTGCATGATTGCAGGCGTTATCAATGGTAAATTCAACTTCATCAGATGAACAAGAGTTAATAATTTATCAGGCAATAAAAATAATGATTAAAAATGCAATTTTAGTATTAATATTTTAGATAAATAGGTAGGTGTAAATAAATGAAATATTTTAGTCATAAAAGTTTGTATTAAGCGGCTTAACCCTTCAGCTTAAGCCCTGAATAAAAACTAATAGTGTACATGGTAGATATTTAATTACACCCAGCTACTCATAGCTGAAATAGTCAATAAAATACACAATTTTCCTCGAATAAGATGGACAATACAAACCAAAAAAAAGCCTTAATAAAAACAGATGTTGCAGTATTTGTGAGAGGTTTGCTTATTGGCAAGGCGTTAACACTTGTAGTTATTGGCGGACTGCTCTGGTGGTTACTCAAGCCTAGTGAAGTGTCCCGCCAGAGCAGTAACTCTAGCTCTGATGAAAGTTTCAAGGCTATCTCTTTTGGTACATCAACCTTTGAGTCACTTCCTAATGTCCCAATCGACTCATTCAACTATGGCGGGAGTGCAGCTTGGGCACCTATTCGGCAATTAGTAGATTCTCAAATCCTCAGCGCTCGTCCTGAACTACAATTGCGCTATTTAAACCCCGTTAACGGTAGCCCAAGTTCTAGCTCAGGTATACGTATGTTGCTTGACGGACAATTTGATTTTGCTCAATCTTCCCGTCCCCTCACAGATGAAGAAAAAGCCATTGCTAGACAGCGAGGCTTGACACTTGAGCAACGTCAGGTAGGCATTGATGCCATAGCGGTGATAGTCAACCCATCACTGAACATACCAGGTTTAACTATTAAACAGTTGCAGCAGATTTATTTAGGGGAGATTAATAACTGGAAACAGGTGGGTGGGCCAAACCTAGCCATTACTCCTTTCTCTCAACGACTAGAGAAGGCAGACACAGTAATTTTTTCTACAAAAAGTGATTTTGACAAGCAAGCGCTTAACTCTCAGATCAAGTATGTATACTCTAGCACAGAGGCTGTGCGGCAAGTTAGCAAAAACGCTGGTGCTATATATTACGATTCTGCGCGTGCAGTGATATCTCAATGTAGTGTGAAACCTTTACCACTGGGCCGCACTTCTAGTGAGCTAATTCCACCCTACCGCGAACCCTTGGTGTCACCTGATCAATGCCCGCGTCAGCGCAACCGGGTAAATACTGAAGCTATCAAAAATGACAGCTATCCTATTACCACTAGTTTGTTTGTGATTATTAAGCAAAACAAAGACCGGGAACAGAAGGTTGGCGAAGCCTATAGCAATCTTTTACTTACCGACCAAGGTCAAAATGCACTTGAACAAGCTGGGTTCACAGGGGTTCGCAAGTGAGGGGTAGTGTAAAAATCAGGTTTTTAAGCCTAGTTCTGCCATAGGCGGTTGTCCCCACGCGATCGCGCAGTGGTTGACGCCACTCCCAAAGGCTATGGGGAAACCACGGGGGTGGCTTTTCTTTGTAGGGGAGAGGTTTAGCAGAGGGGGAAAACAGTATTTATCCAACTCACCTTTACCTAGTTGCGATCGCTGCGGACATATAGCAGGGGACTGGGGACTGGGGACTGGGGACTGGGTGAAAAGTCTTTTTGTGTATAGGTTTTATCATCTGTTGATGTCCTAACCACCTTGGCTATTGCTATATATCACAAGTAATTTAGCAGACATGCTATAAAAGTAAACTGCTCTATTTACAGCTATTTTCAGGTAACTGAAGATAGCTTTGATGGTTAGTTGTCAGTGCAAGTAAACGCGATCGCACTGACTATTAATGGTATAAGTGCATAGTGACGACTGATTCTTCTTGGGACTACACTAGGGATTTGTTGAGTTAACTTTATTTTTGCCTACCTAATTAATGTATGAAATGCCTAACCGCTTTGGGACTTATCATTAGACATCGCTTGAAATATTGTGATTTTCATAAAAAATCATAGGCATTGAGCCTCATAAATGATATTTGCACTTTTTTGAACTTTCAGCCATAATACATGCAGTTTTTAGCAATTAGCCTCAAATCAGTTCATTGAAAATAAATCGTCCATCAAAACTTTTTTGTTTTGAGGTGGAACTATTTTGTGGTCTAATTGTCTTGACCTAAGTAATTAGCATATATTTTCATGCTGGTTTCTTCCGGATAATCTGGAAAAACGGGGAAAATTTGTGCTAGTAAATCCTACTGTCGCTCATCAATCACACGAATGAGATTACGCTCTTTTTTTCTTAGCGTTATGAGTATTGTGCTGCTGTCTTCCACAGCAAAAGCAGCTAACTTAGAATCTTGGTACTTTGACACTGCACAAAACCAACTCAACATCACCACAGAATCCGCAGTTCAACCAAGAGTATTTTTAATTAATAACCCCACGCGACTGGTTATTGACCTTCCTAAAACCCAAATCAATGGAAATACAGCTCGTCAAAGCTTTGGGTCAAAAATTCGAGAAATTCGCATTGGCAAAGTTGACTCTGATACAACTAGATTAGTGGTTGAATTAGCACCTGGCTACACCGTTTCTCCCGAAAAATTACTCATTAAAGGAGATTCTTCCTCTCATTGGATAGTCAACATTGGAGCAATTGAGCGCAGCAACAACAATATTTCATCTGCTATTGAAGAAAAGATTCCTGTTCCCATCGGTGATATTTCTACCTTTGCTGGCGTTGTTCCTTTAGGCAAGGAAATCTCGCAGCTAAATTCTCAAGTTAAAGTCTTGATGGCTCGCTACAAATCTATAGAACCAGGAATGTTTTTCTTGGATTTAGACACAGGTAACTATCTGGACTTCAACGGGGAAAAGGCATTTCCAGCGGCTAGCACAATTAAGTTTCCAGTTCTGGTAGCGCTGTTTCAAGAAGTGGATGCAGGTAGAATCAAGCTGAACGAAACTTTGGTGATGCGGCGTGACTTAATGACTGGAGGTTCTGGAGTCATGCAGTATAAACGGTCTGGAACTCGCTTTAGTCTTTTGGAAACTGCTACCAAAATGATTACCATCAGCGACAACACCGCCACCAACATGATTATTGACCGTTTAGGTGGTAAAGCTAAATTGAATCAGCGTTTCCGTAATTGGGGACTGCAAAATACTGTGATTCGCAATTTGCTAGGTGACTTCAAGGGTACTAATACAACCAGTGCTAAAGACTTGGTAAGACTGTCAGCGCTAATTGCTAATCAGAACAATCAGGTATTGAGTAATTCTAGTCGTACCCAAGTTTTGAATATCATGCGTCGTGTCCACAACAGAAGCTTACTACCTTCTGGACTTGGTAAAGGAGCGGTAATTGCTCACAAAACTGGAACGCTGGGAGTTATCCTCGGTGACGCCGGTATTATTGAGATGCCGTCTGGTAAACGTTACTTGGCAGGCATTATGGTGAGAAGACCTTTTAACGACTTGAGAGGTAAGGCTTTTATCACTCAAGTTTCCCGACTGGTGTATGGCTACTTAGATCAACCAACAGTAGCTCAGCAGCCTTGATAATTAAGAGTTGGGAGTTGGGAGTTGGGAGTTAGGAGTTAGGAGTTAGGAGTTAGGAGTTGAGAGTTAGGAGTTGACAGTTAGGAGTTAGGAGTTAGGAGTTAGGAGTTGACAGTTAGGAGTTAGGAACTTATTATTTCCCCATCTCCCCATCCCCCCATCTCCCCATCTCCCCATCTCCTCATCCCTCCATCTCCCCATCTCCCCATCCCTCATCTCCCCATCTCCCCGGCATATTTAATCACTTCAATTTATCAAATTGAGTAAATATAATATTTGATATTATCAATCAGCTTATTTAAAGTAAAAACATAAAGTAGTTTAGTGGCGGTTTCCAAGAAGTAAAGCCGCGGGAGTCTCATGAATAAATCAATTTCTAAAAAATTAACTAACTGGCTCGTAACTACAGTATGTATGGTACTTGTGGTAGCATTTTCTCTAATTAACCAGCCTAGTGCTAGCGCTCAAGTAGAAACACCACCCGTAACCACAGAGTATACACCTGCTCCGATCACACCTGCTCCTATCACGCCTGCTCCCATCACATCTGTAGCAGCAAACGTTAGACATTTACTACAAACCAACGAATGTGTAGGGTGCAACCTCATGGGAGCAACCCTAAAAGATGCAAACCTCCCTGCTGCGAACTTAGAGAATGCGAACTTGCAAGGTGCTGACTTAGAAAGAGCAAACTTACAAGGAACTAACCTCGCTGGTGCAAACCTGCAAGGTGCGGATTTGGGTAAGGCGAACTTCATGGGCGCAAACCTGGAAAGAGCAAACCTATTTGATGCGGACTTAGAGAAGGCAAATCTCACAAACGCCAATATACTAGGCGCTAACCTCCAAGGTGCTGATTTTGAAGATGCAATCAGCCCCCAAGGATTCACTATGCAGTAATGAAAAGTGCATAGCTACGTCGTTAACCCCTGCTGTCTTTCGTGACAGTTGGGGTTTTTATACTAATTCGTAATTCGTAATTAAAAAAGTCAGATTTCAGTAGATGTTTTCCGGAATTAGCAACCTGGGTGTGGTAGTCATTTCCAGAACACAACTTATATTGAACTTCTATAACTAGCCTTCGGGGAATATAGCCCCATCAAAAAACCCGGTCTTTGCGATCGGGTTTTTTGGTAATGGTGCAGATGTTGGTGCAATGTAATGATTGTCAGGCTTTCCGTCTACTACTATCCCCGTTGGCTTTCTCTTTGACTCTCACCGGACTAAAGTCACGGTGATTTAAACTGTTGTTCCGAATGAGGCTAAAGCCGTCATTCTCCACAGTTATCTTTCTAGGGATTAACCCTGTGGGACAGTCAAACGTCCCCTATCCGACTTGGCTAAACGCTCCGTGGTTTAGCTGTGCGTTTACCTTGACTTTTGATACTAACAACATGAGCGCGAGTCCACATATTTCACTAGTTTAGAACGCTCCCAAGGAAAGCTATTATTTGCCAGTGGTATAGGCGACGATTAACACGGCTGACTTACTGTGCGGGAGTTTCACCCCTACTAGGATTGTTCAACGCGCTGCGGTTATTCCTACTCAAGTTGTTTTCCCAATTTTACCATGCGCTGGTAGCTTAAAAGCTACCAAATAGTTTTCATCCCTGGACTAAAGTCACAGGGTTTTCAACATATCTTTTATAAGTACAGATAAGAACGAGTTTCTACCCAAATTTTCGATGATTGGTGTAACGTTCCCAAACTTGGTGAAAGTGCCGGATGCGGGATTCTTGGTATCTACCCAATGTGATCCCAGACTTGGCAGATGCCTTTAAACCCTGTTGGATGCGGCTTAGGTTCGAGGTATCTTGATCAAAGACTTCACCAAGCCCTCCTAGTTCAGGGGCATTAGTCCAACTCTCCTCTGCTGTGAGCCAGTGCGTTTTGGCTGCTGGTGGGCGCTTAAGAGGAGGACACGGCAGTAACAACAGCACATCCATAATGCAAGAATTAGGGTCGTTGCCATTGGGTCGAAACCTAAACTGAAGTGGTGCCCCGACTCCAGCCCAAGGCATGAAGTTAGGGAAAATGAAGTAAGAAATAGCATCCAGCATTTCCGTGTCAGATAGATTCGAGCAGTCAACGCCAAGCTGATTGGACATTCTAGCCCGTGCCGCTTCCGCAGCATACGCGCGTGCAGTCATACCTTGAGGCACTTTTACCTTAGTTAGATCAGCACCTTCAAAAGCTGCTAGCGCCTCAGCCAATGCTTGTTGATCAAGTTGAGTACCTAAATGCGGACTCTGAACTGCAAAAGGTGTAATCATACGGCTGTGGCGACCGTACACATCGTATTGCGAATTGGCATCACCAGTGAATTTCAGAATTTGTGGGTGAGTTGCCACCGAGTGATATGCTTCTATAAATGCTTCAAGTGTCACCTTCCAGTTAGCTGGCATCACCTTGGCTACATGTACCGCAGTAAAGCGGTTTTCGAGAGGGAAGTATTTAAAGTGTTCTGATATATTTTCCAGATAAGCTTCTAGTGGTTCGCAATTAGGATCAAAGTTGATAAATACAAAACCCTGCCACGTCGCTACCTTTACTTCAGGCAAACTAAAGGTATTTTCGTCTACATGCTCGAAATCCCATCCGCAGGGAATATGGGCAAGTGTGCCATTCAGCTTCCATGTCCAACCGTGAAACGGACACCGGAACGCCAGAACGTTGCCATCATTAATGCACAACTGCGTTCCTCGGTGTAAACAAGAGTTGTAAAAGGCTCGGATTTCCTTGGCGTTGCTACGGACAACGATTACTGATAAATCAGCAATATTATATACTGTATAGTCACCAATCTCAGGAATATCCTCTTCACGACATGCCCATTGCCAGACCTTCTTCCATAGGTTTTCTACCTCAATGTTGTGATAATCCTGAGAAAAGAAAACTTCTCGTGAAACGTCCTCCGTTCCCAGGTTGGGCGCTGATTCCTCTAGCAGCACCGGAGGTACCGACCGGGTATCAGCTCGCAGCAGATCTTGGACTGTTGGGATTTGGTGTCTAAAAAAGTTAATCGTGGTCATAGCATCCTTATGCTAGGTTTGCGACATTGCTGAAATTGTAATGTTTTAAGCAACAATCAAAGGCGAAACCAAACCTTAATGTGATTGCGATCGCACCATCCAAGCCAAAATACCCAAGATTTGCTCTACTGGGGGAATCAAGTACTCAGTTAAATCAATAGTCACAGTATTATTCTCTAACTTCAGGAACGTCCACAAGTTGCCACTGGTAACGCTACCGTAGATAGTAGCGATCGCTTTTTCATTTTTGCTATTAAACCTTTGAGCAGCAACCATTTCGGCGATACACTGCCCAAAACCACCTTTAAGATTTTCTTTTTTGGCTTCCACAATCACCACTGCTGGGGCTTCAATAAATAACTGTTCTGGCGAAAGGCTGATCAGAAAGTCGCAAAATCCTGCTAGTCCAACTTTTGGTTCAACGTTAAATTCTTCTCCAGAAAAAAAACTGATTTCCCTGTTAAAAATTTTTCGGACTTCAAACAATATTGGGCTGATAATTAATTCTGATCTAGCTTTCTCAGAACCCATGGCAATTGCTAACTGGATACTTTCTGCTAGAAATTCAGCCAGCAGAGGACTAGGTGATATTGATTCTATAGCAGGTAAAAATCGTCCGCCTTCTAGTAGGGTAAGGTTAAAGTCTTGTTTTACCTTTCTTAGAGAAAAATCTCTATAAGACATAGGCTGTCTGTGGTGAATTCCCCTCTCCTACTACAAGGAGAGGGGTTAAGTTGAGATTATGCCGGGTAAATCCGTAAACGCCGATTTGGTTCTTCGCCAAAGCTGTGAGACTTCAGGCGATAGTGTTCTACCAACTCATGCTGCATTTTGCGTACTTGAGGAGAACGAGGTAATAACTCAACTGGCTGTCCTTTGGGAATAACAATTTGCTCTACAGCAAGTCTAGCTTCTTCCAGGGCATCAATTTCATCATCGCTGCCACTGTGCAAAAACAGTTGCAATTCTCGATCATCGGCAATTTCTGGATCGTCCATGTTCAGCAATCGCCGCAAACCACGGGTAATCTGGGGAATGGTGCTGGACTTAATCATGTGGATAGGCACATGACGGGCTTTAGCCATTTGTCTTAATTTGGCGTGGTTTTTGACGTGCGATCGCAATGCCAAAATTGCATCAGCACTATCGATGTCTTTTGTCAATACCACAGGCAAAGACAACACATTGATTACCTGTTCGAGTTGGTGACGGCTAACGCCATAAGGGTAGATATGCAGTGGCAAATCTTCACCATTTGGCCCTGGCTGTCTGGTGGCACTAAAATCAATGGTTTCTGAGTAGTTGAAAGATTCATCCAGCAAGCGGTCAAACTCACTGCGTCCTGTAATCCTTTCTACAGGCGGCAGTGCTACCATTTGTCCAGATGAGCGCCAGCCGTTGGCCTGTCGTGGCGATGGTGAAGATTCCTCTGCAACCGTTAGGTGTCCACCGCGACCATTGACTACCGACAACTGCCGTGTAACTGAGACTTTGCCCTGCTCATCAACGGTTCTCGTTTGGGGGCTAGGCTGACGCCCTCTCAGCAGATTATCTACTGTGTCAGCAACGCTTTCATGAACTACCCAACGCTGCCGTTCTAACATTTCCACAGCAATCTCGAAAGTCGGAGGAGCTTTACGTTCCAAAACAGTTTTTTGACTGCCACGGCGTCTCGCTTCGTCATCTCCCAAGGTTACAGCCTGGATACCCCCAACTAAATCAGCAAGGGTGGGGTTTTTGATTAGGTTTTCAATCTGGTTTCCGTGGGCAGTACCTACTAGTTGCACACCCCGTTCGGCAATGGTACGAGCAGCTAAAGCTTCGAGTTCCGTGCCAATTTCATCAATGACGATGACTTCTGGCATATGGTTTTCTACTGCTTCAATCATCACCTGATGCTGAAGTTCGGGGTGAGCCACTTGCATCCGCCTAGCGCGACCAATGGCGGGGTGAGCAACATCACCATCTCCAGCAATTTCGTTGGAGGTATCGATAATTACCACACGTTTATTCAATTCATCTGCTAAAACACGGGCAATTTCCCTTAAGGCAGTGGTTTTACCCACACCTGGACGCCCTAGCATCAGAATCGATTTACCAGTTTCTACCAAATCGCGGATCATGCCGATTGTGCCGAAGACCGCCCGACCAACGCGACAAGTTAAGCCAATAATCTTGCCACTACGGTTGCGGATGGCACTGATCCGATGCAAAGTTTGCTCAATTCCTGCCCGATTATCTCCGCCAAAGGTTCCTACTCGCTGAATACAATCATCTATCTGTGCTTGAGTGACGGGTGTTTCGCTCAGATACTCAGCTTGATTAGGAAATCGAGCTTCTGGGCGACGACCCAAATCCAAGACCACTTCAACTAAACTATCTCCTTTGGGATGATTCTCTAGTACTTGTCGCAGGTCTTGAGGCAAAATGTCTAATAACTTTTGGAGATCGTCTGTAATCGTCATGCTTTCTATGGTGACGTTTTTAGAGATAACGAACGAGCGATTAGCGTTCCTACTGTGACTTGAGCTGGGAAACGAGAGAATGGGCAAGTCCTACAGCTTGCCAAAGTAGTTCGGGTTTTTCTTCGAGGCGGACAGTCGCCTTGATACTATTGTTACTCACCTCCTTATTCTCCAGCTGATCGAGAATTGGTGACAGCAGTACACGGGCGTAGCTACCGTAAGCAACTCCGGAGATGGAGGCAGGGGGGCAACAGTGCAGGGGGGCTGAGGGGAAGAATTCTTCCTTCTCCCCTGCTCCCCTGCTCCTCTGCTCCCCTGCTTTCAAGAGCAGTCCCATTGCTTTTAACTTAGCAACGGTATAGTTGTTAGTGCCGCCTGCTAACTGCACATATCCCGGTAGCTTTGCTGTCAAAACTTTTTGCCCCAATTTAATGGCTGCATTAGTAGTGCCGTCTCCAATATCACCGCTCATGGGGCGACCATCGGTTTGCCAAATTATGGCACTACGACATGACGGGGAAATTATGTCATAAATTGCACGGAGGTAGTCAATCATTCCCTCTCCATCAGGACAGCTGATGGCTACTACCTGAAGTTGGTCAGCCCATTGTGAAATTACTTGCCATAATCGCTCAAATTCTGTCAACCGCCCTACTTTTGTGTGTATTTCTACGGCATTTACTGCCGTTGATATTACCAATGGCGCGATCGCTTCTGGCGTTGACATATATGAATTTGTATAAATTATATCGTATTTGCAAACTGGTATGCAACGACCGCAGCCATAGCATTTTTCAGATTCAACTCCTGAAAAGTCATCTTTTATACTGCTAAATACAATTGCTTGTGCTGGACAAATTTTTTCGCAAGGTCTGGGGCACTCACTGGGGCAGTCAGTAGAATTAAACTCTGCTTTGCGAAAATGGGGGTCTTCTCCATCATTTAAGCTGACCATCAAAAATGGCGAGTTACCTTTATAGCCAAAGCCTCGCTCTTGAGCATCTTGAGCTAGATGTTTGGCAACTTGCAACGCTTCAGTGGCTGCTGCCATGACAGCTGGATCAGCTGCCACATCTATACAGTCAGCGCCCGCCAAAGTGTAGGCTAATGTTAAACTTCTGACCGCAGGTAAGTGCTGGTAGCTGGCTCCGCAGATAAGCTTGAACCAGTGACCTTTTTTCAAGGATTGTAAAGGGGCGAACAGATCAGTCACATCTCTATTATGCTTTCATGGGACTGAAAATAGTAGTCTTTACTAGATAAAAAGTCTTGATTTCCTCATGCTCAGTTTTCAGTAGTCAAATTTTTACTTTGGGAATTGGCTATCAGCCTGATATTGCGAAAGATTCCGCGATCGCGCTTTGTAGGGTATTTATCGTTGTTTGTATATTAAGAAATATAAATTTTGTTCAGTTGTCAGTGGTCAGTGGTCAGTTGTCAGTTGCTAGCAGTCAGGAGGCAGAGTTATTTTTCCCCATCTTCCCCATCCCCCTCATCTCCCTCATCTCCCTCATCTCCCCCACCTCCCCATCACCCCATCCCCCCACCTCCCCATCTTCCTACACAGGTGGTTCAATAGGAATTGCGATCGCAAACTCCGCTCCTTGTCCTGGAGATGAGGTGCAGGTGATCTGCCCTCGGTGTTTTTGCACGATAATTTGGTGGCTAATGGCTAATCCTAATCCGCTGCCTTGACCTACGGGTTTTGTGGTAAAAAATGGATCAAATAGACGCGACTGTAACGACTGATCTATGCCAGGGCCATTATCAGCGATCGTTATCTTCACAGTATGAAACTCTGTTAGTTCTGTACGAATCCGAATCTGCGGATTTGGGATTGGCATTTTTTTGTATTTGCTTTCATGCTCTAATGTCTTTTCATAAGCGGCTGCGCTAGTAGATTGACAACTGAAGGTCTGAGTTGTTTCAATTTCTTCTAAAGCATTAATGGTTGAAAGCTGATCCGATGCTTTATCTTCATATAACCCTCTCCTCTCCAAAGAATCGATGGCATTATTTAATAAATGCATAAACACTTGGTTCAATTCACTTGCATAACAGGTAACTAGAGGCAAGTTACTATATTCTTTGACAATGGCAATAACTGGACGATCAGCTGTTTCTCGAAGTCGATGCTGTAGCATTATTAGAGTACTGTCGATACCTTCATGAATGTTCACCGACTTCATTTGTGCTTCATCATGCCTAGAGAATTTTTGCAGCGCCAGTACAATTTGCCGAATGCGATCGGCTCCTCTAAACATTGCACCGATTAAATTTTGCAGGTCATTAATTACAAAATTAAAGTCTATATCCTTAACTATTTTTTGAATTTTAGGTGTAGGTGGTGAATATTCCTGTTGATAAGCCTCGATGATATTAACTAATTCCTGCACATATTGACTGGCATATTGGAGATTGCCATAGATAAAACTAATGGGGTTATTAACTTCATGGGCAATCCCTGCAACTAATTGCCCTAGCGCCACCATCTTTTCGTTTTGAATCTGTTGAACTTGAGCCGCTTTTAAATTATCAAGAGCCTCTTGCAATAATAAATTCTTCTCTTGAAGTTTTATTCGCAGTGAACGCAAATTAATTTGATTTTCAATTCTTAATATCACTTCTGCCCCATGAAAAGGTTTTGTAATATAATCTACACCACCAACATCAAAGGCTTTTACCTTATCTAAAACATCATCTAGGGCACTAATAAAAATTACTGGAACTTCGCAAGTTTTTTCATCAGCTTTTAACTGTTGGCACACTTGATAGCCATTCATTCCTGGCATATTGATATCAAGTAAAATTAAGTCAGGCAAAAGCATTTTGCAAGCAGTTAATGCTATTTTACCATTTAAGGCTTTGCGAACTTCAAAACCTTGCATCGTTAACATTGCTGATAAAAGTCGCAAATTATCTGGCATATCATCAACTACTAAAATATTTCCTTTATAATTTGGATATTTATTTAAATGCATTTGCAATCAAAATTTATGTTTATAATTCTAGTAGATAACACCCGCAGATTATCTAACTATATAGTCTAGTAATAAAATATTAGTTATGATGAATACAACTAAATATTTATCCATACTCTTGACTTCAGATGCTACTTGAGCATCACCACTGAGGCATTGAGGCAATAAAGTTAAGAACTAGTTTTTGTTCCAAGGGTTTAGAAAACAGAAATCCTTGAGCAAAATCGCATTTTAAACTTTTCAGTTGTTTTAATTGTTCTTGAGTTTCAACTCCTTCGGCGATTACAGTCATTCCCATTGATTCAGCAATACTAATCATGGCTGATACTAATCCCATATTCCCTTGATTATCTTGCATACGTTTGACAAAGGATTTATCAATTTTGAGTGCGTTTAAAGGAAAGCTGTGCAGATAACTCAAAGATGAATATCCTGTGCCAAAATCATCCATAATTAACTTGATTTTCCTTGATTTTAATTCTTGGAGAATTATTTTAATTGCATAGGTATTTTCCATGATGACACTCTCTGTAATTTCCAATTCTAAGCAGGCTGGATTTACTTTAGTTTCATCAAGAATTTGATCAATCTCTGCTGTTAAATTGGCTTGGTAAAATAATCTTGCGCTCAAATTTACACTGATAGTTAGGTTCTCCAGAGTTGGTGAGTGATTTTGCCAAATACGCAGTTGCTGGCAAGCTGACTGCAATACCCATATATTAATAGGATTAATCAAACCTGTTTCTTCTGCTACAGGAATAAATTCTATGGGAGAAATCAGACCACGAACCGGATGTTGCCAGCGTACAAGTGCTTCAAATCCAGAGATTCTGCCTGTAGCTAGAGAAATAATTGGCTGATAATAAATAATAAATTCTTGTCGTTCAACAGCTCTACGCAAATCATTTTCTAATTCTAAAAGTTGGATTGCTTCCTGATACATAGCTGGGTCAAAAACATGATATCTGGCTCTTCCCAAAGCCTTAGCACGATACATTGCTGTGTCAGCATCACGCAATAAATATTCTGGCTCTTCGTAGTCTTTATTACCCCAACTAATGCCAATACTGGCACTCATGAAAACTTCATATCTAGATAATTTAAAACTTAATGAGAGCTGTTGTAAAATGCTTTCAGCAATTTTAATTGTAGAATTTATATCTGTCAAATTTTCTAAGATAATTCCAAATTCATCACCACCTAATCTTGCTAGAGTATCAACTGGTCTCAAGCAATCTTTGAGGCGATGACCAATGGCAATGAGTAATTCATCTCCTACCAAATGTCCTAGAGAATCATTCACAACTTTGAAGCGATCGCAATCTAAAAATAAAACAGCAAACTGATAATTTGAATCTTGCTTAGCACAATTGAGAGCTTTTTCGATTTCCCTAATAAACAAAACTCGGTTAGGTAAACCAGTGAGTGAATCATGCAACGCTATATCTAGGAGTTTACTTTGTAATTGCCGGCGGTAAGTAATTTCTCCTTGGAGTTTTTGGAGGGCTTTTTCTAGTTCCCAAGTACGCTGTTTTACCCTTTGTTCTAATTGAGCATTTAGCGTTAAAATTTCAAGTCTTGCCGTCCTTAAGGCTATTTGATTTTGCACACGTACTAAAACTTCTTCAAATTCAAACGGTTTAGTAATATAATCTACTCCCCCTATTTTAAAACCTTTAACTTTGTCAAAAACATCATCTAAAGCACTAATAAAAATTATTGGGATATCGGCAGTCATATCCCACGCTTTAAAACGCTGACAAACTTCATAACCATCTACCTGCGGCATCATAATATCGAGTAATATTAGATCCGGTAATACTGTTTGACAAGCACTCAATGCCATTTGCCAGTTTAAAGCCTTGCGGACGTTATATCCTTCCCTTGTAAGGAGTGAAGACAAAACTCGCAAGTTGTCTACCATATCATCAATTATCAAAATATCTTTTTTATAAAGGTCTAAGCGCTGGTAATTCATTCTGGGTCTATTCTTGTCAATTCCATAATTTTCTCAAACTGATAGTTGTTTGCTAGATCCTTGACAACTCGAAAAATTAAACTTTGATCTGACGGAATCTCCTGTAGTAGCTCTAGAATTAAGTCATCGCTACAACTTGCTGCTGCATGTCGTAACTTTTTGAGCCACTCAGGCGACATCTGCAACAAAAGCCTTAAAATATCAGCTTCGTTGGGCATTGTCTCTATTTCTGAATTAACAGATGCTGTTGTGGCAGTTTCTACTTGGCTGATATATTTTACACCCAGATATTGGCTGATTGTTTCTAGTAAAATTTCTTGTGTAAACGGCTTGGGAATAAAATCATCGCAACCGGCTGATAAAATTTTTTGCCGTTCTTCTTCAAAGGCACTGGCAGTAAGAGCAATAATAATGGTCTGGGTATAGGGTAATGAGCATGACAAAGCCACTGTATTACATGATGCATACTTACCAAGTTGCTTTAAGTAATTTTCAGTAGAAAAGCAAGTAGCATTATCACAACTCAGGTGACTGGCGTCTGGCTGTGCTGAGTTGTAGAAATCCGAAGGGTAACAATTTTCGTCATCGGGTAGCATGTCTTCTGTATGCTTACCCCTAACCTCAAGCCTAACTTCTGCGGCTTTAATCACCCTTGTGGCCTCGTAGCCATCCATAACAGGCATCCGCATATCCATAAAAATCAGATGTGGTTGCCATTCCAGCCATTGAGCGATCGCTTCTTGACCATTTGCGGCTTCCCGCACGATGAAGCCAATGGGTGACAGTAGTTTTACTAAAACCAAACGATTATCTGCTACATCATCAACTACCAAAATGCGGTATTCTTGTTGTTCTGGTGCTAAAGCAACAACTTGGCGTTGAGTTTGCTTTGTCTGAATTTCGCTAGACTTAGCCAGACCGATTTGAATATTAAAGGTAAATTTACTGCCCAAACCCAAAACGCTGCTCACAGTAATATCTCCCCCCATCAGTTGCACGTATTTACGGCTAATTGCTAAGCCTAGGCCTGTTCCCTGTTGGGATTTTCTTCCGATTTCAGTTTGCCCAAAAGGTTCAAAAATTAGGTCAATTTCTTGGGGAGAAATACCAGCACCAGTGTCTTGTACCTCGAAGATTAAGGATTGGGGAGCCACTGGGGTCTGTGGCTCTGCCCAACTGGAGCAAGTGGCGTCATTGGGCATTAGAGATTGGTTATTTTCCTTGTTCTCAGTCCCCATTACCCCTAATCCCCACCAGTCCCCAGTCCCCACTCTCACACGCAATGTCACACTACCACTATCAGTAAATTTGATGGCATTGCTCAGCAGATTGAGTAACACTTGGCGCAGTCGGCTTTCATCAGTTTGCACGTACTGAGGTATGTTAGGAGTATATTCAAATATCAATTTAATGCCTTTAGAAAGGGTACGGCTACGCAACATCTCTTCTAGGCTTTGCAAAAGGCGAATTAAATCAAAACTGCTGATATTCAATGTGGTTCTACCAGCTTCAATTTTGGATATTTCTAGAATATCGTTGATTAAGTTGAGCAGATGCTCACCAGCACGATTAATAATTGCGAGATTTTCTTGATGTTCGCTGGATAGAGAATTGTCATGACTCATAACTTGGGCAAAACCGAGAATCGCGTTAAGTGGAGTACGCAATTCGTGGCTCATATTAGCAATAAATTCGCTTTTTGCTCGGTTTGCTTGCTCAGCTACCTGTTGTCTCTGTGTCGCAATTTTTTGAGATTGAATCAGTTCTTTTTGAGTGGTTTGCAGTTGTTCTATTTTTGATAAGAGTTCTTGAATTTGTCGTTTTAATTTAGTTGTTATAATGCAATTATATTTTGATAATCCTTTTTTTATATCAGGAAATTTTATAATATATAAATTAGCGATTTTCAGGTTAAATTTATCTAATAAATTAGATGAATTTTGTTCTGCATCTAATTTGTTAGAGTTGGTAAATAATAATTTATAATGTATTTTTATTTTAGGATGCTTGACTTTTAAACAATCATTTTCTTTTTGTATTTGCTTTTTAAGCATATTATAATTTTCAAATTTATTCGATTTAATTGAAAAAGATTTTTGAGGCAATTTATTGATTTCTTTAAATATCTTTTTTAACCAGATAAAAGTTAAAAATACTAATTGCATAGTCAATAAAAAGACAAATATACATAACACTAAAATAGTGCAAATATAGGTATCAATATGTTCCATAAAATTGGCTTGGTGAATCACTACCACAATCAACCAATCAATATTTAGGCCGTTATACCAACTTTTTATTTTTATACAATAACGTTCACTGGTATTAATAAAGCTTATTTTTGACTGAATAAAAATGAACTTAATACTGTCAAAGTTTTGGATTGAATTATGCGTTTTTATACAAATTAAAAAATCTTTAATATCTAATATTAATAGTTTTTTATCCTGGTGATTGATAACAGAGTAAAGTTGCTTACTATTAGCAAATAGAATTATGTAGTTACGCTCTAAAATCAGGTTTTTGATGAATTGTATAACTTGAAATTTGGCTACAAAATTGCTTATTTTTGACAAAATTATATCTACACTAATCACCCTACAAAGCTGAAGAGTGATATCGTCAACAGGATAGCTAAAAGTTAAAAATAAAATGTATGGTTTATTTTGCCATTGATAAAGTTGATTCCAGACTGGTTTACTTAGTTTTTCTCCATCTGCATACCAAGCATTAAATTCATCTTTAGGGTTAGCACAGTTGTGATCACCAATCTTAAAAACCGACATTTTTTTTTGCCAAAAGTAATTTACAAGGGTTTTTAAATCAGAAGACTTCAGTAAACTCAGATGAATTTTATCCCACTTGATTTGATTAATTTGCGTAGAAGTTGTTAAATAGCTATCGAAGTACTGTTCAATGCGATCGCAGTTTTCGTTTTTTAACTGAATAGCAACCTTTTTTACTGCTTGATGTCTGCTTTTATACGAAAGATAACCTACCAATCCTACCGCCCCACCAATTTGTAATACAAAGACCACAATCATCACTGCTCTGATGAAGACCTCAGTATAAACTTTGCCAATTAAGCGGTTGCGAGATTTGACAGGCTGAACTTTGGATAACATTGTAGTTTGATTTTTCCCCAACACTAAACTTAGGGAATTCAGGCTATATTAGCTACTTTTAATACAAAGTAGCTAATACCTACTATAGCATATAGTATCAAGCAAATAGCTGATACTTGGATAAAAGCATATCATGCATTAGTTCTATATCCTCACACATGGAGCTAATTTTTTCTTATGATTAATCCTTTAGCTTTGTTATAACACCTTAATTTGCTACATCTGATAACAAACAGAGGGAGTGGGGGAACGAAAGTGTTTCTTTGATTCGTAGCGAGGAGGTTTAATATTTTTGAATGAGTGCCTTTTGACTTCCCCCTCGTGCGGCGCTGATATCTTGCACCATTTTCAATTAACCCTGTGGTGGGCACTACCAACAATGTAAAAATCAAGCTTTGAACTAACTATTAGCAGTGCCCACCCTACAAAAATATCAATAACGCAACTAACGCCAAGCACGCACAGAGAAGAAACAAACAAAAGAAAGAAATGCTTAACAGAACTGTATTCTAGTATAAATACGGTTGTGAATTATCTAAATTGATGCATCTTCAATCAAAAATTACAAGCTGCTAATCAGTTTAAATCGTCAGACACTCATGGTTTCATATTAATTTTCATAAAAACTAACTATGCGACGGAAATATCTCAATTTCGTTACCAATTTGCAAAATCTTACCAGCCTCTGAGGTGGGTAATCGTGTATTTACACTTAAGCGAAAGAAATGATTAAAGTGAGATAAGGCTACCCCATTTGGCAAACTTGCTTCACGGTTTTGCACAAATATTTTTTGAAAGTTCGGGTAAGCTTCTCCAGAATCAGGATTACGTGTTGGAACTACACAACGCTGACAAGGGTTAACTCCAAAAAAGCGCACGTCTTTGACTTGAAAGCAAGCCACATCACCTTGTTCACCAAATAACTGATCTTCCCAAAACGATTGTACACCGCCGATTTCAATGTTTACACGCATACGGCGACGTATTTCATCGACGGTTAAATCAGGAAACCACGAAGCTAATTCTTCTAGAGTCGCTGTACTAACCACCGTTGGCCCCGGTGAATTTTGATCATCGGGAAAGCCCATTAAAGAGTTTTGCTTTAACATGACAGCAAAGCCAAAAAAATCACTCAAGGCTGCTGCTAATGCTTGGCGTTCTTCGTCTAGATGAAATTGTTGTAATTCCTGGTTGGGAATTTGTAGCGAGATAGTTCGATTTAAAATGCTAAATTGCGATCGCAGTAAATGGATTTTACTATGGCGTTTGCCATTGACAACTTTACCCTGTTCATCAAAAATGGCAAACTCGCGGTCATTCTCTAGTGCGCCAGTGGCGAGAATTCTTGCTTGCTCAACTTCAACACCATCCAATGACTTAATTGGGTAGAGTAAAATTTTAGCTAAGTATGGCATTAAAGAATTTTAGATTTTAGATTTGGGATTTGGGATTTTAGATTTGGGATTTTAGATTAAAAGTATCTGCCAAAAGGCTGTCTTAGCAACGGGGATACCCGAATTATGGATGTAGTTCATAACTAACATAGCAGTGCCATTAAGAGTGTGAAAAACTTCTGTGGCGACTGCTATTTTCAATCTCAAATCTAATAATTCAAATGCGGTTACTATTCACACCAAATATTTAATCCTACATTTATGGATAGAGTGGGGACTGATCAATTGGCCCAATTTTATTTAACGGCCAGAATCGAACTACGGCACGACCAATAATATTACTACTTGGTACAAAACCCCAGCAGCGACTATCGTAACTACTGTTACGGTTGTCACCTAATACTAAGTAGGAGTTCGGGGGAATCGTCTCAGGTTTGGCTAAGTAAGGCGGTTGCTGTCCTGATGTGCAAACATCAACTACTGTACGCTGACCGGAACTCAAATATTTATCTTCCTGAAGAGGTTTTTTATTGATATAAACTTTACCATCTTTCAGTTCTACTGTCTCTCCAGGTAAGCCAATAACACGTTTAATAAAGGCATCATTAAAATTTTCTTTTTGTAATTCTTTTGTAGGCGAAAAGACTACTATATCTCCCCGCTGTGGTTCAGAAAATTTATACTTCAACTTATCTACAATAATTTTATCTGCCTGCCACTGATTTGGGGTTCCGTGGAGAGTCGGTTCCATCGAACCAGAAGGAATCCAGCGAGCTTCAGCAACAAAGGTACGAATGCCCAAGGCTAGAACGATACTTAATACAATTGTTCTACCTAGCTCTGCAATCCAGGAATTATCAGGTTGTTGACTAGAGTTGTTATCAGACACTTGATTTTGCATGAAATTACTGTAATAAGGTAAAGTGCAGGAATGAACTCACGCGCGAATACTTTATTTGTTAATCTTAACGGGAGAACGTTGATTTATTGGTTATTGTTGGCATCTTGATAGGCGTATTCATAAATTAAAAATAAACTTTTTTTTCATAACCTGCAAAAATTTGTGACGAAGTGTGCAACCAAGTTTACCCTAAAAGCATAGTTCTCTGTAAACTATAGCTGTCTGTCTGAACATTGTTAACCCCATGTCATCTTTACAAAGCTTACTGATTCGTCGCGCTAACATGATCCTACCGAATGGAGAACTGATGGTAGGGGATGTGCTGGTATGCGATCGCCACATAGTTGAAATTGCACCGAAAATTTCCACTGCAACGCCAGCCAGAGAAATTGACGCAGAAAGGTTAACTTTGTTGCCAGGAGTGATTGATCCACAGGTGCATTTTCGTGAACCAGGACTAGAACACAAAGAAGATTTATTTACAGCCAGTTGTGCCTGTGCTAAAGGTGGAGTCACTTCTTTTCTAGAAATGCCCAACACCCGCCCCCTAACTACTACCCAGGCAGCTTTAGACGACAAGCTACAACGTGCCTCTAGTAAGTGTTTGGTTAATTATGGCTTTTTTATCGGGGCAACGGGCGACAACATACCAGATTTACTAGCAGCCAAGCCGACACCAGGAATCAAAATTTTTATGGGGTCGATGCATGGACAGTTGTTGGTGGATGAAGAAGCAAAATTAGAGGCGATTTTTGCTCATGGCGATCGCTTAATTGCTGTTCACGCCGAAGACCAAGCTAGAATCAACCAACGCCGCATTGAATTTGCTGGGATTCACGACCCAGCAGTTCATTCCCAGATTCAAGATAATCTTGCAGCATTGTTGGCAACTCAATTGGCGTTAAAACTTTCGCAAAAATATCAGCGCCGTCTGCATATCCTGCACATGTCCACAGCCGAAGAAGCAGAATTGCTGCGTCAGGATAAACCGGAGTGGGTGACAGCAGAAGTCACACCACAGCATTTGTTGTTAAATACCAGTGCTTATGAAAAAATTGGCACCTTAGCACAAATGAATCCGCCTTTGCGATCGCCCCATGATAATCAAGTTCTTTGGCAAGCTTTGCACGATGGCGTCATTGATTTCATCGCCACAGATCACGCGCCCCACACCTTGGCAGAAAAAGCTCAAGAATATCCAAATACTCCCTCTGGGATGCCTGGGGTAGAAACTTCTTTGGCTTTGATGTTAACAGCTGCCTTGCAGGGGCGGTGTAGTGTTGCCCAAGTTGTTAACTGGATGTCAACAGCCGTGGCTAAAGCTTATGGTATTCCCAACAAGGGGGCGATCGCTCCCGGTTACGATGCCGATTTAGTACTTGTAGATTTGAATACATACCGCCCTGTCCGACGTGAGGAATTATTAACCAAGTGTCGTTGGAGTCCTTTTGAAGGTTGGAACCTCACAGGATGGGCTGTAACTACCATTGTGGGTGGTCAGATTGTTTATGACCAAGGTCAGTTAAATACTGATGTGCGTGGTCAAGCTTTAACTTTCATCTCGTAGCTTTTTCAAGGTCGGTAAAAATCCCACAAAATTGGGCCCAATTTTTGGCTCTTCACCTTGGAGTCTTAGTGTCTTGGTGGTAAATAAATTTACTCTTGAACCACAAAGACACTAAGACACTAAGAAAAATGCATCATTTCAAATTACACCTTAAAAGCCCTGGGGAATTCGGTAACGCAAACTCGATTTAATTGAAATTTTGCAAAAGACTTAGTGTATTCACTGAGAAATGTCAATACTACCTAGATAAATAAATATAAGAATATCTTTTTATTTAATTTAAATAAATTAATTTCTCTCATATCGTTATAATTATTGGCTTTTTGTGTGTGAATCGTGAAGCCGACCTGGGAATACTAAGTACCAAGATAAGTAAGACGAGAATACCTAAATTGGTAATCGTTTAACTTTTCTTGATGAGCTTTTGGTGCTTAACTATCCGGATTTTTTTCCTAAATAACTGTAGAGAATTAATAGGGTTAAGTAAATGGGCGACTTCAATGAAAACTCTGTTTTATACATATAAAAACTTTATATGCACTTAATTATTATGCTCTTAAAACAGGTTTTTACACTTCTTAAACCTTTTTGTTACCAGAAGTAATGTTGCCAAAGAGCTTATCGTTATTGGGCGCAACGGAGCAAAAATCAAAAAATAAGCATCTACTCAAACAAACTCGCTTAACGAATTTACACAAGACAGTTAAAGCAATCAGGGAATAGGCACAACCTTAGTGGAAGTAGACAAAAAATTTATCAGTATTTACTGGATACTTCCAATTTATCTACCAGCCTAATCTGAAAGATCATCCACCAAAGGACAGGTTTATGTCAATTCTCAATTGAATTTTATTTCTCCTGAGTATAAGTGTTCTGAAAATCTAGCGCTTTGCCAGATATGAATTGTCAGACGCTTGTTCTATCAAGACACTTTCAGTTAAGTCTTTGTCCACCTACTGCCATATTCCCTGCGAGAATACGCTGCTTATAGCTAACCTCAGCCAGAAAACCAGTAGATGGCAATTGTCACCGGATCTTTTGTTGAACAGTATTTCATTGAATTTGGATAATGAGGACAACAATGTTAGTGAATTTTTTGGATGAGCGTGGTAGCGGTAGATAGAACGAGTGTGGAATTCTACCTCGACTATCGATGAAAATTTTGTAGTATTGTAATAAGGTTAGGATTTTTTGGGTATGACACTGGTAGCATTAGTCAAATAATCTCAAGAATGATGCGGTGTGGGGCGATTCGTTTATCCGCCTGAATAAATTCAATAACGCATTGCATTCAACTGCGAATCCTCATCATAATCAGATGCTACTTAAAACTATTGCTCAGTGTTTTTTCCCAACTTCAGAAAAATCACTCACATGGTAGCAATGAATTCGCTGATGGTGTAATTGAATGATCTAATTTCAGCTTGACGAGTGCCCTCATCCCCATAAGTTAAATGTACGTTGAGATAACTATGTGGTTTGTAGGGCATTCGTTCTGCCCACTCGATCGCTACAATTCCTGGTATCACTTCAAGACCTTCCCAGTAGGTATCTAAGTTTAAAGCCACAACCTCTTGTGGTTCTAAACGATATAAATCTAAATGGTAAAGGGGCAGGCGTCCTTGTGTATATTCATTAATCAGAGTGAAAGTTGGGCTGACAATTGCTTCAGCAATGCCTAACCCTTGTCCAATACCTTGTACCAGAGTAGTTTTGCCAGCACCTAAATCACCCTCCAGTAAGATGACAGTGCCGGCGTCAAGAGTTTGACCAAGAGTAATTCCCAAACGTAGCGTTGCTTGTGCATCTGCAAGAAAAATTTTCATTATTGGTCAATAGTCATTAGTCATTAGTCAATAGTCAATAGTCAATAGCCATCAGTCATCAGTCATCAGTTATCAGTCATCAGTCATCAACCATTACTTTGGACTATTGACCCTTGACTTTGGACTATCTCCCATGATGCGCTCCACTGTACCAACGTAACAATACTCGTGCTAATTTTTGGGGATTGTGACGTACACAACCTGTTTCATCTTCATACAAAACATTCGCTGGGACAATGCGCCGTCCTAGCAAAGACACGGCTTCCCTATCTAGGAACACAGGATGAGAGTTTTGTTGAGCATAGCGCAGGAGTGTTTGGGCAGTGGGCAATTTTTTGTGTACCAGTACAGCATCAAATAATCTTCTGTGCCCACAAGCAGTATCAATGGCTCTAATGTGGTCGGCAACAGTATATCCTTGGGTTTCTCCTGGTTGGGTCATAATATTGCAGACATAAATGCGTGGGACTTTTGTCGCTGCGATCGCATCGGCAATTTCTGGTACTAGTAAGTTAGGAATCAAACTAGTATAAAGGCTACCAGGGCCAATAATGATATAATCAGCTTCCTTAATGGCTTTAATCGCAGCTGGCAACGCTGGGGGATTAGCAGGAATGCAGCCAAGTTTAACAACTTTGCCTCCAGCTTTGGGAATGCTAGACTCGCCCTCAATACGACGGCCATCGGCTAATTCTGCCCACAGGCGAACATCGCTTAGGGTTGCTGGTAAAACTTGTCCCCGCACCGCTAGCACTTTAGAACTGGCTGCCACAGCCCGTTCTAAATCGCCAGTAATCTCACTCATTGCCGTTAAAAACAAATTGCCAAAACTGTGACCTGTTAATCCATCGCCAGCACGGAAACGGTATTGAAACAATTCTGTTAATAACTTTTCCTCATCTGCTAAAGCTGCCAAACAATTGCGAATATCCCCTGGTGGTAGGACGCCAAATTCTTGGCGCAACCGCCCAGAAGAGCCACCATCATCAGCTACAGTCACAATGGCGGTAATATTAGCGCTGTAGGTTTTCAATCCCCTCAGCAACGTTGAAAGCCCTGTACCACCACCAATCACCACTATTTTTGGCCCTCGGAACAATCGCCGATGCGCCAGCAGGACATCAATCAGTTCTTCTTCTCCTTCTTTTCTCAACACCTTAGTAATTGAGCCTACGGTGCGAGTTTGTCCCCAAAGCAGCAACAGCAAGCCGCAAAGCAACACCAAAGGGCCGCTGATATAGTTCGGTAAAATGTTGGTAATTACTCCTAGGAAGCTCCTAAGCAACTCAATCATCCAAAAAATCGGGGTCAGCTTAACCCAAATAGCCAACCCCAGACTTGCCAGCAGTACACCGCCAACACTGATAAGTAACCAGCGTTTTACTGATAGTCCAGGCGATAACCACTTGAACCATTGGTTGACCCGATGGGAAGTTCGACTACGCGACTGCTTTTGCAGGGCGTTGAGGGCTTGTCTGAGAAAACCGATTGACATACCTAGTTCAAAGCAGTGGTACAAACAATGATTAACAGAAAATGTACACTACCTGGTTTTAACACCAAGTGAGCAATTATGAAATCTTTCAGTTGGGGACTGGGGACTGGGGACTGGGGACTGGGGACTGGGGGAGAAATAACTATGCCCAATGCCCTATGCCCAAAGCAAGTTGTTAAACTTGCCAGTGATTCTACTAAAACAGTACCCTGGCTTGGTGAAAGTAAAATTAATGGAAAAACGAATTTTAGGATTAGACCCAGGACTGGCAATTTTGGGATTTGGGGTAATTACCTGTAAACAAAGTCCAAGCAAAGCACAAGACGCAACAGTAGATATGCTGGATTTTGGAGTTATCACTACGTCGGCAGATGCGGAAATGGGACAGCGGCTATGTACTTTGTTCGACGATTTACACACCCTGATTCAGGAATTGCAACCAGATTTGGTTGCGATCGAGAAGCTATTTTTCTATCGTATGTCAAGTACTATCCTCGTTGCACAGGCACGAGGCGTAGTTATGCTAACACTAGCACAACATCATCTACCATATGTGGAATTTACCCCTGCTCAAATTAAACAAGCCTTAACGGGGTATGGTAATGCCGATAAGTCTGAAGTGCAAGATGCTGTGGCGCGGGAGTTGAATTTAGAATATATTCCCAAACCGGATGATGCTGCTGATGCTTTAGCGGTAGCTTTGACTGCGTGGTTTCAGATTTAATTTTGTCAAACGAGAATCAAGTTATGAAATGCACAATTGACCTACCCGACACCCTAGTCCAACAACTCAAACAATATTTACAAGACCATCCCGATCAAAATCTAGAAGGTTTGATTCAAGAAGCTCTAGAAGAAAAATTAGCTGCTAAAAATCTATCTAAATTGCTCACCTTAGCTGGAATTGTCAACGAATCTCCTAGAAATGCTAGCGGCCAAGCCGAAGACTCTCCTAATATTATCAATCCATGCTAAGTTCCATCTCGCAACTCGTGATTGATGCGGGCCCCTTAATCCGGTAATTTGGGCAGCACGATCGCGTAAATGTCCCGTTTGGACAATTAATTATCGAGACTTTAGCAGCTTCCCCGCCCTGGAGTTTTGGAATCCTGACCTCAACTGAGGTATAAAATGAAGCTTGCAAATTCTGCCATCTGCACAACGAGGGCAAAAAGTACAGGGCGATCGCTTGAACCGATCAACTTTGTTTGGGAGCGATCGCTTTTTGCTTGCAGGTTAATTTGTAATATATGACTAGATGTTGCTAGGCTTGCCATATCTAATTTTCTGGCATCTTGCAGTAGTATATTAATTCGCTAGTCTATAATTTGTCATCTACACCCAGCCTTCATGCCATTCAGCAATTTCACAAATCCTTACAAAAATCCGGCTGACATACCACAGAAGTATCGCCAGCACATGAACTTCCAGAAATTATTTAAATCTGATGGTTCTTACGTGCGTCCGGCGGAAGACCCTGTAACAATATGGGCAATTGAGATTTTAGTAGAGGAGTACGGTGTTCCACTAGAAGCGATGGCGCTAGAACTAAATGCAGATTTTGCCGAGGGAACTTATCAAGGTGGGCGACGTTACCAAGGACGAGCGGATGTAGTTGTTTACGATGATCGTTATGCTGACGCTGTAGGAGATTTAGATGTAGCCTTCATTATGCTGGAGGCGATGGAACCTAATAAAAAGCTTGATGGAAAAGACCCGGAAGGTTGGGTAGATCATTTAAATCGACTCAACGCTTACATGAGTGCTTCACCATCCGCCCGTTACGCAATTTTAACCAGTGGTAAGCACACGATAGTCTATCGTCGTGACTTAGACTATCCACGCAAACTAGAACCAATTGGCGATGCTTTACCCAGTAAGTATGAAAGTGCGCGTGAAGCAGCAAAGCATAGTCGTTATACAGTAGTTCTTAATCCTAATGAGCCGGATGGCATTCAAACAGGACTCATACCACTCAGCCGTGATAGATTTCGTGAGGTTTTGGGAGATACACGCTCTGGATGTCACTCTATCCTCAGAGATAACGAGGGTTTGCAGCCCCAAGAAGCAGTAGATGGAATGGTTAAATTCCTGTTTGCTAAATGGTACGACGAGCAGGCAACTGTTGATTTGGCTAAGCAAACAGGTGAATCACGAGCTTATGTGTTTAGTGTGAGTGATGAAACTGACCCAGAACGCTTATTAGTACAGGTGCGAGATACTTTTGAAAAAGCCAAGCAATGGGAAAGAGAGACACTAGCGAAAAAATTTGGTGATGATTTGGGTGTACGTTTGGCTTTTAATGAGGCTGATGTGTTGCAATTCAAACCTCACACTACGATGGAAATTGTGAAGCGTTTGCAGCCTTGGAGTTTGCGAAAATCTTCAGCAGATGTCAAAGGTGGAGTGTTTGAGGATTTTTTAAGTAAAACTTTTCGTGATGATTTGGGGCAATATTTCACGCCTACACCAGTAATTAATTTAATGGTGGGGATTTTGCAACCAACAGTAAATGATTATGTTGGTGATCCTGCTTGCGGTTCAGCGCGGATGCTAACCCACGTTTTGGATTATGTGCGTAAACAGGAGTATGCAAAAGCAATAGCAAATAATGGTGGTAGTGCTGAAGGGATTAATCCTGAAGAACCAACGCAAGAGTTTATCAAATTTAGAGATAATCATTTATTCGGTGCTGAATATTCTCGCAATGTCATGCACGTAGCGCGAGTTAATACTTTAATGAATGGCGCACAATATGCTGATTTAAAGGTAATGGATTCGCTGGAGCGATTGAGTAGCATTACAGGAGGAATTATAGAGGGTCTTCCAGAACGTCCTGGATTTTATCTAGGAGGGCTGACAATGATTTTAACTAATCCTCCATTTGGCTCTAAATTGACTAATGAAAATGTTTTGAAAGATTTTGCTGGACGGGATGGAGTGACAAAGAAAAAAGATAAGGTTGTTAAAAGTATTCCTCAAGAAGTGGCTTTTGTTAATCGTTGTCTTGAATTTCTTGCTCCAAAAGGTAAGTTAGCAATTGTTTTACCTGATGGGGTATTGGCAAATAGTTCGATGCAGGATGTTAGAGATTGGATTTTACGCTGGGCAAGATTAAAAGCAGTTATTAGTTTACCACAGGAAACATTCATACCCTACGGTGCTGCTGTGAAGACTAGCGTGGTTATTCTCGAAAAGCGTGAGATAGCTTTGACAGCAGAAACTCAGCTAGAACTTGGTCAGGAAATTAACGAAGCTGATCAAGATTATGAGATTTACATGGCTAGGATTGATGATATTGGCTATGATGCTGCTGGTTGTATTTCTGCCTATCAAAATGAGGTTAACGAACCTCCAGAAGTTAGGGAAGTAATTACAGATTTGGCTGAGTTTTTAGCGAGATAGTTAAATGGAAAAAACTATTGTTAATCTTTCAAAGTTACGTCAAAAGGGTGTCTGGAATTTTCAGCCTTACTCCCAAGTTGTGACAGATGCAATGGCTAAATTAGAGAAAAGTCCCTTTCCAGTGGTTAAGTTGGAAACTTTACTCGTTGAGGGAACTACCAAGCGTGGTTATTCTGTTACTGGGGTCGAGGATGTAGGCGGGATTCCTTTACTCTCAGCACGTAATATTTCAGCACAGGGTATGAATTTGAATCATGTGCGCTATCTAACTCCAGATGCTCACAACAAACTTGAAGAAACTCAAGTTCATAAAGGTGATGTACTGGTAAGTGTGATCATGCGTCCGGGGATAGCTGCTGTCTATGAATCTGACGAGCCTGCCAACATAAATTCACACCTTGCAAGACTACGCCTAACGAACCAGATTGATCCAGCTTACCTAGTTTTCTATCTAAATTCAAATGTTGGTCAAGCCCTCATTCGCTCCCTTTCAACTGGTAGCCTTCAGCCAATGTTAACCATTTCTGCTTTAAAAGATTTGCCTGTGATACTTCCCCCACTAGCTGAACAGAAACAGATTGTTGCTGAAGTACAGCGATTAACACAAGAGGCTGAGCAATTAGTGAAAGCAGCTGAGGAACGCCGTGCTGAAGCCCAGAAGCTTTTTGGAGAGTTATTTCAAGAGGCAGTGTAAATGAGCCATGCTTGCTATTTGACTGTTTTTGAACAGCCACAGGAGGATTTAGAAAGAGCATTGTATAATCTTTTCAATGACTTGGCTGCTATATATGACGAATACGAATCAGTACGTCTAAATCCATTCAGTAATCAATACGAACTGCAAGCGGCGGTTAGCCAAAATTTCGAGTTTTTGTTAACTGTACGCTGGCAAGCTGATATAAGTTCTCCTACCTTAATAACTTTTGACGTTGAAATGGCAGTTCCAGTTGAACCTGTCCAACTTGAGAATGTTCTAGCTCAACCAGCAGAAACTTATTTTCCTAAATTAATCCTTGTTTATAACTTTTATGGTTATGAGCGAAGTAAAAGATTATTCCCTTTAATAACAAATTTTGAAAATGCGGCTAGGGAATTTATTATATCTGTAATGCTCAAAAAATATGGCTCTGGATGGGAAAGTACTCTTGAGCAATATATAGAAGATGCTAAACAAAACATTGAAAGTTACAAAAATAAATACGGAGATAAATGGGAAGAGAAACTGCAAAAATATGAAGAATGCAAAAGCAAAGCAGTAGAGAGTCAGAAACAGGAAGCTAATGATCAGTGGCATAATCCTCTACTTATGCACTGGCTTTACCATGCAAATTTCACAGATTTATCAGACATGATCAGAATGGTTGATGACTTAGAAACAGGCATGGTTGATTACTCACAAGGAGGCAAGAAGCCAGTACTTCCTTCTCAGTTAACATTCGCTAGCTTCGTTGGTAAACAAGAGCGAAATACAATTATATACAAAATTAACCAGATTCGTGTATTGAGGAATAGACTCATGCATGGACGTTATCTAACAGGAGAGAATGAAGATTTAATCAAATCAATTTGTGAAGAGTTTCACAATTTAATTGTTCAGCCAGGACACATTAATGACTTTGAGAGTCGCAGGCTAACCCAAGGCTAACTGATTGGCAGAAGGTAATAAATGCTAGCAAAGGAAGATGTGACATGAAGGAGGGCAGCAAATACCAGCCACTCCTAGACTTTTTGCGTGGCAGCGATCAAAATGAAATAACTTTATCATTTGCTGAAATTGAGACTTTAATAAAAGATACTTTGCCTAATTCAGCAAAAAGTAAGCGGGCGTGGTGGAGTAATCGCAGCAAAGGCGCATTACAAGCTTCAGCCTGGATAGAAGCAGGATATCGGGTTGAAGATGTTGATTTTGATAAGCAGCAAGTAAGATTTTTTAAACCTCCTAATAACTATCGAGTTCAGCTTCAAGGTGATACTGTGCTTTGGAATGCTGAACTAATCAAAGCATTGCGGCTTCACATGGGATTAACACAGGCAGAGTTTGCACAAAGGCTCGGTGTCTATCAGCAAACAGTTAGTCAATGGGAAAACAGCGCCTATGAGCCAACTCTAGCTACATCGAAATATCTAACTTTAGTTGCTGATCAGGCTGGATTCAAATACATAGAGAGAGGTTAGAAGTCAAAAGAATTTTTGGGTCTGTCTGTTGACATTTTACAATGTAAGATTTAAAATTGCAATATACAATCTACATTGTAAAATGAATATTCACAACACCGAACCCAAAGCCCTCTTCCTTTCTCCCGATGGCAACATCTATCCAGACAACCTAATTTGCACCGGCATCATCCCCGCAGAACTCGACGGTAAACCCTGCCCTCATTCCAAAGCGGGTAAATTTCCTGAAATCAAACCCCTCAATTCAGAAGACCCCAATTACACCATCGACAAAGGTCAACCAGGCGAACTTTGCCCAACCTGCGCCAAGCAACAACTCTCCAACTTGGGACATTGGCAAGGTCACAGAAATCAAAAATTTCCTGAAGAACTTTTATCACTACGGTTATTCAAATGCCGGATGTGGCTGTGGCTAGTTGTTCCAGGATTACACGATCGCAATGCAACCAAACTTCTACCCCAACAGTAGAGGTACAAGTAATGCGATCGCAAAATGACTTTTTTGTAAATCTTGTCAGAAGCCAGCAATCAAGTTTCCGACGCTTCCTGCTGACTCCTGGCTCCCCAACAAAAGGAGACTGTCACCATGATAAAACCAGTTAGCGATCAATGGCGCAATTCCCAAAGCGATCGCACTGATGCTGATCACCAAGCCTTAGATGATTTTGGAATTACACAGCTATTAACCCACATCAGTAATTACTCTGATAGCGAATTTGATGCATCCAAGCTGCATCTAACAGAAGAAGAATTAGAGAGTATAGCTGTCTTTGCTGATACTGCTTGGGAGCAAGATATAGAACCGCTTGACGAGGAATTAGCCTGATGAATAATCCTCATTCTTTGACAGAGCGAGAACTCACCTTAATCAACATCTACATCAACTGTCAACTAGAACTTTCGCCGCGCAGCTTTTACGCCAAGTGGGATGTAGATTACCAGATGATTGCCAAAATTTGTTCACGCTCACCTTCTACCGTGCGACGTTGGTTTAGAAGAGGTCGTAATTATCGTTCTCCTAGCAGGTGCGACTTGCGTCATCTGGCACTCATGGATTTTCTTCTAGAGCATTTTGAAAAGATTCCAACTGAGGTTTTTAATTTGCTGTGTCCCCCAACTTGAAAAGGGTGGACACACATAATTTGATTTTTGTCAAATAGCCATTGGGCCCTTTTTGGTTCCTTGTTCTCGCATAGGGTAATTACATTGCGTTTTGTTCTCTATCTATACGCAGTAGTTACCCCTGAAAGCTCAAGGTAAAAACTTCATTCCTAATTGTCAGAACCAAATACGACACCAACTTTTGAAAAAGGAGAATACATGATTTCTCAACGCATGTTTTTCAAGGACAAGCTTTATCGTCCTTGGCTGATTGTGCGAATTTTAGCAAGCACTCAAGCCCACACAGTCGCTCGTTTTGCCAACCGTCAAGATGCCGAAGATCATATGAGAGTCTTACATCGATTTCTGCCAAACGCAGTGTTCGATCTGATGTTTGAACCTCCGGATGGAAAAGAACCTGTGGAACAGATAAGATAATAGCTTCATTTAATATTAAGTCCGGTTAATTAGTTATAATTCCACAGTCATTACACCCCACCCCCAACCCCTCCCCGTGAACGGGGAACTCGGGGCCCCCATTAAATTCGGGCTTAACCCGAATTTAATGGGGATTAGGGGCAGGGAGACAAAGCAGAGCATTGGCGGGGTGGGGTTCTTCGGTTTTAATAAGTAATCAAATGGACTTGATACTATAACTGCAAACGCCAAAAATAAAAGCGATCGCCCTTTAAATTTCCAGAGCGATCGCTTTATTATCTTGCCAGATACAACGTGGTTCTACCTGCCTGAATTACGAATTACTAAGCAGCAGGTTCCAGCAATTTGATATTCGAGAAAACAAACTCCTGAATTGACAGTTTACCTTCTGTCTCGGTGCGAATCTCTCGACGATTGAGGATGAAATAGTCGCCAACTTTTTCATACTCATCAGTAAATTCGCTTCTGCCTCCTTTTTGTTCCCCAGTTTTGGGGTCATGATATACAGAATCATAGGTGTGAGACAAATAGCCTTTGCCAGTGTCGTGACTGCTAAAGGTGTTAATTGTCACTACAACGCCGTGGATTTGACGGTGAACTAGACATACCTCATTATTGCGGACTTTGTAGCGATCGCCTTGGGACTTCCCACCAAGCAAAATCTCCACTGCATCACTTAAGTCAGTGTCGCCATAGCTAAAGGTATTTTCGCCGTGAGTTTCTTCAAAGCTGCGACGGATGCGGTGAATTGCTATTTCCCAAGCTTGTCCGTGAATCGCTTGCTTTGCTTGCTCGTCATCTACACCCAAGACATCAGCCTTGAGATTGGCGTTAATGCGAACTTGACCTGTGAATTCTTTCTCGTCATACTTATAAGTAATATCTGCGGAATATCCTGGGAAACTTTTATCCCAGGTATAGCGGTTTTCATAAGCAGCCCGGAAAAGTTCCTGAGCAGAGAGTTTTGTAACTGTCATGTGCTTCTCCTAGCGTAACCAGTTAGATTAGCGTTTTATTCTTGCTGGTATTAGCATAGAAGTAATTATGAAGCTCCGCATAGACCCCAAGTGGGTACACTTATGCCTAATTCTCTTCACGCCGTATTTCAAGCGATCGCTAATGTCCGCCATGAGCAAGAATTAAGACTAGCTCTGGCTGATAAAATTAGCGAGCATTTTGGCGTGCAACATTGGGGTATCTATTTCCTAGACGACCAGTCACCAGCTGAAATTGATATTCCAGGCATTCCAGCAGTATGCTTAGAAAGCAATCCCGTTGGACGCTACGTAGTTGAACGTCATGCTCCTGCCCATGAACAATTGATATTATCCCCAGGAGATTGGAAGCATTTTTGCTCACGCCACGACCACGAACACGTGATGACTGGCCCCATTGTTTGCGATGGTGGTCTTATAGGGACGCTGAACTTAGCCCGCGATAGAGGAAATCCTCCCTTTAACGGCAACGATTTAGCTGACTTAAGCGCCTTATGCATTCATTTATCAGCAAAAATGGCAACTCTACGGGCGAAACCAACAACATTGAAATCCCCTCCAACCACTCCCCTGACACCGCGAGAGTTACAAATTGCCGAACTAGTAGCGCAGGGGTTAACTAATGCCGAAATTGGTGAAAAACTTTGGATTACACAAAATTCTGTCAAGCAAGCTTTGAAAAGGATGTTTCGCAAATTGGAAGTATCCGCCCGTACTGAATTGGTAGCAAAATTACATTTAACAAATTAGTGAACAGTCAATAGTCAATAGTCAATAGTCATCAGTCAACTGTCAACTGTCAATAGTCAATAGTCATCAGTCAACTGTCATCAGCCATCAGTCATCTAAATACCAAGTAACTTAGCCGTTTGCTTTGTCTGTGCCATAGAAGCAGCAATTAGCTGTTTACCCAATATTTTCACTTGGTCAACCAAAGCCTCACCGGCATTTTCCGGCGAACCAGCATTAAAAGGTGGTGCAGGATTATACTCTAATAATAGTTGAATCACCTTAGCAGTATTTTCCCCACACAGATGAGCCGCAACTGTCAGCCCAAAATCAATACCAGCAGTCACACCACCACCTGTAATGCGGTTGCGGTCAACTACTACTCTTTCAGTTCCCACCTCAACCCCCAACATAGCCAACTGGTCACGAAATGCCCAATGGCAAGCAGCGCGGTAGCCTTGCAGCAAACCCGCAGCCGCCAAAATCAAAGAACCAGTACACACCGAGGTAATGTATTTTGCAGTTTTACCCTGTTGCCGAAGAAATTCTAGCACCTCGGCATCTCGCATCATTTCCACCTGTCCCACAGCACCACCAGGAACACATAAAACATCGAGTGATGGACAGTTATCAAAGCTTTTTGTCGGCAATATGGTCATACCCTCATTGCTTGTCACCGGCTGCAAAGTCTTCCACAATAAATGGACACGAGTATTAGGCATAATGGCGAATACCTGATGAGGCCCAGTAATATCAAGCTGAGTCATGCCAGGGTAAATAAGTAGTCCAATGTGATATTCAGATAAATTTGTCATTGTTGAGCGATTGTCATAATAGTTATGATTTATGTTAAAGGCGACAATAAAACCCGTATAGTCCTCAATCGGGTACACTTTAAATTCGACTGATAGCGGCTAAGTAGTCGTCAAAAATAAGGGAGCAGGGGAGCAGGGGGGCAGGGGAGATGAGGGAGATGAGGGGGATGAGGGGGATGAGGGTGAAAATTTTACCTCCAATACCCAATACTTCGGCTTACCTCGACTTCGCTCGGCACAAGTCGCTCAGTACAATTCCCAATTCCCAATTCCCAATTCCCAATTCCCAATTCCCAATTCCCAATTCCCCAAAAAATGGTATGGACTAACTTACATGCAAAAATACATCGCACTATCAAATCGCGCCAGTTGTTTGGGCATAACCAGCGGCTATTAGTTGCTGTTTCTGGGGGACAAGATTCTCTGTGCTTAATAAAATTACTGTTAGATTTACAACTAAAATGGGGTTGGCATTTAGGTATCGCACACTGCGATCATCGCTGGCGTTCTGACTCTCAAGCTAATGCCAATCATGTAAAAAGTTTAGCTCTAAGTTGGGATATATGTTTTTATTTAGAAACGGCTAATGAGCCTTTAAATAGCGAAGCGGCTGCACGAAATTGGCGTTATCAAGCTTTAAGTGCCATCGCCCAAGCAAATAATTATCAATATATAGTTACAGGACACACGAAAAGCGATCGCGCCGAAACTCTCCTCTATAACTTAATTCGGGGTACTGGTGCTGATGGTTTGCAAGCGCTAACTTGGCAACGCCCACTGACTAAGGAGATTATGCTAGTACGGCCACTTTTAGAAGTTACTCGCTCACAAACAGAACAATTTTGTCAAGAGTTTCATTTGCCAGTTTGGGAAGATTCCACCAATCAAGATGTAAAATACGCCCGCAACCGCATCCGTCAGGAGTTAATACCGTATTTGCGAGAAAGTTTTAATCCTAATGTGGAATCAACCCTAGCCCAAACTGCCGAACTTCTGCAAGCGGAAGTGGAATATTTAGAAAAAGCTACTCAGCAGTTGCGCCAAGAAGCGATGGAAGGGGGAGTGAGGTATGAAGAAATTGGTGTTTGTTTCAAGTTAAATCGTCGAGTGTTGCAGAAGGCACCGCTGGCGCTGCAACGTCGTGTAATGCGACAAGCATTACAAGAAATACTTACTGATGCACCCAATTTTGAACATATTGAAAAATTAACAGCTTTAATTGTAGCCCCGAACCGATCGCAAACCGATCCATTTCCCGGTGGCGCGATCGCTCAAGTACAAGATGATTGGATTTACTTAAGGAGTAGTTAATGCTTTTTACATAAATATCTATGTATATTTTATAACTCATATTTAACTTCACCTCGATTTCTAGTTTTTTTAGTGTTCTTTTGCAAATTAAGGCGGTTTTTTTAAATTTGCTGAGAGTAAAACGGATTACTCACACTATTTTTAGTAAAGTAATAAATAAGATCAATAATGAACTATTTCTATTATTGTCGTAAAATAATAAGTATTTTTGCTCTTGACAAACTACAAAAGTCTTCAACTGATTACTCATCGCCAAGGATATGAATTGTCTATTTGTACCCTATGTTTAGTCCAGAATCCCATTGTTTTCCCTGACAATACTGATTGATCAAATGCTTTAGACTAAAGCGTATTAATAAAGCAGAAATACTCATAGTGGTTTTTGACTGCTAACTGTTGATAGTCAATAGTTAACTCTATTGAATATGCAATTTAAATACGTAACAACTTACGGAATTTTTGTGCAATTGAAATAGTCCCACAATACTTGATTCTTAAGTGTTAAATTTATGGATTCAATTGATATTGAAATAGCTAGACCTCTAACTCTAGAAATTCCTGAAATTGCCTCACCAGGAATACTTTCTCCTACCCCAACCGCAAAAGAGCGATTTTCTAAAGATTCCATTCGCACCAGTTTAAAAGCCTCCACTCTCAACGGTGTCTTTGGGGCTGTTTTTACAGTTAGTACTGGTGGAATTTTACTTGGTAAATTCCTAGTGGAATTGGATGCTAGTCCCGTTGTATTTGGGATGCTGTCTTCTATACCCATGTTGGTGAATCTCATTCAGCCATTAGGTGCTTACTTGTCTGAACGCACTACCAGCCGCTTTCAATATTCCCTTTACACTCACGGAGTTTCTCGACTACTGTGGCTAATTTTGGTAATAGGTATTGCCATTTTCAGCTGGGGAGGAATGAACTCCCAGCAATTGGTAGGACTAACGCTATTAATTGTCTTATTTAGCCATCTTTTAGAAGCACTGGGAACTGCATCCTGGTTTAGTTGGGTAGCAACGATAGTTCCCCGACAATTACGAGGTAAATATTTTGGTTTTCGCAGTAGCGCTAACAATTTAACCGAGTTAATCTCTTTACCTTTAGCAGGGCTAGCTGTATCAGCTTGGTATGGAGGGAGTCAACAAGGTTACGGTATTATTTTGCTACTAGGCGTTGTATTTGGAATTGTGGGGATAGGATTTCAGTATTTTAAGGTAGATGTGAATCCGCGATCGCAAAACCATGATTTCCATAGCTCAACTCAAACAAAGGAGATACAGTCAGACTCAGAATTAAATAAAACTGATGGCATATCTCAATTAGTTTCTGCTCCAAAATTGTCAATTTTACAAAATGAATTAGTTAGTAGCATATTGCAAAATACTAACTTTCTCATGTTTCTACTTTATTTCAGCATTTGGACACTTTGTGTTAACCTTAGCGCTCCATTTTTTAACCTTTACTTGCTGGATAATTTAGCACTAGATGTCACTTGGGTCACAGTTTACAACAGCTTGCGATCAGGAGCGCACCTAGTGATGTTGATGTTTTGGGGTAGATTAGCAGACAAGATAGGCAATCGTTCTATTCTGATTGTGAGTGGAATTTTGATTGCAATCATACCTTGCCTATGGCTATGGGTTGGTAATACTCCTCTTGATATATGGCTATGGCTACCCCTATTACACCTGTTCATTGGTGCTAATTGGGCAGCTATTGATTTGTGCAGTAACAATATACAGATAGATATTGCACCAATTAAAAATCAGTCTATCTATTTTGCGATCGCAGCTGCCGTTTCTGGAGCGAGTGGTGCTTTAGGAGCAACCATAGGTGGCTTCTTCGCTGAAAGTGCTGGTTCTTTTGGCTTGTTAGATTTATTCGCCTTGTCTAGTCTATTCCGCTTAGCATCGCTTATCCCACTCATATTTATTAAAAAGTCACGATAATATAGCGGTTCCCAATCAAATGAGGTACAGAAATTTGTAGGGGCGCAAAGCTTTACGCCCCTACCTTGTACTTCACTAAAATGGGAAATACTATAACTAAACTGATATCTTGCACCATTCTCAATTAACCCAGAGGCGGGCAATGCCCGCAACGTCAAAATCAGGGTTTTATGGCACTAAAAGCATTGCCCATCCTCAAAAAATTGGCACTAAATAACTGGTGGAAGATGTGAATAAAGCTGTTAGCCATAGGTTTATAACCTATGGCTGTTTTTGCAATTGGTGCAATATATAAATTAACTAAAATTTCATCAATAAATTATCCTACTTAAAGTTGTTGACAGTCATCAATCATCAGTCATTAATTATCAGTCATCTCTCATCAGCCAACAGCTTTTGTAAGGATTTACATTGAGGGGTAGTTGACATAGGTAACGTCCATGCTAAAGCATAAATTTATGACCAAAAAAGTGTCATTTTATCCAAACGAGGTCAATTACAAAACAAAAAAATATAAAATGCTCAAGACAAACACCCACCAAATCAGCACCCAAGATATTGAAGCTTTCGAGCAAGACGGCGTTATCTGCATTAAAAATGCTCTGGATGACTTCTGGGTAGAACGAATGCAAACAGCCATTGAGAGAAATCTTTTACATGGTTCTATGGGAATTCACGGCAGCAATAAAATAGAACGTTATGTGGTCATGCATGATAGTGGCATCTGGCTCAAAGATGCTGATTTCCGTGCTTTGGTTTTTGAATCTCCTCTAGCAACGCTTGCTGCTCAACTGTTGAAATCGGAAAAAATCAACTTATTATGTGACGGTTTTTTTGCCAAAAAGCCGGAAATTAACAGTCGTGTAGGTTGGCATAACGATCAATCTTACTGGCCTGTACAAGGCTGGAAGTGTTGTAAATTTTGGCTACCCTTAGATCGTGTCACCCAAGAAAATGGTCGATTAGAGTATATCAAAGGTTCTCATTTATGGAGTCAGGAGTTATGTGAACATTCGGATGCTTCCTTGTCTTTCCAGCCAGAACCTCACGAAATTGTCTCTTGGGACATGGAACCTGGAGATTGCTTAGTGCATCATTTTATGACAATTCATCATTCTGGAAGCAACACATCCTCTAGAGTACGACGGGCAGTAGTGACAAATTGGGCTGGTGATGATGTTACTTTCCATAACCGCCCGAATGCATGGCCTTACCAACCTATTGAAGAAATTGATAGTCCAGAGATTAATTCAATCACCACTCTTAAACCTGGCGAGCCAATAGACTCTGCTATCTTTCCTAGAGTCGATTTACATACAAATGTACTAAAATAGCCATAAACTTGGGATATTTTTGATTAGAAAGTCCCCAAAATAATCGGACTTACGCAAAAATCTCTCTTTGTGATTTCCAAGAAATAAATTATACATCTTGTAGGGTGGGCAGGATGCCCGCCCTTCAAACAAAGGACGGGTGGGGTGCAATGACTATGGGAATCATAACTAATTAACCGGACATAACGCTTCAAAAACTCTAAAATGTATTTTTTTATCCCTAGATTGCGAAATCATACGTTTTGCGTATTTAAGTATCGAATCATCGTCTGACATAAAAAAGCGCTCAAAGAAAAGTCATCAATGAACGCAAAACTTTACTAATGCAGGGCAAAAAGTAACCCTAAATATATAATTTTTTAATTTATTTGGATAAAACTTAATATTTGATGTTGACTACTTTTTCTTTTCTTTATCTAGCTTCTCCTGTATTGCTTGACGGCAAAATTCAGCAGGGTCATCATGTGACTTTACCTCTTCCTTCATCCTTTCACTGACGCGAAAACTGAGGTTTGCTGTTAACGGTTCCTCTCTGTCTGTCTGAAGTGGTTCTAAGTTCTGTGGATTACCTTTAGGATTGGGCATTGTTGAGAGTTGTAAATATCAATTGTTTTATATGCGTGCATATAAATAATCTATTAATTGGCAGGTACTCAGCCTGACAAACTTACTACCTGCCAATATCCACCCATAGATGGACACTTTCATTTTATGTTCACAAGGTCTGAACTGGAAATCCAAACCATCCAGGAACTTAGCCAATTGTGTCAACGCTACGGCATCAAGCCAACTGGCAACAGAGGGTACAAGACTAATTACATCACCTCGTTGATGGCATTCCCTGTTATTGCCCTCTCACAATTCAAGCAGGGTAGGGGGTTAAGGTCACTTGATTTTGCTGACTTTCAAACAATAGGGAGAATGATAGAGATGATGGAATCCCCCACTGATGAGCAAGCTGCACTCATCAAAATCACATTAGAAGGTAGAAGGATGGCTTACCCAGATAGGTATGACCAAGAAAGGTTGTTGAATTTGCATCAGGCTAAGATGCTTCTGGAGAGAGCATTTGCACTGTTGAGTCAATAATCACTACTCCATATCCCATCATTTATTCACGGCATCCCTTTAGGGGGTGCTTTTTTATTGGCTGTACGCCTTACTACGAGTAGTGACAGTGACCAAGGTTTACCGCTTACCCCCCTCCCTTGGTGATAAAGCTGAGGAGATAGTGGGGGAATTAGAGATGGTTAACCACATTCTTGATAGCTAGCAATCAAAGGTGGAAGAGAGTAAGAGTAAGTCAGCCAGTGGTCAACCATCTGAGAGGTACAAGTATGTGGCTCAACTGTTAAAGCAGGCTATAAAGGTGACAGGTGAGAAGTTAGTAGAATGAGCATTAGTTGAGCATGACTATAAAATACTAGTGTGTATCAAATAATGCTCCCAATTAGGTCTAAATTGCTGAAATTAGACTATTTGAGCATTAAACGAGCATTGATTAGAGATAAGAGACTGGAAGTATTTATTTTGCTTCCTTTTTGCCATATTGCTCGGTATGATATTTAATTTGCAAGCATTTACTTAATAAAAACCAGCTATGACCCAGAACTACCGCATTACCCTACTCCCCGGCGATGGCATTGGCCCCGAAATTATGGCAGTGGCGGTAGACGTGCTAAAAATCGTAGGTCAGCAATTTGATTTACAGTTTGAATTTCAAGAAGCCCTAATTGGTGGTGCAGCAATTGACGCGACTGGCGAACCCTTACCATCTGCTACCTTGGATACTTGCCGCAACAGTGATGCTGTGTTACTTGCAGCCATTGGTGGTTATAAGTGGGATTCTCTGCCATCCAATCTACGCCCTGAAGCCGGTTTGTTGGGGCTGCGTGCGGGTTTGGGACTGTTTGCTAATTTGCGCCCAGCCCAAATTTTGCCGCA
Organism: Nostoc sp. UHCC 0702; assembly: GCA_017164015.1. Lineage (GTDB taxonomy): Bacteria > Cyanobacteriota > Cyanobacteriia > Cyanobacteriales > Nostocaceae > Amazonocrinis. The sequence continues at coordinate 1,276,958 of CP071065.1, forward strand.
GCTAATTGACGCTTCGACTTTGAAACGCGAAGTTGTTGAAGGTGTGGATATTATGGTGGTACGCGAACTCACTGGTGGCATTTACTTTGGCAAACCCAAGGGTATTTTTACTACTGACACTGGTGAAAAACGCGGTGTAAATACGATGGTTTACACTGAGTCAGAAGTTGAACGCATTGGCAGAGTTGCCTTTGAAGCAGCACGGAAACGCAAAGGAAAACTTTGTTCAGTGGATAAAGCGAATGTATTAGAAGTATCTCAGTTGTGGCGCGATCGCATCACGAAACTATCCCCAGAATATCCAGATGTGGAATTATCACATCTGTATGTCGATAACGCCGCCATGCAACTGTTACGCGCTCCTAAACAGTTTGATACTATCGTTACAGGCAACTTGTTTGGTGATATTCTCTCTGACGCAGCCGCTATGCTCACAGGCAGTATCGGTATGTTACCCTCTGCGAGTTTAGGTGCTTCTGGCCCTGGCGTATTTGAACCTGTCCACGGTTCCGCCCCCGATATCGCCGGACAAGATAAAGCAAATCCTCTGGCACAAGTTCTCAGTGCGGCAATGATGTTACGTTACGCTTTAGACCAGCCAAAAGCAGCAGACCGCATCGAACAAGCTGTACTCCAAGTTTTAGAACAAGGCGATCGCACAGGAGATATAATGTCTTTAGGTAAGAATCTTCTTGGTTGCCGCGCTATGGGAGATGCACTAATTAGAGTTCTTGAAGAAAAATAATTTGTAATAGAATTCAGCCAATTTGGCAACCGTTGCTAAAAGTTTCGGATAAACTAGAGAGAAATCTAGCAATCATATAAACAGTCGATAGTGTACGCATTACGACAAGAACAAGCAAACTATACTGCCCCTAAGAGACAGCCTCCCTTGGTTGATCCTGCCGTGATCAGAGCAGCAGGGCAGATCTACTACACCCACTGCGAGGTACATCCTGAAATCACTGGGCAACCATCAGGAGTAGCAATTAATCGCGTTACTCATCGGGGTAAAGTGATTTTTACTAGCCAACCAGTCCTGTTACCGCAAGAATGTTTTATACCGTTGAGTCAAATTGAATCGTACATGTACTAGTCCTTGGCCATCGGCAAAGGACAGTATGGGCATTTTGATGGTCGTCAAGCGCGAGTATCATTGTACTGTTGAGTCAAATTGAATCCTACATGTACTAGTTATTGGTCATTGGTCATTAGTCATCGACAAAAGCTAAAAGATAAACGACAAATGACAAAGGACTAATGACAAAGGACAACATGGACATTTTGATGGTCGTCCCGGCGAGTATCATAGTTTTCGTATTGGGTGCATCTATTGGCAGTTTTATCAACGTTGTAGTTTACCGACTACCAGCTAGGTTGTCAATTCTTTGGCCGCCTTCTCGCTGTCCTCATTGCTTAAACCAGCTAAAAGCTTATGATAATGTCCCAGTGCTGGGATGGGTATGGCTTGGAGGGCGATGCCGTTATTGTAAAAGCAAAATTTCTGTGCGTTATCCTGTAGTAGAAGCGCTGACAGGTATCATATTTTTGCTGATATTTTTATTATTTCATGTTTCTGTTGCTACAATAGGATACTGGGCTTTTTGCAGTTGGTTATTAGCCTTATCGCTGATTGATTTAGATACGATGACCCTACCCAATGCACTTACCCAGTCGGGGTTGGTAGTAGGAATTATCTTTCAAATGACAGTTGGTTTTTTTTCAGAAGCTAGTTGGCAGGGATTAATCAAGCATCTGATGATGGCTATAGTAGGTGCTGTACTAGGCTTATGGCTATTTGATGCGATCGCTATTTTTGGTTCAATGGCTTTAGGAAAACCTGCAATGGGCGCAGGTGATGCCAAACTCGCAGCCATGATGGGCGCTTGGTTGGGTTGGAAGTATTTGCTCTTAGCTGAGTTTATTGCTTGTGCAGTTGGGGCATTGGTGGGTATTGCCACAATCATACTATCAGGGCGAAAAAAGGGTCGAAAGATACCTTTTGGCCCTTTTTTGGCTTTAGGATCTTTAATTACTGTGTTTGGCGGCGAAGCAATTTTGTCTGCCTATTTACGGTTGTTTTTTCCAGCTAGTTGAAAAATCAGAAGACGAATTGAAAAATGAAAATTGAAAATTAAAAATTGAAATCTTTTAAATGCTCGGTTATTTCATCAATTCATCATCAGCAACCCTCAGCCTCCATGACTGTAGCTGTCATTACCTCATTGACTTTTGACACTTTGGTAATATCAGCCTGTGACTTGTATTACCCTCTTAACGAAGAATAGTATACCTTTTCCCTTTCTCCCTCTTCTTCATCCAAAGGACTTGTATTGGCACAAGTAATTTCGTTAAGCTGGCAACCAAAGATGCAAAATAAGGTCTAAATTGCTTAAAAGCGTAATTTGACGATGTAGTCAAGAGGAGCCACCCCCGTGAGCGGGTTTCCCGACAGCCAGCCTTTGGGAGTGGCGTGAGCCAGTGCAGTAGGCGGGCAATGCCAGCTCAAAGCATCTGGCGTTCAAGAGCCAAAAAGGGGTGTTGTTTGCGTTTGTATAACGGCAAATCAGGAGACTTTGAAAGCATTGGTCAAGAGTTAGAATTAATAACTCTGGACTTAGAACTTTTTACCCTAAACGCCCCGTAGCAGCTTGACCTGTTTTCGACCTCGATAACCACTTGAATAAAATAAAAATGGCAAACAACGAAGAATCACGCGGTTTAAAGTCTCTATTTGATTGGTTTGCAAATCGACGTAAATCAGGATCTACCAGCCTAGAACGTCAAGAACGTGAAATTGCTGATGGACTGTGGCATAAGTGTTCTAAATGTGGTGTATTAACCTATACAAAAGACCTGAGAGCAAATCAGATGGTTTGCGTTGAATGTGGTCATCACAATCGGGTGGATAGCGATGAACGTATCCGTCAATTGATAGATCCTAATACCTGGAGACCGATAGATGAGCATCTGCGATCTACAGATCCGCTACAATTTCGCGATCGCAAACCATATGGCGATCGCTTGCGGGAAACAGAAGAAAAAATTGGTTTAGCAGATGCAGTTAAAACTGGTTTAGGTCAAATTAACGGCTTACCCGTTGCCCTTGGGGTTATGGACTTCCGCTTCATGGGTGGTAGTATGGGTTCCGTCGTCGGAGAAAAACTGACTCGCTTGATTGAACAAGCCACTCAGCGGCGGTATCCTGTAATCATCGTCTGCACATCAGGTGGAGCAAGGATGCAAGAAGGAATGCTCTCTTTGATGCAGATGGCAAAAATATCCGCAGCCTTAGAACGCCATCGCCATGCCAGACTATTGTACATTCCTGTTTTGACCAATCCCACCACAGGCGGCGTTACCGCTAGCTTCGCCATGTTAGGCGATATCATCCTCGCAGAACCAAAAGCAACCATTGGCTTTGCAGGGCGGCGGGTAATTGAGCAAACCCTGCGGGAAAAACTGCCAGATGATTTTCAAACAGCCGAAGATTTACTCAAACATGGCTTTGTCGATGACATCGTACCCCGCACCCAGTTAAAGCAAACGTTAGCACAGCTAATAGCTTTGCACCAGCCAATACCAACCACGCACCCAATAGTATTGTGGGAGACAATGACCCTCAGTTCTACAGCAGCTGAGTAAGCATGGAGCATGGAGCATGGAGCATGGGGCATGGGGAATTGCTTATTCTCCCTCATCCCCCTCATCTCCCCCTGCTCCCCCGCTCCCCCACCCCCCTGCTCATCTTCCCGGTTCTTGCACAAAAATCAAGGGGACAAGTGCTACTAATCGCAACAAACTAGAGACGGCAAATAATCCTAGTAAACCTCCATATCCGATAAATTGGGCGATGAAGCTGCCTATGATTGTGCCTAAAGCACCACTACCTCCTGCAACAGCAGCTGCGATCGCAAAATATATAGACTGATTTTTAATTGGTGCAATTCCTATCTGTATATTGTTGTTACACAAGTCAATTGCCGCCCAAGTCACTCCAGCCAAAACATGTAACAGCGGCAACCATAGCCAGATATCAAGGCGATTACTGCCAATCCCTAGCCAAAACACTGGGGTAACTGCAACTAAAATCCCCACCAACAGCAGAATGGGACGATTGCCTATTTTGTCTGCTAACTTGCCCCATAACATCATCATCAGCAAATTTGCCCCCGCCTGGATACTACTGTAAAGCGTCACCCAACTCACATCTAAATCCAGCTTGTCGAGCATGTAGAGGTTGAAAAAAGGTGAGCTAATATTAACAGCAAGTGCCCATAAGCTGAAATAAACCAAAAACTTCAAAAAATTAGAATTATTCGAGATAATACTGGCAAAATTGTTTTGTGGTGGGGTAACATTCAGTTTAGGAATTAATTCTCCAGCTGATTCTTCTTCAGATACAAAACTTTTCTTCTCAACAGAAGAAGCCACAACAGTGTTTTGCAATTGTGGATTCATATCCAATTGAAAATACTGGCATAATATACTCAAAATCCCCAGCAAAATACCTAACAGCAGCACTATTCCATAGCCTTGTAAAGTTCCACCAGGCCAATGCGATACAGCTAAGCCGGCTATTGGTAAGCAAAGCAAATTAGTTAGGCTAACGGCGCTATTGCGTAGACCAAAATATCTGCCTCGCAATTGCTTCGGTACTATCATAGCTATCCAACTGAGCCACGATGCGCTTCCTAGCCCTCCCAAAAGATGGGTGACTGAGATAATAGACAGTGTTAAGATTAGTAATTGGTGGGAATTAAAACCTCCCCAATTGCAGGTGGCAATACCTACAACTAAAATCAACCACAGTGTTCTAGCAATTCCATGAGTCCGCAGCGCATACTGAAAGCGGCTAGTAGTGCGTTCCGATAGGTAAGCACCCACAGGTTGAATGAGATTTACCAGCATGGGGATAGAGGACAGTAACCCAAACACCACTGGACTGGCATCTAACTCTACCAAAAAATTACTGAGCAAAATGCCGCCTGTAGTTAAGCCGAAAACCGCTGCTAGAACACCATCAATAGTAGAAGCTGTTAAGCTGTTGCGAATAGCCTGCTTAGCAATTCGGGGGGTAGGTGTGGAAGTGGGAGAGAGTACTGTTGATGGTGCGGCAATTTCGGGAATTTCCAGACTCAGAGGCGCAGCAGTTTCAACCTGAACAGAATTCATAAACCTCAAATGTAAGGGTGAAGTGTCCTGGCACGAGTCCAGTTTTTGAAATATTCATACCGAGTTGCATTCAAAGGTAGTGGGGGGATGAGGGAGATGAGGGAGATGAGGGAGATGAGGAGGATGTTACTTCCCCATATCTAGATGCTATTTTTGAACGCAACTTAGTATCAGTATTCCTTTATAAGCGTTGACGAGAATTTTTCGTTATTTTCTCTTGTATTTCTCAACAAAACTACAAATGAGTTATACATTCGAGTAAAATTTAAACTTAATTGTAAGGGACTTGCAGAAAATAAATCATTTCGGTTGGAGTTGTTGACTGATGACTGTTGACTGATGACTGATAACTGTGAACAGTGGAATATTTTTTTACTTGGAAGTCCCTAAAGGCAATTGATGAATTGTTTCGATGGTGTAGATTACTTAATGATAATTCGCTATAAGTAAAAAAAAAGAAATTTGACATAATTTGTGAGTAGAAGAAGCTTATTTAAATTTTGGGGAGTAGTGATAGCGATCGCAATTGCTTTTATTGCTTGCCACAATTTACAACCCCCCACTCAAGTCACAGTTAAACTCAGTGGTTGGGGAGGTTCTCCCATTGAGCAAAAACTCTTAAAAACAGTAATCAAAGACTTTGAAGCACAATATCCAACTATTAAAGTCAAATATGAAGTGATTTCCGACCAATACATGGATGTGATTAAAACACGCTTAGTTGGAGAAGCAGCACCCGATGTTTTTTATTTAGATGCGTTAGAAGCTCCTTTTTTAATGAGCCAGCATGTTTTAGAGCCGCTAGATACCTACATTACACCTGAATTTGATTTAGCAGACTTTAAAGTAAATTTGTTGAATAGCTTCAAGTACCAGAATCATATTTATGGTTTTCCCAAAGATTATTCTACCTTAGCTTTGTTTTATAACAAAAAAGCTTTCGCTGCCGCTGGTTTAACTAATCCTCCCACTACTTGGGATGAATTACGCAATTATTCTCGACTATTGACAGGTAAACTTAACAGATATGGTTTGGGAATAACCCCAGAGTTGGCGCGTCAGGCTTACAAAATCAAAGCCTTTGGTGGGCAAATTGTTAACCAAAACAATGAGGCTGCTTTTGCTAGTGAGGCAAGTTTGCGGGGATTGCAATTAGTGATAGACCAGTATCAAAAAGACCACTCCTCTGCCCAAAAATCTGATGTTGGTACAAACTCAGGTAGCGAAATGTTTGGTCAGGGCAAAGTAGCAATGGTGATTGAAGGTAACTGGGCAATTCCTTACTTAACTGAAACCTTTCCCCAACTGGAGTTTGCTACCGCAGAAGTGCCTACTATTAATGATAAAAAAGGTACTATGGTTTTTACTGTTGCTTACGTAATGAATAAGCAGTCACAGCATAAAGCTGAAGCCTGGAAGTTGATTTCCTATCTCACTGGCAAACAAGGAATGCAAAAGTGGACAGGAACAGGGTTTGCATTGCCAACGCGTGAATCAGTGGCACAGAAGTTAGGTTATGACCAAGACCCCCTGAGAAAGCCATTAGTGGCGGGAGTTGATTATGCTACACCTTGGCAGGTTGGCGATTATCCAGCGCCAATTGCCAATAACTTCGATAATCAGTTTGTCAGCGCCTTATTAGGACAACAACCATTAAAACAGGCGATGTTGCGGGCGCAGAACGCAGCAAATCAGCAGATTAAAGCGATGGAGTGATTCAGAAATTAGCGATCGCTCCACAAAACCATGCATAATCAAAAGCGATCGCATCGAAGGCAATCAAGAACTAGGAATTAATTCCTGATTATTGAGGTTTTGCTTGCCTAGAGTACGGGGTAGCTGTAAACCTAGCACTAAAATAAGAGTTGTCATATAAGATACAAGAGACATCCAAAGCAGGTGGTTATTGTGGAGATACCATGCTGTGACAGCCAGGGGTAAAAAACCTAATCCAAAAGCCAGGAGGACGGCATTACGCAGTATTGCACCTTCCTTTAAACCGATGAAGTACCCTTCCAGCATGAAGGCAATAGCAGTGAACCCTAAAAGGGGCAGTAACCAAACTGTGTAAGCACTGATATTTTGGTTGACTTCTGTATGATTAGTTAACAGTCCAAATACTGTATCTGGGAAGATAACAGACGCTACGGCGAAAGCCAGGGACATGAGCAAACTTGTAAATATAGAGACAGCCAGCAATGGAATCATTTGCTCTTTTGTGCCTTTGCCTTGAAAGTTTCCAATCAGCGTTTGAGTTGTCATTCCTACGCCTTGAACTGTGAACTGACTTAAAAGAGCAATCTGGAGAAGCAACCCGTTTTCTGCCAAGACGATTGTTCCCATTGACGCACTCAAATTTGTGAAGATAGCGTAGGTGGAAATCAGCGCTAGAAATCGCAGCAGAATATTACTCTTGAGTGCAACAGTCTCTTTGAGAGCAGCCCAATCAAAAACTTCTTGCAAAGCGGTTGGTAATACTTTCCAAGGAATTGTAAAGCAAACCCCAATCAAACCTATCGCTAACGCTAGATACTGACTGATGGCTGTTGCTAGTCCGGCTCCCATGCTTTCCCAGCCCCATTTGACAATCATCAAATAATCCAGCAGCACATTAGAACCATTACCAATGATAGACATCACCAGCACCACACTATTCATTTCTCGCCCTAGAAACCAACCAATCAAAACAAAGTTGAGCAAGACAGCAGGCGCTCCCCAAATGCGGGCGTAGAAATAATCAACCCCAGAGGCTTCTATTTCTGGGGAACCGCTAAGGATGGTAAATCCAATCTTTTGCAGAGCGTATTGCAGCACTATCATTAGTAAACCAATAGCTAACGCCATCAATCCACTTCTTAGTCCTGCTAACAAGACAGCTTTGGGGTCATCGCAACCAACAGCATGTGCAGTCAAGGCATTAGTGCTGGAGCGCAAAAACTTCAATACACGATAAAGGTAGTCGAAGAGAATGGTTGCTAGGATAACTCCAGCCAAGTGACGAATGTCTGCTAAATGTCCTAAAAAGGCAATGTCAACCAGACCTGCCAGAGGTACCATCATGTTAGAAAGCACACTGACGCTTGCCAGTTTGTAAAAGCGAGGCAAGAAGTTGTACTGGACTGGAACCACAAATGTCATAAGACCTCATCATAAATTGGGAAACCTTTGCCTAAAGGCACAGGAAGAAAAATCAACAGAACTGTGCCTGTAAAAATCCTATGGTTTGAAAACGGTGAAATTAGCTTAACGCAGGATATTGACTTATGTCCAAGGATTTGCTAAGGACTGATAGGATTTACTCAAAAAAACCTCTCATATCATGTCTGGTTAAAGACTTATCATTAACGCAGCAGGGGAGCAGGGGAGCAGGGGAGCAGGGGCGAGGGTTTTCAGCTTTCTGCACAGACGCACCGAATAATAACTGATCAGGCGGACATGATATCAAACCTTATAAGGATTTCATGCTTTTTTCACAGGGGTACGATCAATAATTATGCACAACCCATCGCTACAACAGGGTTATACAGTTTTATTTTGATGTTGATACGAATAGGCAGCAGGGGTGCAGGGGTGCAAGGGAGCAGGGGTGCAGGGGTGAAAAAATTTGTATCCGTGATTGAGTGAAATGCTATTAGTGCGTTATCAGGTGGAGGTTCTGTTGTGTTTGAAATTAGAAGGCGGGGCAGATACCCGAAGTGGAATATCACAGAAAACCTGGCTGGGTACTTGTTTATGACTCCCACCATTTTAGTTGTGGGAACTTTTGTGGTACTGCCTATTCTCTACGCTGTTTTTCTTTCGCTCCACAAAGTCCGACTTCTGGGTGGTATTGAATACAAGTTCATTGGCTTTGGCAATTTCACGCGATTAATTGAGGATGAACGAGTTGGGATTGCCTTGAGAAACACAGTAGAATATGTCGCAATAGTTGTGCCCACTCAAACTATTTTAGCTTTAGTTCTGGCTGTAACGCTGAATGCTGGTATTCGTGGCAAAAACTGGTGGCGCATCCTTTACTTTTTGCCTACAGTCACTTCTTCAGCAGTGCTGACGCTGATTTTCATGTGGATTTATAACACCGATGGGCTGTTAAATGATGTTCTGGCTTTTGTAGGATTACCTAGGTATAACTGGTTAGGTGATCCAGCAGTTGCCCTTAAAGCCATCATGATTATGAATATTTGGTCAACTGCGCCATTTTTCATGGTGATTTACTTAGCGGCGTTGCAGGATATTCCCCAAAAACTTTATGAAGCGGCAGAACTCGATGGGGCAAATTGGTGGCAGCAGTTTGTCTATATTACTATTCCTTTGCTCCAGCCTGTAACTTTTTTTGTGGTGGCAATGGGGGTGATAGGGACTTTTCAATTATTTGACCAGTCTTATATCTTCTCTGGCGGTACTGGGGGCCCAAACAACGCTACCCTGACTTTAGTACTACTAATTTACCAAACTGTATTTCGCAATCTACAAATGGGATATGCCGCTGCGATCGCCTTTGTGTTGGCAGTGGTAATCATTGCTATCACTTTGATTCAGCGGCGACTTTTCGGAGGCGAAAGGATGTGACTGGTACTTATCGGTTTTCCTGGCTCAAATTACTGTTATACTTCTTGCTGAGTGTCTATGCGCTAATCACGCTGATTCCTTTCTTGTGGGCACTTTCGGCATCGTTTAAACCGCTATCGGAGATTGTCAGCGGCGAACCCAATTTCTTACCTAAAAATTTTACTCTCGAAAATTATCAGCAACTCTTCCAGCAAGAACCGCTGTTTTTACGCTGGCTATTCAATAGTGTAATTATTGCTGTCAGTGTGACTGTATTCAACTTGCTGTTCAACTCAATGGCAGGTTATGCCTTAGCTAGACTGCGCTTTGTGGGCAAACGCTTCTGGTTCTTCTTAATTTTGGCAGTATTAGCCGTTCCAGCACAAATTACCCTGATTCCGACATTTTTGATTTTGAAAGCGATCGGCTGGCTCAATTCCTATCAGGGTATGATTGTCCCTAGCATGGTTAATGCTACTTTTATCTTCATGATGCGGCAGTTTTTCGTCAATTTTCCTAGGGAACTAGAACAAGCAGCTCAGCTTGATGGCTTAGACACCTTTGGGATTTTCCGGCATATTGTTTTACCTCTAGCAAAACCAGCATTAGCAACACAAGCAGTTTTTGTATTCATGGCAAGTTGGAATAATTTTTTACTACCTGTGGTTATCCTGTTTGAACCAGAAATGTTTACCCTGCCTTTAGGACTGAATACCTTCAAAGGTCAATATATCAGCTATTGGAACTACATTATGGCCGCTTCTATGGTATTCACCTTACCAGCTTTAGGAATTTATGCCTTTTTCAACCGCTACTTCATTCAAAGCGTGACTTTTACAGGGGGGAAAGGATAATAGTTTGTTGACTAATGACTGTTGCTATTCCCCCATCTCCCTCATCTCCCCCATCCCCCCACCTCCCCATCTCCCCCATCCCCCCACCTCCCCTGCGCCTTTCCCCCTCCCCCGATCCCTAAACCGTATTTTGGGCGACAAATTGCACTCCTAACGTGATATTGGTATTACAGCGACTCAATCTCTATCTGTCAGTTAACAAACATTATGAGTTTTGCAGACCTATCGATCGCAGAGATAGCAACAGACTACAGCATTCCTGTAGAAAAAGTGTTTTCTCTGTGCAACCAACTGGGAATTGCCTACAAACACCAAAAGACCCTTTTGGCGTTAGAAGATGCAAAGGCAATTATTTCGCAATTATTGTCTGAAATACACCGAAAAGGTACTAATGGCTCGGTGAGTGATACTGATGTCACCTAAAGGACTGTTTCAGACTTTGGCTCATCGCTAAGGACTGGTGATGGGGAGATTGAGCATCGTTTTATTAGCTGTGTTGAGCGTCAAAATCTTGAAGGGGAAACATGTTTAAAAGACTAATTGGCGTTGTTGTGGTGACTATTTTACTGACGTTTCAGATGATTGTCGGTAGCGCTACAGCGGTGGAACTGAACGAAGCTACCCGAACAGTGCCATTAAACGAAGATGGTGATACCATCGTACTCAGCCTGAAACAAGTCAAAGAGGGCAAAGCTTTATTTCAATACGCTTGTGCCCAATGTCATGTTGGCGGCGTTACTAAGACCAACCAAAACGTGGGACTTGAACCAGAAGCCCTAGCACTGGCAACACCAAACCGTAACAATATTGAAGGATTGGTGGACTACATGAAAAATCCCACTACCTATGATGGAGAAGACGATATTTCAGAATTACATCCCAGCACCAAGAGTGCAGATATTTTCACAGAAATGCGAAATCTCACAGACGATGACTTGGTAGCGATCGCTGGTCATATTCTCCTGCAACCAAAAATTGTTGGTAATCAGTGGGGTGGTGGTAAGATTTACTACTAAGTACTAAAATTGGTGCTGAGTCATTGGGAATTGGGAATTGGGAACTTGTACTGAGCGAAGCCGAAGTATTGGGAATTGGGAATTGGGAATTGGGAATTGGGAATTGGGAATTGGGAATGGGGAATTGGTAATTGGTAATTGGGAATTGGGAATGGGGAATTGGTAATTGGTAATTGGGAATTGGTAATTGGGAAAACTCTTAACCCAGTCCCCAGTCCCCAGTCCCCAGTCCCCAGTCCCCAGTCCCCAGTCCCCAGTCCCCAGTCCCCAGTCCCCAGTCCCCAGTCCCCAGTCCCCAGTCCCCAGTCCCCAGTCCCCAGCCCCCAGTCCCCAGTCCCCAGTCCCCAGCCCCCAGTTCCCAGTCCCCAGTCCCCAGTCCCCAGTCCCCAGTCCCCAGTCCCCAGTCCCCAGTCCCCAGTCCCCAGTTTGCTATCCCAACAGCAAGTAGAAAGTATGTATAGCCGCTTTCATTCTCACAGCAGCACAAAAGGCTCCTGGTTGGGGCACAGAAAACTTTTGAAAAACAAGGTTATTTCTCAATAAACAATCAAAATCTCTTATTTTAAATGTTTACCTGACTTTTTTACCTGAAAAATTTTGGTGTAAACTTATCTTTGAGTTATTGCTATTTGCACCATTTTTTGCTATCTGTTGTTCCCAATTATTAAAAAAAATTCTATCTACGACAGATTGTCATACTTTGGGGTTGATTTTATTTAAAATGAAATAAGCAAAATAAAAACTATTGTTAGGAGAGAGTCATGAAATCAATTGCGGCAAGTTTGCGGCGCTTTAGTTTAGCTGTATTGACAATTGTTTTAGTTGTTAGCAGCTTCGCTGTTTTTACTCCTAGTGCTGCGGCTGAAACATACCAAGTGAAACTAGGCAGTGATAAGGGACTACTACAATTCCAACCCAAAAAGTTGACAATTAAACCAGGCGATACAATTGAATGGGTGAACAACAAACTTGCTCCCCATAATGTTGTGTTTGACGCTGCGAAAATCCCAAATCAGGACAAAGCTTTAGCAGGTTCTCTGTCTCAGACTAAGTTGTTGTTGAATCCCGGTCAAACAGTAAAAAGCACTTTCCCCGCAGACGCACCTGCTGGTGAATACAATTTCTACTGCACTCCCCACCGTGGTGCTGGCATGGCTGGTAAAATCATTGTCGAATAGCTAGAAACAGCTTTATTGAGACAATAAATTTTCCCAACTCTCCAGTGAAGTTAAAGGCTAACACGCCACATTCCTACAGTGGCCCATGACGATAGATAGATAAATAGCGGTGACGAGTTCTATTTCCGCCCAAAATACTCAACGCCATATGGCGATGGAGGTTATGAACTCGTCACCGCTAATTATGTTCAAATTTGCCTACATTAAAAATGGATCGCGTTTATACTCTCCAGAGACTGGAACCTTATAGGGTAGAGTACAAATAGCTGTTGGCAAGTTTAGATATTTAGCGTTTCTCAGTTCGTTAAATAGAACAAACACTCCACGCGTCCGTCCTATTAGCCACTCTCACGCCACTTGTCACCAGGCTGTTAAGGCGCGTAACACAGTGGGTCAGGGTAGGAGTTTAACGCATTTAAGCGAGAACCGCTATAACTATTTTGTGGATTCTTTCTAGAAAACCCAAAATAGGTAACTCGATATGGTTTTTAGTTGCTGGAGGCTTTTTACGAGGAGAATATCTTGAGAATACTTGTATTAATATTAGTGTCGGCGATCGCTCTATTTACATTGACATTTATTCATCCTGCACTAGCTGCTGAAGTATCCAACCCTGCTAAAATCTTCAACGATAACTGTGCTTCTTGCCATATAGGTGGTGGTAACATCCTCATTCCTCAGAAAACCTTGAAAAAGGAAGCATTATTAAAATACCTGGCAAATTATGAACAAGACTCAATTCAGGCAATTATCCACCAGGTACAGAACGGCAAAAATGCTATGCCCGCTTTCAAAGACAAATTGAGCGCTCAAGAAATTTTCGACCTAGCCACTTATGTTGCCCAACAAGCGGAACAAGGCTGGTAAACTGCCCGAAAGTCTAATGCAACAGTTCTTTGATATATCAAAGACCTGTTGCATTGCAATTTCAAGAGCGCTACGTATTAGGGAATGTCACCCGAAAGGCTATTCCTGTTTCATTTTTCTGAATTAGAGTTTTGTCTTTCTTGCCTTAGTTTGTTCAATTCTTGTATTAGGCTTGGACGAGGTGTTGATGTTACAGAGGGTGACACCTGAGTTTTATTCGCTTCCTGTGTAGACGATGGTTTAACAGGAGTTGTGGATGCAGGGGAGGATTTACCGTTTCTATTTCGCAGTTCCTGCATCAGTTTATTAGTCGTTGCTGGTGATGGCGTTGGCTGATTACCAGTAACTTCCCCAGACGACGGTTTGGGAGGAGTAATTACACCTGACGTTTGCCCTTGAGTAGCCCCAGCATTATTGTTGCTGTTGTTTTGGAAACGCAGGTTAAATGGATAAAGGTTAGTCTGCTTATCTGCCTTGGGAGCCTTGGAATTGAAATATTGCGTTATCTGTGATCTCAACTCAGGGGCGACTGGCTTATCTTCATCATACTCAATCTTGTGCTTACCTTGAGGGTTTACTACTAAATAACCTAGGACTTCTGTACCTTCAAGACCAGGTTTATCTGTAGCAATTATTTCACGGATAACTGGCTTTTCTTGGGAATTGGGATTTTCTTTCGTAACTTTGTCTCTGAGTTTTGCGTGAGCTGCCAAAGCTAACAAGCTCCCCTTTTTGGATGTTTGTGGCAACTCAGGTATCTTCGGCGCAGAAGTATCTGGCAAGGAAGCATTTCTATCTGTTGGTGTTAAATTATCAACAAGATTTGAAGGCTGTCCTGGAGGATTAATTAGTGGTTGGTTTTGAGGGACTTGAAAACTGCCCGGTTGCTTGGTTGGTGAAGTGGTAGAACTGTCAGCTATTGTATTAGGTGTTACAGAAGGGCTGAGAGGCTGAGAATTCTTCAGATCTAAGGGTATTGAACCACGATCTACTGCTGGTAGGTTACTTCCAGGCTGTGGTTTGAATCCTGTTATGTTCCTGCCACTTAAATTAGGCCTTGAAATATTAGGTTTTGTGTTAGCCGTATTAAAACCAGATGTATCGGCAAAAGAATTTTTAGGAATTACCCAGTCCCTAGACTGTGGTTTGGGCAAGTAATTAGTCCTATATCTAGTGCTTGTTGTGGGAATTGGCGGCGATATCGGCTGCATGTAAGCAGGTGGTATGACAGGCGTTAGAGAAGTTTGAGTGCCTGGATTAAGAAGTGTAACTTGCGGTTGTTGTGGTAGTTGCTGTTGTGGGAGTAGTTCTGGAAGTTGTGGTTGCAAAGCAACTTGGCTTTGATTTGCAGACTCTGGTAGACGGGCTTGGTCTGCTTGGCTTAATTCTAAAACTCCAACTGATTTTGATGACACTGATTCTTTTGGTTGGCTAGAATCTACAGGCATCAATGGCACAATTAACGCAATAGCACCGTGGATACCAACAGATGCTATAGCTGCTATCCCAGTTGGCTGGCTTAAGATTTCTGGTATATTTTTTAGCAGGGAGACGTAAGACATAGCTGTTATCGTTCACTCGGCTCAATGGCAGTTGACTAGCAAGGCAATTTGATTTTTAATGCAATAGGCACACCCCTATAAAAATAATAACTTTCTCTGCCGATACTCAAAACGGCTAGATAGCATTTTTTGCAGTTTTTATCTTAAAAACGCTTTGTTGAACCAATGAAATCGCATTTAGTGATGAGGTTTCTGTAAATGATCGGTTGTGAATTTTGAATTTTGTGAAAAGATGCACAACAAAAACTGAAAACTAGAGTAGTTGCTAGTGAAGGCGATCGCGTCAGTCTCAAGATATAGACTTTGCCTGTTCAAGTCACCTGTTTTACTAGCTAACTGCTTTTGAGTCAGTTACGCTCTTAATTATAGATTTTAAGTTCGCTTGTAACACGGAATAAAGCGGACTTCGAGTCAATATTACCACATCAACCCGGCCGCAAACTGTAGCTAGCTTTGCTCTTTGGCAGATTTGGGAATAGGGCATGGGGCATAGGGCATGGGGAATGATACAAAATAACTAGCAATTCTTAATACCTACTGCCCCACGTTCCATACTCATAGGACTTCGCAAAACTACACCCTACTTTAGGCAATTCATGAATTGCCGCTAGATGAAAATAAGAGTTTCGACTATTGTTTGCGTAAGTCCTGACTCAATGCCCAATGCCCAATTCCCAATTCCCAATTCCCAATTCCCAATCAGTCCAAAATGCCATTACCTACCATTATTGTCCCTGGATATTTAGAAAGCGCGATCGCCTATCGCCAATTAGAACAATCCCTCCGAGAGTTGGGGTTCCCCACAGTCACAGTACCGTTGCGGCGGCGTGACTGGATACCCACTCTTGGTGGCAGACCAGTAACACCGATTTTGCAGCAACTTGATCTCACCGTCAAACAAACACTACAAGAACATAATGCTGCTCAAATCAACTTGATTGGTCACTCAGCAGGAGGTTGGATCTCCCGCATTTACCTGGGAGAAAAACCTTATTTCTCAAGCGGTAACGTACAACCACCCATCTGGAAAGCTCACCCCTTGGTTGCTACTCTCATCACCTTGGGTACACCCCATATCAGCCAAGAACGCTGGACACGCCGGAATCTTGATTTTGTCACCAACAACTACCCTGGAGCTTTTTACCAAAATGTCCGCTACGTTTGTGTAGCTGGCAAAACCATATTTGGAGAAAGACGACGCGGCAGTTGGCTGGCTTACAGTAGTTATCAATTAACCTGCGGCACCGGTAACACTTGGGGAGATGGCATTACACCCATTGCAGCAGCCCATCTAGAAGGTGCAGAAAATCTCATTATCGAAGGCGTTAGGCATTCTCCTAGAAGTCCTGGTACTTGGTATGGCTCACCAAAACCGTTAAAAATTTGGAAAACTCTGTTATTGTAGTAATCTCAACCAATTAAACTACTCGTATTTACTAGAGGATTACTAGATGTACTCAAAACGCTCAAATACCAAGGTTTCCAGCAAATTAGCTGATGTCAGGGTAGGTGTAGATAAGGGTTCTCTTCGTCTCCAGTTCAGCAGCAGGGTAAGTCAGGAGTTCTACGGCAAGCGTCAGGCTTACAAGGGACTAGGTAGAAGTGACACCCCAGAGAATCAACAATGGGCTGAAGGGATAGTACGAAGAATCCAAGCTGATATTGACCATCCAGACGGGGGACTGTTTGACCCTACGCTAGCTAAGTACTTGGATATCAAGCCAATGCTGGCTACAGTTACTCAGCTACCGACTGCAAAGCCATTACCAACGCTAGGGGAATTGTGGGAAGAGTTTGTGAATTGGAAACTTAAAACTCAACAAATAGGCGAAAGTACTTTTATTGGCAATTACAAGGGCAAACATGAACCAATGTTGCGCTTATTCATGGATAAGCCCTTCAATGAAGCAACCGCCAATGAAATTATTACAAAGTTAAATAGCAAAATTAAAAACCGCAAACAAACTAAAACTTTGTACGGAATACTCTCTCAACTATGCCAATGGGCAATTAGTAAAAAAATAGGAATAACTGAAGACTATTTTGTTGAAATTAAGCAAAGTTACAGACTTCCTAAAAAGTCAAAACAACTATCTGAGGTAGAAGACTACAAAGCTTATGGTATAGAAGAAAGAGATTTAATAATTAATAGTTTTTATAACTCAGAAAGAAACGGAGAGAAGATACTAGCGCCATTGATTGAGTTTTTATTTCTCACTGGCTGTAGACATGGTGAAGCGTTTGCCCTCCAGTGGAAAGATATTAAATTTGATGCTGGTTGGATAGTTTTTGATCAAAGCTATAGCAGTCAGACAAAAGTATTAATGGAAGATACTAAAACGGGGGTCATTAGATGGTTTAAAATGAAGGGTATGGACAGGTTAATTCATTTACTAACAAGATTGCATGGAGACGATAAAAATCCAAATGATTTAGTTTTTAACTATAAAGGTAAACGTTGTGATACATTTAAAATTGGTATTTATTGGCAAGGAATGAACGTTACTAAACCATCTGGAGAGTCTTATCAATTGCCCGGAGTTGCTAGAAGATTAGCAAATGAAGGAAAACTTCAATACCTCAAGCCATATTCAACACGTCACACATTCATTAGTATTCAAGCAAATAACGGCGCTGATTTAGCTTTGTTGGCTGATACTTGTGGTAATAGTGTGGATGTAATTATCAAGCATTACCTACAACCAGACAAAGAACGTACACTGAAGAATATTTAAATTTCAACAATTAACCCCCCCATCAAGATTAATTGATGGGGTTATTTTTTTATCTATTTCCTATTCCCCTTTTGTGCCTGGTCTGACCAAAACAAACTTGCAACTTTAGGAGGGATAGCTTTGACTTGCCTGCAACCACCCCGAACTGTATCACCTTCTTCAACCTCTAAATTGTCGAATCCAAAAGCCGCGCCTAGTAAGCTTTCTGCCCGTTTTGAGGTCAAGAATTGTCGAATCAAATACTCCTGTACCCCAACCGCTTCAGCTACTTGCGACTGACTAAGGAAGTAGTCACCATTGTTATCTTTGAAACCATCAATCGGGATAGCCATTTTAAAGACTAGAACCTGTACACAGCAATTATTCTAAATACTCCAAGTAATAGTCCAAGTAATACTTGGAGTAAATAAATACTTGGCTGGGTAGCTCTCAACCTTCGTCTCACCCTTGCATCCTCAAAACTGGATAGCTAAAAAAACTCACGAAAAAAAGAGGACACTATATAGCGTCCCTGAAGAAAAAACACGAAAAACAAGAGGTCTGAAGGGTTAAATACTAGAAAAGTAGTAGAAAACTAGAGATAGTAGGCTGAAAGTACTGATATTACGTTATATACAAAGGCTCACCAAAACCATTAAAAGTTTGGATACAGTATTTAATTTAAAACAGTTGATTTTTATATAAAAAAAAAATAATTTAATCTTTCTTAGCTAAAATTGTAATAAAAATACACTTTTAGCTAAAAACTTTAAGAGGGGTCAGCCATGCAAAGCACCGAGTTCGACAGGATTTTGCGGCGACTAGCGACTGTACTCTCAGTCGTAATTCTTACATTGTCCTTAATTTACGTTTCTACCGGAGTTTTGCTGTCTTTTTACTACGAACCGACAGCAGGCGGCGCTTATGAATCATTGCGAAGAATTGATACAGAAGTGACATACGGCTGGCTGTTCCACAGAGCGCATGATATTGCTGGTAATGCAGTAATTGCGATCGCTCTGATTCAAATTGTGGTGATGTTTTTAAGCAGGCAATTTCGCAAGAGTTGGCTAATTGCTTGGGTGAGCGGGATTTTGTTTACCCTCAGTGCGATCGCCTTAGATTGGACATCAATGATTTTAACTTGGGATCAAGAAGGATATTGGCGTTTTAGCATTGAGTTAGGAAACATCGAAGCAATTCCTCTAGTAGGTTCCCAACTGCGAAACATCCTCACAGGCGGTGGAGCAATCAGCAGTGTAACGATTCAACACCTTTACACCATACACAGCTATATTATTTCCATTGCTGTCATCATCCTGGCCCTAGTGCATTTATCAGCATTACTGTGGCAGGAAAAAGAAATGTATCAAGAAAAAGTGCTGAGTGCTTAGTTAGTTGTCAGTTGTCAGTTGTCAGTTGTCAGTTGTCAGTTGTCAGTTGTCAGTTGTCAGTTGTGATTCCCTCATCCCCCCATCTCCCCTGCTCCCCATCCCCCCTGCTCCCCATCCCCCCTGCTCCCCATCCCCCCCGCTCCCCTGCTCACCCACTGGGAGCATCACTAGTAGAAAGTTGAGCCAAGTTAGCCAGGGGGACTTCTTCCAACTCCGGTAACTTTTCTAGGGACAGGGGAGTAGACTGACTAACGCCAGATAAACGTTTTAAAAGGTTAGGTCTAGGATCATACAACAGGTAGATAATGCGATCGCCTACTTCCCACTCTTGGTTTGCCGACATTATTTGTAGGCGTCCTTCTCGTTCTACTAACAAAGGCACTAACACCCCAGTCTGAATCTTTTCCTGTATGCGTTCTAGTTGATTGGCAAATTCCGTTTCATCCAGCGTGATTGTACCTAACTTCACGCGTCCATCATTGAGGTACTCGTTCCAAGTCTTAATTGGTAAATCTGTGGCAAAAGCTTGGTTAACTTTGCTATTTGAACTCACAGTTGCTTGTGGGTCGCGGGGAAAAACTGCTAAAACACGCGGTGGCTTAAATTCCTCAGCAGCTCGTTGAGCTAAGACAAAATTTACCTCACCATTACTAGTCATAGCCAAAAAAGTACCCATAGAACCAAGTCCCGCTTCTTCCAGAACGGCAGCATCAAGGGCACTGCTAGAAATCACACGCAAATTTTGTGCTTCGGCTTGGGAAAAACATTCTGGGTCAGTATCAATCATCACCACATGTTCTCCCCGTTCTTGAAAAAATCGGGCAATCAAAAGACTTAAGGGATTACAACCAACAATTACTGCCCCAGTTGCTTCTTTAGAGGTGATTTGCAAGCACCTAGCAACCCAACCGGCTGTTAGCCCTTGACAAACAACTGTCATAATAATCGTTAAAAAGACCAGGGCTTTAATGGAATCACCACCATTGATGCCTCGCTTTGTCAGCAAAATTGCGAATAAGGAAGCAACAGAAGCAGAAACAATTCCCCTAGGAGCAACCCAGCTTAAAAACAGTTTTTGTCGCCAGTTGAGGTCACTGTTCCAGGTACACAAGAGGATGTTAATTGGACGGACAACGAACATCAGTACCAAAACAGTAAATAAACTACCCCAACCCAAAGCGAACACACTGGCAATTGATAAGTCAGCCGCTAGCAGGATAAATAGTACAGAAACGCTGAGAATTGTTAGCTGACCTTTGAAGCTACGCAAAAGACGTTCTTCTGGCACTGAAGAATTGGCAAATACCGCTCCTGCAATTACTGTTGTCATCACTCCCGATTCGCTGCGAATCATCTGCGCCCAAGAAAACAGGCCCCAAAGTATCGCCAGCACCACCAGGTTTTTAAGCTCGAAAGAGAGAAAATTGGCGCGTTTGAAAATAAAGCTCATCAAATAGCCGCCAAATGCACCAATTGCCCCACCAATTCCCAGACGCATGAGTAACCCAATGATGGCGTTGATTGGATCAGCATCACCGTTGACAATTGTGTCAAGGACAACAAAAGCGAGGATAGCTCCCACAGGGTCGATTAAAACCCCTTCCCCTTCTAAAAGCGTTGCTACTTGCCGATCAACATTGATTTGTTTAAGCAGAGGGCCGACAACGGTTGGCCCTGTCACCACAACTATGGAAGCGTAGAGAAAAGCTATGTTCCAAGGAAATTCGCCCAGCCAGTGAGCTGCCATGCTACCGCCAAGCAGTGTAACTAGCGTTCCTAGGGTGACAAGTAATTGCAGGCTAACTGAAACTCTGTCCAATTCTCGTAGATTCAGGTTAAGTCCGCCTTCAAATAGAATTATTGCCGTCGCTAGCGACACAATCACTTCTAGTCCTGTGCCTAGCAAATGGGGGTGCAATAACCCAATTCCATCAGAGCCAAGCACAATACCTAATAGCAGTAACAAGACAATGCTAGGTACACGCAAGTATGCAGCTAGTACCTGGGCGCTAATCCCTGCAAAAACAGCGCTCACCATCTGTACGGTAATTTCAAAAGATGCTTCCATGTTTGAGATTTTGAGCGATATATTTCAAAATCTTTTGTAAAGAAGTGTAAATATTACCCTTATAGGGTACAACATCACATTCTTGTCTTTTGCTAAATTCAAGCTTTTTTTCATACGTAGTTATTTATCTTACTTATTTTGTTAGCTGTGGGATAAAAAGTTGTATTTTTTGGCTATAACATTGATAACGCTTTTGAAATACTTAGTACCAATCTAAGATAGAGAACTATATTTAACTTCGCAATTATCCACAAATATAGTCAAAGATATCTATAAATTGCTAGTGGAAACCCCTATTTATAACCTCAATTTTAGGGTAAGTTTTTACAGAAGTTGTGAAAATAAAAAGTCATTATATATCTTGTTGGCTTGCAAGTGCCAAAGTGAAGAGGTTGTAATTAATCATTTCGCCGTAAAAAATCAAATAGTTGTAAAAGACTGGGGACTCGGAAAACCCAATCCCCAAGTAGAGGAGTGGCGTAGCTAGAGCCGCGAACCTTCGGTATAGCCAGGGACTCACGAAACGTGACCAGTTAACAAATTGTACTGATACCATTTCCCAAAATTGCTGATACAAGTCACTTCCCCAGCTTCCTCAAACCCACGGCAGTTGCACTCAACAAACAGGTAACTGCCCATAGTTTCCCGACTTGAGCAGACTGCCGTGGGTACTTCCCTTGGCTTTGCCAGTCACCTGGGTTGGGAAAGCCTCCCGCAGTGCTGGACTCACCGCAACGCACTCCCTCCTCTGCTTCAGAAAGCTCTCTTCTGTGACACCCAGTTTCATCTGTCCAAAATTTTTTTAGCAAAGGCTGTTGACATCAACAGGCAAATTAGTTATTGTTAATAAGGTCTGAGTCTGATGCCCCCATCGTCTAGAGGCCTAGGACACCTCCCTTTCACGGAGGCGACGGGGATTCGAATTCCCCTGGGGGTATTTTAAGGAAGGCAAAAGCCAGACAGAAACTGAAGAATGATAATCTTCAGTTATTTTATTTGCTTTCACATCACTAACTTTTCAGATGTGAAAGTAAATAACTACTATAAATCTTGTTTAGCTAACTGCTCTACACGCTGGTAAATAGCTAAAAGATTTAGTTGTAAATCTTTGCTGAGGCGGCGTTCAATGATGGTTATGGGCATAGTCAGTTTCGGCCAAACTTGGATGGTATAGCAGAGACTAGTTCCTACATGCTCACCAAGGAAATAAGGCTCTAAACACCAACTACCAGAAAAGCCTTTAAAATCCCCCTCTACCATCTGAAAATTTATTTGTTTGGGGAAGTATTCAACTAAATCCAAAACTACACGCGCACAAAAGTTGAAATTAAGTAGACGCTGAGAGCCTATTTGCTCAAGTCGAATACCGCCGTTAGGATGCTCCAGCAGACGACTCTTGGCAAGGTTGGGTATGAAGTCAGGTAAGGCTTCATAATCTGTAAGTACCTTCCAGATTTGTTCAACGGGTTGGGGAATTTGAATCCTAGCAGTAATTTGCCGCTGTCGCTCTGCTATTTTTTCAATTTGGACTGCCACAGATGGCAAATTACCTGCATCAGCAGCAAAATTGTCTTCTAGGCTTGCGTCCTCATCAGCGGCGATGAGATCAAAATCCTCTGTCGTGTTATGTTGTTCAGTCACTTTCGCCAATTATGGTTTGCTTTCGTCAGAAAATTGAGGCAGAGTGAGGGTGAAGCAAATTTCGCTCAATTGAGAGTTTGAGATGGGAATACTCTCAACAGAGATTGATCCATTGAGATGCTGTACTAAGGATTTGACTAAAGCCAGCCCCAGGCCAGTCCCTGGTGTCCAACGTCCTCCTCTACCGCGACGGAACCTATCAAATATGTAGGTTGCCTCTTCTTCGGAGATGCCACGTCCTGTGTTAGTCACCTTAATCATAACTTGATCCACAAGTTGCTCGACTTGGTGAGTGGCTTGTAAGTGAACTGTGGTGTCACGCTCCGAGTAAGTATAAGCGTTATTTAATAATTCTTGTAAAATGCGATCAAAACTCTCTAGTTCAGTTTTTAGTTTTAACGGCTCTTCTGGTAAATCTATGGTTACACTTAATCCTTTATCTACCAGTCTTTTCTCAAAGGATGTTCCTAACTCCTGAATTTTGGTATTTAAATCAATTGTTTCCAGCTGTAGACTCTCCTGCTGAGACTCAAGTTTCTGGAGTTTTAGCAAGTCATCGATTAAATTTTTTTCTTTGGTACATTCTTTTTCTAAAATATCTAGGTATAGAGTATGACGTTCTGGCGTGATTCCTGGCCAGCGTAAATTTTTGATTGACAACAGCATATTTGTCAGTGGGTAGCGTAGGCGATCGCTCATGTTGCTCATAAACTCATCTTTGAGTTCGTTGAGTTCCCGCAGTTGTTCAACATATTGCCTTGTTCTCTCATGCAATTTGGCTTGGAGTTCCAGACTGCTTTTGAGTTTCGCTGTCCGTTCATCTACTACAGTTTGTACTTGTCGCAAAGTCTGTGATTGAATGATGGCATTGCTGACTTGGGCGCAGACCATTTCCACAAGATTTAATTCTGCTGTTTGCCAACTGCGAGGAACTGCTTGCTGTAGCACCAAAAATCCTAAAACTTTGCCTTGATTTTCTAATGGCATTAACAGCACCGCAGGCAAGGCCTCAATTGCAAACAATGGCGTCACTGTTGATGTATCCTGTAGCTCTGTATAGTCATTGATGACTACAGATTTTCCAGAGTCAGTAAAAACACGCTGGCATAAACCGCAATCTCCAAGCAAGAAAGATTGCTCCAAACTGTCTGGTTGACTAGTGCGGTAAATTTGTGAATCCCGACTCCATTCCCCAACAACAGTAGCTTTGGCTTTGGGAATTTGTTTTTTCGGTTGAATCCTAAATAGTGGATCTGTATATTTCAGCAGGATCAGCAAACCCCGATCTGCCTGTAGAGATTCCGCAGTAGAAGCGATCGCTACCTGGAGCATCTGATTCAACTCCAGGTTGGTACGACTCAGTATTGTTAATTGCTTGATCAAGCTTTGATGTTGATTGGTTTTGTGCAAATACTGTTGTTGAATGGCAATTAGCTGTGTTTGCGCTACTTGGGAAAAAGCGATCGCACAAGATGACTCTACCGCTTTTAGCAGTTGTTTTTCTGACGCACTCCAATCATGGGCTTGGAATTTGATCAGACTAATGACGCCGTTATTTTTACCCCCAAACCGTGCAGGAATCGCCAAAACTGCTTTTATCGGTAGTGGTAAGGATTGGCATCCAACTACTAAACTATTTTGAATGGTCGAAATGTCTTCTATAGTCAGTGGTTCAGCAGCGCATTGGACTACTGGTACGTGCATGAGTAACTGTTCCATAGAAAACATCTCACTTGAGTGAGGCATTCCTAAATACTCATCAGAACACCAATTAGCGGCAGTCGCTTCGCCCGACACCTCACTCGTAACTGTAACTAAGCAGCAGCAGTCTACTTTGAAAGCAACTCCCAACAATTGGGCAATATCTTGCAGCATCAGTGCCGTGGCTGAATTATTGGCAATGATGTGGTTAATCTTTTGTGCCAACTCGTGGCCTGGTTGTTCCTGATGCTGCATCAGCTTGACTGGGTATGGTTGTAGTCGCTCTAGGTCATCCGGGCACTGTGGCGGCAATGATAAATGCTTGTTCATTCCTGGCACACTCTTATATAATGACCCCATAGTTGTTGTACCCAATTTCTTGGCATATTCTTCATTGTTGGTGGTGTTGCTCCACTTGCTTAAGTGCAAATTTTTGATTTGGACTTTGTTCTTTTAACTGTTGTAGCCTTTTTCTATACAGATGACCAAGATTAAGTAGTGGTATATTAAAGCAATTTATACATAAGTATGCAAATATTTAAAATACACTCAAGTGCTTTAGCCAACTCATGTTTTGGTGTTTTCTGTAGGCTTGATTGATTAACTTTGGCCTAGGATATCCTGTCTGTAACTATACATAAACCGTAATTATTCTGGAATTAAGGCAAGCAGTTGAGCAGAAAAACCGTAATAATACTTATTTATATTTGTTTTTCAGTATAAAAATTAACTTGAGATTTTATAAAGGCAGCTTCCCTTCTATTACTCTGATCAATAGTCAAATACTATTACAGCAGAATCACTAAAAAAATGTGAATGGCTGATCAGAGTTTATAGCAAGGGATTTGTGATCTCATTGCCTAACTCCTATTCTCTAGAATCATTTACTTATTAGGCCAATGGTGTTTTCATCTGTCAAGTACTTTTACACCCCCCTGTTATCGAAACTCAATCTTATCAAGTATATCTACTAGTCAAAAAAACTTTTATCAGTTATGTCACTACATAACTTTATAAATTTAACTGACCAAGCCTGCTATATGAGTGGGAACTCCTAACAGGGAATAGGGAATAGGCGAAGAATGAGTAAGTACAGAGTAGGGGCGGGTTGATGAATATAATCATGCTTTTGACACTCCCCTCGCCTAAAGGCGAGGGGATTCTTGGTTCAACGAGTCCACTTCAACTAGACCCCTTGCGGTATCTAGCTCAGAGGTGGTTCTCTCGAAAGAGCGTTTACTTCCCGAGGCAAGAGCGGTAGTTGGATATTCCAAAATTTGTTTGATTTAAATTCTGATCGTCTAGTCCCCATGAAGATTTTACCTATTCCTGGGCAGGAAACTAGAACTATGGAATAGAACCCGATATCTTCAATTGTCTTCGCGTAGCGTCTCCCCTTGGGAGAAGGTGCAGATTGCCGTTAGGCAGTTAGGTTTTTATACAGGTTGATTACCGTTCCTGTTGTACTTAATTCTACATTCAATTTACTCAGGCGTAAACACCTTCAGTACGGTTTTCATCCCTTGCCTAAAGTACGCTTGGGCGGCGCTGTGCGCCTCTTCCTCAAGGGTTTTCAACCAGTCTTTCTTATAAAGTTTAGTACTGCCTGATGCTAAAGACAAATATGACTATTTATGCCGACTGACTTGCAGCTAAATTATGAATGCAGCCCAGTCACTAATAAGGGTAACTGAGCTGCATTCACCAAAACAAAAGCCTATCCAGCCAAACTCTCGACGCTTAAGGGAACCATGTCGCCATTCCTCGTTAGTCCTAGCAGCATGGGTTGTTGGGCTTGAATTAATTGACCTGTAAGTACACAACGTTCTTCTTGCTGAGCTGTGGCAGCTATACTAGCTCGAATATCGGCTCGTGAAAACCTGGGTTTCCATTCACCTGATTTTTGCTGGACATAATTCCAGAGGATATCTCGAATTAGGGCTTGATACCCTTGATTGCCAGCTATGTCTTTGAGTTTATCTTTGAGTTCCCGCTCCAAGCGAATGCTGGTAACTTCCATGTCGGTGGTTGGGGTGCGAGCGATCGTATGCATGACTTTTTCTCCTTTAAGGTATGGACAGGATAGTAATACAAGTGTAGTATGTTTAAAGGAATGTTCAATAGGTGAAATTTTCTGTGAAATCTCTTTACCCCATCTCTACTTCCTTGCGTGCTACCAACTGCCGATCCAGTTGGGAATTAGCACCTGTGGGAGTGGAGTATTTATTTATGGGCTATGAAAGCCAAATTCATCGCCAATTTACAGAGGGTAATTATGATTTTAGATATCTCGGCATTAGCGCGCTGAATGCAAAACCACAACTAGATCAAGCAAGCGGGAGGTACAGACGAAGCAATACTGTACCGATATAAGACCAGAAAATTTTCGGTCAATTTCTAACCCCCGCTTCACCTGAACAAGAAGCGGGGGTTTTTTTATAAGGAGTGAAGCTGTGACAACATCTTCGATGCGCTGCGCGAACGCAATGCAAGTGTTAGAGCAATCTGTGGTGGTTTTTTCTCAAAATTACTTACCACTGTGTCAGGTCAATATCAAGCGAGCAATTATGCTGTTAGTCAAAAGCAAGGCTAAACCGCTAAGTTTCGCCATGCAAGACAGATGGCGAGTTCAGTCACCCGGCTTGTTGCTTGATGTACCAAAACACATGCGCTTGAAAATCGCCTCTAGTGAACGGATGTGGAAAATTCCGCCAGTAAATTGGCAGGAACTGTCGCAGCAAAACCATCACAGTTGCCAATATTGCGGTAGCAGCAAAAATTTCACGTTAGCTCGTGTGGGTAGGCGGGTTAAAGCCGTCCCAGACACTGGAGACAACGTAGTCACAGCTAGTGAAAGATCTAACTCCCATAAAGGCGATCGTACCCCCCTTAAAGCTGGTATGCAACTGCGGAAAACGCCAAAATTACTAGTCCGCCTGGCGATTTCTTTTGTTGTTTGCGAAGCTTGGCGCAACAGCGCTACACAGTTCTGGATAGATGTGCAAGCAAACCTGGAATAACAGGAGAGCATAAGGAATGCTGAAATTAACTTACACCGAAGGGAGCTTTTATTTAGAGTGTTTTACTCAGTCTCTAGAAGACTGGGTGGCACAGCGAGTAATTTTCGCACTGCGTGTCGGGCAAAGTCTGTCCGTTGAACCCAGCACTGCTTCCTTTTTGCTGCCTGTTGATTTACCAGGGGTAGATTTGCTCAAGGCTGAGGTGAAACGAGATGACAGTGAAATCATTGACCTCTGTGCTTGCGATAGCGAGTATATGGAAGTCACTTTGCGGGGTTCTTGGCTATCAGATGGTTCTGAAGACGCTGTGGGTGTGTTTGTCACCAGTATGAGCGATCGCGCCGAATTCTTGTTACAAAAACTTTGGCAGGAAGCACAAGTTTGCGCTTCCGTCATGAGTGAATAAAAAAGGGAATTGGGAATAGGGAATAGGGAATGGGGAATTGCGAATTGCGAATTGGAGATTATTTCTCCCTCATCCCCCTCATCTCCCCTGCTGCCCTGCTCCCCCACTCCCTTTATTGCGTAATTTCAGTAGTTCGGGAATTGTCACAAATCGGTAGCCTTGCTGTTTAAGCCCGCTGATGATTTGTGGCAAAGCTTGTACAGTTCTTTGGCGATCGCCACCACCATCATGCATCAAAACAATAGCACCAGGTTTTGCGCCTTTGAGAACATTGTTCACAAATGCTTGCGGTTTGGCGTGAGGATCGGTATCAGCTGAAGTCAACGACCACATAACAACAGTATTTTTCTGGCTTTTGGCATAAGCGGCTAGGCCGTTGTTTAAAAAGCCTCCAGGAGGACGGAACAAAGAAGTTTTCACTCCTGTGGTTTTGTAAATCAGGTCGGCTGTCCGTTCAAATTCACTTTTGGCTGTGGCTGCGTCCATCCGCCGATACCAATGATGCCAAGTATGGTTGCCGATGGCATGTCCCTCAGCCACCACTCGTTTTGCAAGTTCGGGATTGGCTTGTAAAGCTTGCCCTACCCAAAAGAATGTTGCTTTCACATCATTTTGCTTGAGTATATCGAGCATTTGTGAAGTTGTGTTTTGCCAAGGGCCATCATCAATAGTCAGGGCAATCAGCTTTTCATTGCTGCTGGGGTGAACCTGATAAACTGTTTTTCCTTGAAATTTATCTGGTACAGCAAAAGAGAGGTTTTCTACTTTGGCTGATGGTAGCAATTGAGAATTAACTTTGCTGTTTGCTGAATGATTGGGAATTTGTACAGCATGGAGTTGACTTGTTAGGGGGTCAGCCTTCAATTGTGGGGGTATGCCTGGAGCAATACTACAAGCTGTTACAGAGAAAGCGATCGCGACAACACCGAATATTCTTTGTCGCTTGAGGTTGTTGTCTGCCACATCAGAGTTCCAAAAACTCACCCGATCATAAACTGTAGTTCTGCTTTTGAGAGAGGTTAACAGGCTACACCCTAAGTACAGAAACACTTTTCCACAAATTCAAAAAATTTTTCCGAAACCCCTTGACATTATCTATAGCAGTCCTAAATCATTCGTGAAAATTTGAGATAGTCGTAACCCCCCTGTAGTCCCAATACCGTTCGGTTAAGGAATTTCTTGGTTCAGGCAGGCACGGGCAGCAGGGGGACAAGAGAAGCAGGGGGAGAGAAGAATTACTGAACAATACCCTCTTTCCTCCCCTACTTCAAGAGCTTATCCGAACCGTATTGCCTGTAGTCCCCCCTTGGTAAGGGGGGACGGCGTTAGCCGGGGGGTGAATTTTCTTACAAATCATTTAGGATTGCTATAGAACATTTCTTGATATTATGATTAAAATGCTTCTAATCCTTTCCCTACCTGAATCGCTTAATGTGATATACGGAAAGTTTCCGCATAATAAATAGTTAGACGAATGATTCGGATGTTCTTTAACTTTAGGTACAGAGTATCTAAAAACTTTATAGTTTGAACAATCAAGGAGTTATTACAAATGTGTATTCAGGAAAAAATCACAGATGAATTTAGAAGCCAAGTTCAGGAGGCACAATTTTCTTTGTTTGAAATACAAAGAGAAGTGAAATCTGAGAATACTGATTTCTTGGAAGGAGTAAATTTTAAGGTTAGTGCAGAGGACTTAAAAAACTTCGAGGGCTTTTTGTACGATCAACTTGAAGAGTCAGAAGATGATAATCCTATTGGAGGTGTACTAGACTCACCATATCTTGTTGGTGTATTGAGTTGGACACAAAATTTCCTGAAATACTTCTTTAAAGAGGTTCATGATATCATTTGCAATGAACAGCAAGCCAAACAAATTAGTCAGGCATCTGATATCTCAATGAAAGGAATTGCTACATCTTTGGCCGCATGGATGGTGAGTGCTTTAGGCTTTACTGGACCTCTAGCCATCGGTCTTGCCACAGCAGTTCTACTGATATTAGCTAAGGCTACAAAGGGGGCATTTTGTCAGATGTCACGTGAACAAATTGAGGAGAGTTTAAAGTTAGATACCCAGAAAATCAACGAATCTTAAAAAATTTGAACCATGAGTAATTTTAGGCAATAGAGAAACACAATGCAAGAATATTTCCTGAATGTTCCTCTTGTGGGTCAGAAAAATGGTTATGATGGATCTCCCTTATTGCAACCAGATAGGTATAGCGATCTAGTACCACATGGATTCATGGCGTGTTGGTATGCATCTGCATGTATGGTTTCTTACTATTTTCGTGCAGGTCCAAGGCTAGGGCTACCGAATATCTGGACGAAGGATCGTGGAATTTCCATCGACACAATTAACGAACTAGCCGAGGTTGAAGGACTCAGAGTTCTTAAAAGACCAAAAGAGGTTGAAGGACTCGGAGTTCTTAAAAGACCAGAATTAGTCATAACTAATAAATTCATTATGGAATCCCTTAAAGAGTATGGACCCATATGGATTGCTGGTTATTATCTTGATCACAAGCCAAAAGCAGCTCATGCAATTGTAGTTACTGGTATTCAAGGAAATTCTATTCACTATAATGATCCGTGGGAACCAGAAGCTAAAGTTAAATCAGTTGAATGGCTAAATGCTGGAATGCTAGACGGTTTGCCTGACGTTCTACTTGTAAAAGACAAAAGCCGCTACTAATACTTTCTCGTCTAACATTTGCTTGCACCCGATGCTATAAGTCACCTCTGTAAGTTTGGCTAAGCTGGCAACTAATATACTTTGCATTTCCTCAACTTCATTTAATAGGGGTGTAAAAAGATTTTTGTCGGCGTTTAAGTAAGGATTATGAAAGACTACCCGAAACCTCGGCATCCGTGAGAGGTTAAGGTAATTGCATAAATGTCTGCGAGGGTGCGGGGAAAGGGGACAAATCTAGCTTGGAGACTGGCTTTCGCAAAGCGTCCTGTCAGGCACCCTTAAATGGAAGATGCTGCTTTTAGAAGACTTCGGCATTCAATTTTTCGCTAAACCCCGTCGCAATATGAAGAATAAGCTAATGCGTCTTCATGACAAGCTTTTGTCCCGTAAACGCTCAATTATTGAGACGATTAACGACCAACTCAAGAACATTTCTCAGATTGAACATTCGAGACACCGAAGCCCCGTTAATTTTTGCGTTAACGTTCTTTGCAGATTAATCGCTTATTGTCATCAACCTAAGAAACCTAGCCTTCAACTGGGGTGGCTTTTACCTCCTTATCTTTAACCCGAACTCAGGTTCAAAAAAATTTTCCCAAACCCCTTGACACTTTTTGTAGTATTAATGTAGTATTAATGTAGTGAGGCGAAAGACAAAGCTTCCAAAGGTTAAAACTCATGTTCCACATACAAGCAGCCCAAAAACATTGGGATAAACCAAAGTCTGCAAAAAACAAAGCAGGTTCTACTTCTAAAACATCTCAAGTAGAGGCAGTAGACAACAAAAATTCTCAGTTTGCCAAAGCAAAAACAACCGAATACATCAGTAATACACAACAGGTTTATTACTTAGAGCGTCGGTTATTTAGCTAATAGTTTCTAACAGTTAAAAGTAATTTTTCTGAACCTTGAAAACTCAATAAGAAATGGGCAAGTTCACCAACAATCTGTGCCTGAAAGCCTAAAAATTAGGCACAGATACCAAACATGGGGGTATAGCTCAAATGGTCAGAGCGATCGCCTGTCGAGCGATAGGTTGCGAGTTCAAGTCTCGTTACTCCCGTGTAGCCTTGTGGACGACTAGACAAGTCGCTGTGCCTCTCAAGCATAGAGAAGCGGGTGCAACTCCCGTCGAGGCTCCCAAATGGCTGAGTAGCCAAGTGGTCGAAGGCGTCGGTCTGCAAAACCGACATCGTGAGTTCAAATCTCACCTCAGCCTTTGGTGACATCGCAGCGTAGCTTAACTAGCAAAGCGCCAGGTTCATACCCTGGTGTATGCGGGTGCAAATCCCGCCGCTGTCACCAATGCAGGGATGGTGTAACGGCAACACCTCGTGACTCCAAATCCGATGTTCTAGGTTCAAATCCTAGTCCCTGTGTCAATTATGCCCCTGTGGACGAATGGTTAAGTCATTGCTCTTTCAAAGCAAAGATGCGAGTTCAATTCTCGTCAGGGGAATCATCTGGGTCGATGGCCGAGTCTGGTTGAAGGCGACAGTCTGTAAAACTGTTCTATTTTGCACGCAGGTTCAAATCCTGCTCGACCCACTGTGGAGAGGTGGCTGAGTGGCTCAAAGCGTCCTCCTGCTAAGAGGAAGCGGGTAGTTAAATACCCGCCGCAGGTTCAAATCCTGTCCTCTCCGCCTTAAATGAGAGCGTGGTGTAACTGGATAACATCTCAGTCTACGAAACTGAAGACGTGAGGGTTCAAATCCCTCCGCTCTCGTTACATGGGAGAGATGATGGAGTGGCTGAATAAGAGCGGAACTAAAGCAGTCCACGGGCTAAGATCCATCTCTCCTCTTTAATCCCCCGGTAGCTCAGTTGGTAGTTAGCGCCTGTCTGAAAAACAGGAGGTCGTCGGTTCGATTCCGACCTGGGGGGCTGTGTTGCCCCGTAGCTCAATGGCAGAGCAAGCGGCTGTTAACCGCAAGGTTACGGGTTCGACTCCTGTCGGGGCAGCCATTAATTCATTGCCGGGTGGACGAATTGGTAAGTCGCATCGCTCTGAACGATGAGGTTGCAGGTTCAAACCCTGCCCTGGCAATAAAGCCCTGTGGTGTAATTGGCAACATAGCGCCCTTTGAAGGCGAAGATTCCAGGTACTCTTCGAGAAGCCGCTTCGCGTCTACGATTCCTGGCGGGGCTGCCAAACTTTAACTTTACTCCTGTAGCCCAACTGGAAGAGGCTGCCGTCTCAAAAACGGTAAGTTGTGGGTTCAATTCCCACCAGGAGTACCAAAAATCAAAACTTGCTCCTGTAGCCCAATTGGAAGAGGCGGCAGACTTAAAATCTGTTTGATTGTGGGTTCGACTCCCACCAGGAGTATCAACGGGGTGTAGCGCAGCTTGGCAGCGCGCCTGCTTTGGGAGCAGGATGTCGCAGGTACCCTTCGGGAAGCCGCTAACGCGTCTACAAATCCTGCCACCCCGATGTTTTGCTCCCGTAGCCCAACTGGCAGAGGCGTCAGGTCGAGAGCTTGATTAGTACCAGTTCAAATCTGGTCGGGAGTATTAAATATACCTCCGTAGCCCAACGGTAGAGGCGCTGTGTTCAGAACGCAGTTATGTGTCGGTTCAAATCCGACTGGAGGTATTAACTATGCCCTTGTAGCCCAATGGAAGAGGCGCTTCGCTTAGAACGAAGAAGTTGCTGGTTCGAGTCCAGTCAGGGGTATTGGTGACACGCGGGGATGAAGCAAGAGTGGCTTGGAGGTCTCATAAGCCTCATATCGGCAGGTGCAACTCCTGCCCCCGTCACCAAAATTAATGCTGGTGTAGCTCAATTGGCAGAGCAACTGACTTGTAATCAGTAGGTTGCAGGTTCAATTCCTGTCACCAGCTCCAGAATGCGGGTGTGATGTAACGGTAGCATGAGACGTTTCCACCGTCTTCGTGCGAGTTCAAATCTCGCCGTCCGCTCTGAATTTTGCGGGTGTGATGTAGTTGGTAGCATCTGAGTGCGCCACATTCAGTGTGCGAGTTCAAATCTCGCCACTCGCTTATACCATTTTGGATTTTGGATTTTAGATTTCGGATTATGAATCGCCTTCTACGTCCTGGTGCTTTATCATTTTTCAAATTGGTATACGTAGTCCTGTAGCTCAACAGTAGAGCAATTGCCTTACAAGAAAGAGGTTGCGGGTTCAAATCCTGCCAGGACTACCAATTCAAGCCCTCATAGCTCAGCGAATAGAGCCGCATCCTTCTAAGATGAGAGTCCCAGGTTTGAATCCTGGTGAGGGCATAATTGAACCTATATTAGGAGAAATTTGTTTTTATGATTTAGGTTCAATACATGAATACTCATCATACAAAAGAAAAAGCAGACATAGCTGTAGCGAAAACAATAGTTGATTTGACTCATAAAGGTTATGTAATTTTCACACCTTTGAAAGGTTGAACGTCCATCTAAAGAAGAATTGCACAAGCTAGTATGGACTAAACCAACTGCTCACATAGCTAAAGATTTTGGTGTCAGTGATAAGGCAATAGAAAAATGGTGTAAGGCTTATGAGATTGAGAAACCTCCTAGAGGTTATTGGGCAAAACTTTATAGCAGTAAGTAAACTGAAAGATTGCGATCGCTTCAACTGTTAACTGTTAACTGCTAACAGATTTAATGGGTCTGTAGCTTAATCGATAAAGCGTCTAACTGGCTGTTAGAAGGATGTCGGTTCGATTCCGACCAGTATCCACCAAATGGGGTCATAGCTCAGATGGCTAGAGCGCCTGTCTTGCACACAGGAGGTCATGGGTTCAATTCCCATTGATTCCACTGATGGTGTCTGATGCCAAAGTGGTCGAGGCACTGGTTTGTGGAACCAGTCATAGCGGGTTCAAGTCCCGTCAGACACCCCTCAATGGAAGATGCCGCTGAATGGACGGCAACTGGTCTTGAAAACCAGGGTACAGGTAACTGTAGGGGTTCGATTCCTCCATCTTCCTCTGTCTATAATTTTTTCCACCTGAAGCCGAAAAGTGAGGCGCTGTGCTGATAACACAGATATAGGAGGGGCAGTACCTCCCTGGTGGATTTAATTTCTCTACTAAGCTGTGGTTGGACGTTAATTTTTGAGGGGATATAGCTCAGTTGGTTAGAGCAGGTGACTCTTAATCTCAAGGTCGTAGGTTCAAGTCCTACTATCCCCATTTTTACGGGTGGTTGACATAGCGGCTGTGTAGCGGGCTTTTAATCCGTACTAGATAGGTTCGACTCCTATACCACCCATTCTCTTGTTCTGAATATCTTGCACCATTCTCAATTAACCTTGCGGTGGGTACTGCCAACAAGGTAAAAACTAAGGTTTGAGCTAACCATTAGCAGTGCCCACCCTACACAAATGTCAATGGAGTTGAATGTTAAGACAGCAGGAAAGCAGAGGATAAAGATTGATTATTTTTATCCAAAATCAACAATATGCAATATAAATTGTACTGTTTATTTGTGAAGCTGCATATTATTTTTTTTCCATAATCATGTGCAAAAATTATTAAATAATGTATAGTAAATTCTGCCCACAAAAACTTGTATATGGTAGGTTTTGCTAACTATAAGTGTATTTGAGAAATCAAATAGGAGTTTTATATGTCTAAAAAATATGTTGTTTAAGATGAAGTATTAAAGGATATTTGGAAATTGAATGCTCCAATATTTTATGGGTCAGGCTGAAAGTATTTTTGCATCAGGTTGCGAAATTTAATACTTAAATACTAATAAATTACAGTCAGTCTACCTCTAGATTGCTTTTTTTCTAACTTAAGATATAAATAATTTCATTCTACAGATTGATGCAAGCACTGGACTATCACAGCTAAAAATAGAGTTATGTGAGATTTGGCTGAGGAAGAAGTTTACTTTAGTAAAATGCAAACCTTAGTAGGTAGTTTCTTATTACCTGATTATGCAAAGCTAAAATACTAAGTTAAATTCTTCGCTCTTTCATTGTTTAGGGACTTCAACCTGCTAGAAGTATACCTGGAAAATTTTATTACACAAATTTTCCAGGTACTTAAAAGTATCTGCTTCTCTTTGTTACCACAAGTCCTGCATTCTTGAAGCTGTTATTGAGGATTGCAAATGAAAATTTTTACTGTTGTTTTATCTAGCTTACGTCCAGTGCGTTTCTTAATTGTGGCTTTTACTTGTGCTTTGTTACTTTTGTCTAATGTAGTTCCGGCTTTTGCAATAACTAGCACTCAAAGCGACCCTGAAGAGGGTACTACACAACTTCTTGAAACTCAACGCGAAACTGACAAAGTTGCCAAAGAGCCACCACCAGGATTGAAAGAGGTTCAAAAGAAGTCAAATGAAGGATTGAATGAAGTTCAAGGAGCTGCTGATATTGATAAGCAAAAGCGTCCTGAAAATTCACAGGGTGCAACCTCTGTTAGAGATGAGGTGGAGAATTTTTTAGGAAAAGTGACAGGTAATAAGTAAGCAGTTAATACATTTTTTAAACTACTTTTTGTTACAAAATATGCATCTTGATTGCTGGCATCTTTCAAGATGCATATTATTTTTGCTGAATATTATATCATAACTAATAATAGTTATTTTTCAAATGTTTTTATTTTGATGTTGACCTGTTATCTGTTATCAGGTACAGATAAATATCAACTTAAGTAGTAATTAGTTGAGCTTGCATAATATTTCCTATGGTTGATGTTTATGATGGCTAATTTTTGGGAAGTTATAAAGGAAGTTCGCTTAGGGATGGAAAGCAATGCGTCCGATAAACATTGGTTTGACAGAAGAACAGCGTCAAGGTGTAATTGATCTGTTGAATCATGATTTAGCAGATTCTTATGTGGTGTTGGTAAAAACTAAAAAGTACCACTGGGATGTGGTTGGCCCTCAGTTCCGCAGCTTGCACCAACTTTGGGAAGAACACTACGAAAAATTAACTCTAAATATTGATGCCTTGGCAGAGCGGGTTCGTGCTTTGGGTGGCTATCCAGTTGGGACAATGGAAGGATTTCTGAAGATTGCTACTATTAAGGAACATGCTGGTGATGTTCCTAATGCAACGGGGATGGTAGCTAATCTTGTGGAAGATCACGAACAGATTGTTCGCAATTTAAGAGAGCATATCGATCGCTCTAGTGAACAGTTTCATGATGAAGGAACTGCTGACTTTCTGACTGGACTGATGGAAGAACATGAAGAAATAGCTTGGATGCTGCGCTCATTCATTGAAGGAGAAGCTTTAGAACCGAATGGTGCAAAGCCAGCAACTGAAGCTAAAACCCCTGTAGGCGTGTAGCCAATAGCTACTTCTTTCCCACCTGAAGATTACCGTTTAGACAGCAGGGGAGCAGAGGAGCAGAGGAGCAGGGGAGAAAAAATTGCATCGGTAATCTTACAGCCGGAAGGGAGTAATGTAAATCCAGTTCATAACATCTGATTTAAGTAAGGCAGCCTGTGGAAAGTATTAATTATTTCCACATCTGCCTTGTGACATGTCCATGATCAAACCAAGATTTAAGGAGTATGCAAGTGCCAGAAACTTATCAAGCAGAACGTACAATCTCGGCTGTATTTAAAGAACAAAAGCAGATTGATGATGTTATTCGACGTTTACTCGACAGAGGTGTGCCTAGAGATCATATTTCAGTTCTAGGTAGAAATTTCCAGTCGGAAACTCGAATTTCTGGCTTTATTACTAAGAAAGATATAATTCTTGGAGGTTTGCGAACAGGAGCAATTTTTGGCTCTTTGTTTGGTTCATTTCTCAGTTTACTTACAGGCGTAGGCGTACTGTTTATTCCCTTTGTGGGGCCAATTGTGGCAGCAGGGCCAATCAGTGCTTTGTTATTAGGGGCTGCTAGTGGTGCGATCGCAGGTAGTGCAGGTGCAGGTTTAGTGTCTGTTCTGACTGCTTGGGGATTACCAGAAGATAAAGCCGCTATCTATCAAACTCGCTTACAAGCTGGCGAGTTCTTATTAATGGCAGAAGTTCCCAGCGATCGCGCTGGCGAATTTCAATTGCTACTCGAAAGTGGCGGTGGCGAAGAAATTAACACTGTTGAGAAAACATTTACTCGCCCTTGTCTTGGCCCTTGCAACAGTGCAGAAGATTTATCTCCTGAGGTTCGTTCCCATCTTTCCCCAGATGCTCAGGGTACATTCATTGAACGCTATAATGCTGTTTTAAGTGAGACAAGTGATGAGTTCAATGCTGAACAAGCTGCTTGGGAAGCTGTTCACAAAAACTTTGATGAAGATGAAAATGGCGTTTGGTCAAAGGCTAAGGTAAGCGTTTAATCTGGTGTAAATAAGTCGGCATAAATCTGGGGCGTAAAGTTTTGCGCCCCTAATGGTAAGGATTTTCTATATCAATACAGCGCATTCCATCTGAATCAGGTACACAAGGGCGGGCAGGATGCCCACCCCACAAGATTTATCATAATAAGATATGTGCTTCGTTAACTTGCAAAGTACTGTATATAGAGTAATTATTAATTACAAATTATTAGGGTGATTTGTAGCTGGAAACACGCAAAGTTAATTTACCTTGCTGAGGATTTTTAGTAAATACAAATGCTCCTGCTTCTTTTTCATCAGTAGATAGAAAGTCTATTTGTTGTTCTCCTGTTTCTACCACTTTGCCGTCAATCTCTAGTTCAGCCATAATCTGAACTGACTCTGCTGTTTCTCCCCCAGTATTCACGATTTCAAAGGGTACATAAAATTGTCCATCAATTTCCCTGACTGTTTGTTTGTTACTAACAGAAAGTATGGGGGGTTGATTTTTGTCGTTGAGCCAAGTGTACACTACCAAGCTAACAATTACTGCTAGGATTAATGAAGCAATGCTGAATGTCACCCATTCAGCTGAAGAGCGTTGTGATTTTTCTTCTGTTTGAGTCATATTGCTAATCTACCAGCCGCACCACCAATGGTTGCAGGTAAACCTAACACTAAGGTATGGTCTAACCACATTGTCCAAGGGTCATCGAAAGTTATTTTTTGAAAGAACCAAAGCATAAAAGCGCCTGCTAGTAGGGACAACAAGTAAGACATAATAGTTTCACTTGATGGTCTTTGAAAAATTCCCTGTTGTTGCCTACGTTTTTCCTGGTCTGAAAAGCCTGCCTGAAATACAATACCATAGGATATCACCAAAGATGCAGCGATCATCGCTAAAAGCCAAGGTGGTGAAACTGCGGCTGCAAGCATGGGAATTTCATCAGTTGGGGCAATATTAAATGCAATTACGGTGGCACCAATTAAGGTTGCACCCATATCAGAGAGGGTGGCTTGTAAGCCATCCTGTTTGTAGTTGGTTGTTTTATTTGTCTGTGCTTCTGTATTGCTGTTATTAGTATCACCTAAAAATTGGTTGGCTAATGCTACACCAAGGGTAAAAGGTACACTTTCAAAGATGATTTTACCTAAAGTTTCTTTGAGAGATGTTTCTAATGTTAGTTCTCGCAATAATAACAGCACTAAGGTAGAACAAGCTAGTCCGATCGCTATTGCTTCTATGGTATCTATTAATGCTTCATAAGTTCGCAAATTACGTTTGCGTTTGCGAAAGCCTTCTGTCTTGTTGAGTAAGAAAACTGCGGAAAACATTAATGCGATCGCCATCAGCATTTGTTGTGGTTTTACAAGTGAGCCAATCCACCAAACCTCCATTGTGTATAGTAACGGGATACCAAATAAAAAACCGCCACAAGCGCCCCGAATTATATCATTTATCTCTCTTGCCCAGACATTTTTCTTATGCTTTGTTACCACTCTGGTTTTTCCCTTGTGAATAAATTTTACTTGGAGTAAGTCAGTTTATATAGAAACAAGATATTGAAATATCGTACCATTTGAGGCGGTACCTATCTGAAGTTATAAGAAGTTGACAAAAAAATCTCTCTGATGAAAGAGAGAAAAATTATAGATTACTGATATTTCTATTACTATAGCAATCCGATTTGATTTCTGAATCACTCGTAGAGGTAAGGGACTGGGGACTGGGGACTGGGGACTGGGAAGAAGGAATAAAGGTGTACTGAGTTTTGTTCAAAAATCAAATATGAGTCCTATAGTTGGTAGTTACAAGAATTTAATTAAAAAACTATGAGTATCGAAAAAAGAGTAGAAGCAACAGCAAAAAATATCGAAGGTAAGCTACAAGAGGCAATTGGCGAAGTTACCGGCAATCCAGCAGACAAGGTTGAAGGACAAGTCAAGCAAGATGAGTCTCAGGTTATTCACACTACAGAAAACATCAAAGATGAAATCAAGGATAGTCTCAAATAACTTATCTTGTTTATGTTAAAAGTTGTTTGTAAAGTCTAATTTATTACTCGCTTGGGCTACTATATGTTGCAGCTACACGAGGCTTTACTTGCTGACGCGGGGTTGTAAATTTTGATTTTGCGGCAGGCAGCTTTCAACAAATTACTCCACTAATTAAATGGTGGAGTAAATATAGTAAATTTATCACAATTACTAAAAAAGGTTAGTTCTAAAAAATTGGAGCTAACCGTATGATTATTGATATTTAACTAATAACTCCTACGGCCAGTAATCAAGCCCCACAGAAAAATTGCAATCATTGCACCAATAATAGCAATAATTAAACCAGGAATACTGAGAGTTGCTGCGGTTAGTTGTAGTCTTCCTGTGTCTAAGAGGGTGGCTATAGTCCCTCCAATTACAGCACCGATGATACCTAGAACCATAGTTGCAATAATTCCGCCACCTTGATGACCAGGGTAAATTGCTTTAGCTATGGCTCCGGCTATTAATCCAAGAATTATCCAAGCTATAATATTCATAATTGAATTTATCAAAAGGCTTAATAAAAAGGTTAGAAATTACATGATATTTTTCCTTCTGTCGAAAGAGATAACTAGTAAAAAGGACTAGGGATTAGTGATTAACGATTAGGTTATAACTCGTAATAATTTTCGTTTTCGTGTGTTGTTTGTATCGGTAGGTTGATGTTTGAAATTGCAGATATTGAGAAAATACTCAAAAAATTAATCATCGAGCGCTAATTCACGCCCATTTATGTCAAAACGGTGAATTGTGGGGAATTTTACAACCTTGTATTTTTGGTCAAAAGCGAGTTTGGTCAGAATTTGACCGTGCTACTATCACTGAACTTGAAAGCAAACTGACACCGATAGTAGTTAGTTATGTCATCAATCATCAATCAACAACTTCAACTGGATAATTTATTTCTTGGAGTTCCATAATTGTCTAATTGCTTTGTCAATATGCCGTTTGCTTGCGGAAAACACTAAAATGAGTGCGTGATCTACCGAAATGAGTAGGCAATCAAGCTTTTTGCCTGCGGAAAACACCGAAATGAGTGCGTGATCTACCGAAATGAGTAAGCAATCAAGCATTTTGAGTAGGCGTTTAGGCTTTTTGCCTGCGGAAAACACTAAAATGAGTGCGTGATCTACTGAAATGAGTAAGCAATCAAGCATTTTGAGTAGGCGTTTAAGCTTTTTGCTTACTAAATTACTCAAATGAGAAAGCAATATGTTTTTTTGCTTAATCAAATCAACATAATTAAGGTATCATATCAAGCCTTGGCGACTAGAAGTCGCGGCTACAAAGACAAAACCCGCCTGCGCGGGTTTAAGCGTATACGATATCAAAAACTAGTTTGCTCTTAAACTCCATCAAAAGCGGGGGGATAAGTGACTATTCCTTGATAAGCTGCTTGATATTGTTGGAGTGGCTTAATCATAAAAGCTTCTTCTGGTACTGCAAAAGGCGGCTTGATACCGTATAGCACCGATCGCTTGAAGCCAAATCGAGTGTAGAAGGCAGGATGTCCGAGTACGATCGCCATAGGTTCTTGCATTGTATCAGCGATCGCCAGTCCGGCTGCAACTAACTGGCTGCCAATACCTTGTCTTTGAAATTGGGGATACACTGCTAAAGGTGCCAAGGCCAAAACAGGCAATTTTTCCTCACCCACTAAATCGACATAGCTGAAAAGAATATGACCGACGACTTCACCATCAACTTCGGCGACTAGGGAAAGTGCAGGAATAAAGCGGCCGCTTTGGCGAATTCGTTCGACTAGCAACCCTTCATTTTCCTGTCCAAATGCTAGCTGATTCACTTTGGCGATCGCATCTATATCTAAAATGGTTTCAGGACGAATTTGTAGGTGGAGTGGCTGAGGTTGCATAATTATTCTCCTACAGTAAATAATTTACCTACCTGTGCCAAATCGACATTTCCACCGCTGATGATCACACCAATTTTTGCTTTTGGTACTGTCACCACACCTTCTAGTAAAGCAGCAGCCGCCAATACTCCTGTAGGTTCAACGACAATTTTCAGCCGTGACCACAAGAAAAACATGGTGCGAATAATCGCTGACTCAGATACCGTCACCATATCATCGACGTAATGCAGCACTAGGGGGAAAGTAATTTTACCAAGGCTGGGAGTACGAGCGCCATCAGCAATAGTATCAGGATTGTTAACAGTTTGCAGAGTTTTGCTGTGAAAGGAACGAGTCGCATCATCGCCTAGTTCCGGTTCTACGCCAATGATTTGACAATCGGGTAAAAGTGCTTTAGTTGCGATAGCACAACCAGAAATTAATCCGCCACCGCCACAACAAACTAATAATAAGTCCAGTTGACCAACTTCTTGAATTAGTTCAGCTGCTGCTGTACCTTGTCCGGCGATGATATGAGGATGATCGTAAGGGGGAATGAGTGTCAAACCGCGATCGCTTGCTAAAGTTTGGGCTAATTCTTCGCGCTTAGTTTCTTCTCGGTTGTACAGAATAATTTCTGCACCATAACTTTGAGTCGCTGCTTGCTTCACCACAGGAGCATCATCAGGCATGACAATAGTTGTGGGTATATTTAGCAGTTTCCCAGCTAAAGCGATCGCTTGTCCATGATTTCCAGAAGAAAAGGTGATTACACCCCGTTGTTTTTCGCTATCGGTTAGCTGTGCTAATGCGTTGTATGCGCCTCGGAATTTAAAAGCGCCTGTGCGTTGAAAATTTTCGCACTTAAAAAATACTTGGCTATTGGTGCGATCGTTGACAATTCTAGAAGTTAGCACGGGTGTTTGATGGGCAACACCAAAAAGACGTTTTTGTGCTGCTTGCACATCATTGATAGTAACCGAGTTAGGCTGTGGCATTGACGGCAGTATTAAAGCTAGTTACTCTTTATTTTCAGATGAAAGAGAATTTATGCCAATCACCCACTGATTTATAGCCAATAACTTGATCTGTATCTTGAAATTGACCGAATTTCATAACTGTATTTGACGATTATGTGTTTGGGATGGTCAGTGGACGTGCTGATATACTGAATCTAATCAGTTGATTTCCAGGAATTTGTAGAACCGTGACAAGTCCGTCAAACATCTCTAATATTGTGCCTGAAGTAGAAAGTGATGGTTTAGGAGAGATTGACGACCTTGATCAGCAATTACATGATCGCTTTCAAAACAAGTTCATAGTTCAGCCTTCGCTTACCCGAGTTTTAGTTAGTTTTCAAGCTAACAAAACTAGACCGATTTATCGGTGGTACAAATACAAGGAAGCCTTTTCTGCCTCTCTTGTCGAACTTTTGTGTCAACAATATAAAGTGATTCAAGGCAAGATTTTAGACCCTTTTGCAGGCAGTGGAACTGCATTGTTTGCTGCTAGTCAGGTTGGAATCGATGCTGATGGTATTGAATTGTTACCCATAGGTCAACAGATAATTAATACTAAAAGACTTTTAGATATTGAATTCACTTCTGATGATTTTAAAAGGTTAAAAACCTGGCTACAGTTGCAGCCTTGGAAACAGTTTAATAACAAAATTGCGCTGCCAGAGTTCAGAATTACCAAAGGAGCTTACCCCGAAGTAACTAAAACTGCAATTGAACAATATCTTGAAGCTTGTCGTCAAGAAAACACTAGAGTTCACGCAGTTTTTAAATTTGCTTTGCTGTGTGTTTTAGAGTCCATCAGTTACACACGTAAAGATGGACAGTATCTGCGTTGGGATTATCGTTCCGGTCGTGGACAGGGAAAGAAGCCGTTTAATAAAGGTGAGATTCTAGAATTTGATAAAGCTATTACTAACAAAATTAACGAAATTATCGATGACTTAGAACCTTCTACACAACAGATTGAGCTTTTTTCGAGTAACAAAAATCAAGGTCAAATATATCTTTGTGGAGGTTCTTCTCTTGAAGTCATGCCACAATTATCTGATGCTACATACGATGCAATTATCACATCCCCGCCCTATTGTAATCGATACGACTATACTCGTACCTACGCACTAGAACTAGCTTTACTTGGTATTTCTGAACCAGAATTAATTAATCTTCGCCAGAAAATGCTCAGTTGTACGGTTGAAAATCGCCCTAAAGATTTATTAGCTATTAATT
Source organism: Nostoc sp. UHCC 0702 (assembly GCA_017164015.1). Lineage (GTDB taxonomy): Bacteria > Cyanobacteriota > Cyanobacteriia > Cyanobacteriales > Nostocaceae > Amazonocrinis. The sequence continues at coordinate 1,321,181 of CP071065.1, forward strand.
CAGACTGGAATAAAGCCTTGAAAATTGCTGAATCACAAAACCTATTACAGGCTATATTCAAATATTTACAAAATCAAAAATCACAAGGTTTATTGAACAACAGTGGTATCCCAAGAATGGTAAAGGGCTATTTTTATGAGATGGCTTGTGTCATCCAGGAATGCTTTCGCGTTCTCAAACCTGGAGCATTTTTATTTATGGTTAATGACAATGTACGCTACGCAGGCGCAAGCATTTCAGTAGATATGATTCTCTCTGAGTTTGCTGAACAATTAGGTTTTACTGTTGAAAATATTCTTGTTTTACCAAGTGATAAAGGCAATAGTAGCCAACAAATGGGTCATCATGGGCGCGAACCTTTGCGGAAGTGCGTTTATGTATGGAAAAAGCAATAATTCAAATGCCTATGTGTGCCTATCGTAACCATCTGAAATCTATTGATGATCTGGTAACAACCTACGAAGCAACTCGTGCAGGTTTTGTTGCACTTGCACTTGAAAAGAATCGACGTGCTACACCTTACGTTGCCGAAGCAAGGGCACTTCAAGAAGCTGCTAGTGAAGCTGAGAATGCTGCTGACTTATTAAAAGTTAAGGGCATTGAGATGGGACTGTTAACTGCGGCTGGGTTATCTGACAAATCTCTTGCACATCTAATGCCAGAGGACAAAATTGAAGCGATAAATGGTCTGATCAAGAATTTTCTTGAGCCAGCAGGTGCAAACTTTGTAGAGGAATTAGTTTTTAGATTCTTGCTAACTCGTGGTGATACGCTTGGTGGCTCAATGCGTAATGTTGGAGGTGCATTGGCACAAAGAAAACTGACTCGTGCAATTCTTTCAACTCTCACAATTGCTGGTAATAAATACCACTGGCAACACTCAAAAACTAAAAAGTGGATAGCCATGACAAATAATGATTCAGAAATTGAGTTGTCTTTACGTGGAATCAGCTGGGAGAGTGAGATTGGTAATCGCACATTGATTTACAATCTAACTGTGCCGTTAGTCAGGAGTAATGTGGATCTTTGTTTGTTTAACCTTGCTCCATCAGAGTTAGTAGCCAATAAATCAAGTGCAATTGAACCATCTGTAGTTGCGCCTTATGTTATCGCACTTGGTGAATTGAAAGGGGGTATAGATCCCGCAGGTGCAGATGAGCATTGGAAAACTGCACAAGCAGCACTAAATCGTATACGTGAAGCATTTGCCAAAGTTGGGCATTCACCTTTTACTTTCTTCGTGGGTTCAGCAATTGCAAAAAGGATGGCAGGTGAAATCTGGAATCAACTGGAAAACGGCACTCTTAGTAATGCTGCCAACCTGAATCAGGAAAACCAAGTAGCATCTATTTCTCGCTGGTTGTGCAAACTTTAAAAATTATACCATTTCATTCAATTACTGTTACCAATCCTTGCACCCTTCCTCCCCTGCACCCCTGCACCCCTGCTTTCCTGCTGCTTATTTGTATCAACATTAAAGTAAAACGGTATTACAGCTAACTAACAAGAGATTTTGGTGTGGAGGCGTTTAAACAAATCTTTGGGTAAATTCACACATCAAATCTACTCTTCCTTTCCGCAACATTGCCGGATCTAATCTTTCAGTGGTGTTACAAGTCATCAAAATAACTAACCGCTGCTTGATCTGAATACCAGAGTCATCAATCACACTTTGATATAAAGTACCATCCAGCAAACTTAAAATGTGTTCTGTTTTGTTATTGTATTGTGCTACTTCAGATGCACGATTTTGTGCCAAGTTATCAGCTTCGTTGATGATGATACAAATCCGCTCTAAATAAGTAGGCGGCACAAAGTTAGCGATCGCATCATGATCTAAAATAAAAATCACATACCCTAAAGGTACAAGAATTTCTTTTGCTACTGCTTGTGTCCATGCGGTTTTACCTGTACCTGGTTCGCCATGTACCACAACCGCTAGCTGATTTTGATTGAGTACTGCCTGTTGTACTGTGTCAGTAAAGTTTTGAATATCTGCTGGAAAAGTCCGAATAGGAAATTGACTGTGAACCTTGCCTACACGACTTTGATATCCACTCAGCATGACTGCTAAATCGTAAGTCGCTTTATTAATCAATGGCGAGATGTTTTGCGACATTAAAGTATATTGTCGTCGCCCGCGATCGTAAAGTTCAATTTGTAGCCAAATATCATGCTTCGACCAATAAGCATAAACTGTATTAACAACGTCTAAACGCTCCCAACTCACAAATTTATCGGCAGGGAAATAAAAATCTCTTTCTAAATAATACTGGGTAATAATATCAGGACGCTCTAAAAGGTGTAAAACCCGTAATACAGTAATTTCTTGCAGGCGGTTCAGAACGTAATCAATAGGAATGCTGCTACGACTAACAAATTGTACGATAGGCGTTTCTGTACTCAAAACATCTTTGTAGCGATGATCTGGTGATTGCGGGTCTGGTGTAATATAATTCCAAAATTTCTCAACTTCGTAGCGAGTATTATCAGATGCAATACTTAATAAGTTAGCCCACCAAGTATAATTATTTCGTCCTAAAACTTCAGCAAAATTACTTGTTAAATTGAAAGCTTTTTGTGTTAATTCTTGTGTGTCATTTTGCCACAACTGCCATAAAAATTCCCAGTCGAAATCTCGTTGAAATGGTCGCCAACCGCTAGCAATTAAGCTTTGCCCTTTAGTATTTGGAGGATTGCTTTCATTATTTCTAAAGTAATCAAATTCCATATGTTGCATTCTGAATAGAAACCAATAGATTTTTGCCAACCTGACTGGAAAATAGGGACTGGGGACTAGGGACTAGGGACTGGGGACTGGGAAAGAAATATTTTCATGCTTGGTTGTCGGATTTTTTCGTGGGTAGCTGACTGGAAAATACTTTGTGACTTGGTGCTTTAGTGGTAAAAAATCAAATAACCACAAAGACACTAAGACACAAAGGGTTTTCATTCGTGATTGTATAAACAGTTGAGGAGGCTACTTAGCTAGTTAAACACACTTTTTTACGGATGCCTACCAAATTAACTTGATGACTTTATATTAGTGAGTACTTACTCCAAATATAGCAATCCGATTTGATTTCTGAATCACTCGTAGAGGTAAGGGACTGGGGACTGGGGACTGGGGACTGGGAAGAAGGAATAAAGGTGTACTAAGTTTTGTTCAAAAATCAAATATGAGTCCTATATATTAAGAAAAATATAGTTGTAAATCACTATTTATTATAAAACTACAAAAATGTTACAATAAATGTAACAATAATGTCAATAGTTAACAAAATCTATAAAAGACTTAAAGAATAAACCAGTAAACTACCTATTATGTAGCTGATTGCTCTTGCTTTAAGACAATATAACTAAGAGTTTTCTTGATAATGGTGTAGCTTGTAACTAAAGTAAATATCTAGCACTATGGATACTAAGAGTTATGCAAATTTTGAATACCAAGTTATGATCAAGATATTGAAAAATATTATGTAATTTTGCTTATAATCGAAAAGTGTCTGCTAAATATATCAGTTTGAGTTTTTCTTGACTATGCACTTGTTATCAACGTAGTGAGTATCAAGTTGCTAGTAGTGAAATAAGAACTATTTCTAAGTGCCATCTACCCTATTCATCACGGGATATCCCGTCTATAATTGGGCAAAAAAGACGATAAATTCTTATTGAATCCTCTGGAGAAGAGATGTATCTGGCACATTCATTTATGAGTGATAAAAAGAAGCACAACTCTCAGCAGCCATTAGTGTTGGCAGTAGAAGACCATGATGATAGTCTACTGTTGATGAGTTATGCTCTTGAATCACTTGGCTGTCGATTCATTTGTCAAGCAGACAGTTCCACAACACTAGTAGTGGCAAAAGAGTATCAGCCAGACTTAATCATCTTAGATATTCTGCTACCAGGTCTAAGTGGAATCGATGTTGTGCATCAATTAAAGCAAGAACCGCTAACCTACCAAATTCCAGTGGTAGCGGTGACAGCTTTAGCTAGTAGAGAAGATCGAGAACAGATTCTCATGGCGGGTTTTGATGAGTACATCAGCAAACCTTACATGCTTGAGGATCTAGAGACGATAATTCAACGCTTGTTATCTGGTAAATTTGAGGCTTACTCGGCTTATGAATTATGCCAAGATTAGGTGATGGCTGGCTCCTGATGGCTGTTGAGTAAAGAACGAAATCAACCATGTTTTGGTAGTTGCACTGTGAATACTGTGCCTTGACCTAATTGTGAGGCAACTGCGATCGCGCCACCATGAGCTTCTACAATTCGGCTTGATAAATGTAGTCCTAAGCCACTCCCTGAACGTTTATTTCTACCTTGGCGAAACCGCTCAAAAATGGTTGCTTGGTCTTCAGGTGCTATGCCATAACCTGTGTCTTCTACTGTGATGGTGAGCCAATCTTTACCTTGAGGATTAGCGGATTGTTCGGAAATAGTAATTGTGATACCACCTGTATCTGTAAACTTGATGGCATTGCCAATTAAGTTGTTAAATACACGCCGTATTTCCAAAGCATCACCCATCATCACACCAGCGTCTTCTTTACCTTGTTCTAACCCACTGGTGTCTAATTTCAAAATCAAGTTTTTTTCACTGGCAAGGGGAGTTAGTTCACTAATTACTTCTTGGATAATTTCTGGTAGGTCGCAGGTTTCCCAATTTAATGTCTTTTTACCTGCCTCGAAACGATAGACTTCTAGCAGGGTATTAACCATTTGCATCAAATTTTTGTTACTGCGAATCATGACAGCGATCGCTTGTTTCATTTCTGGCGAAATCTTACAGAAAGTTTCTTGTTGAAACAAATCAAGCATCCGGTCTGCTGCTACTAAAGGAGTTCGCAAATCATGAGTCAGACGAGAAACAAAGTCTTCCCGTTGACGTGCCATCTTTTTTTGTTCGTCAAGACTATGCTTGAGACGCAATAGCGATCGCACTCTTGCTAAGAGTTCATCAGTATCAAATGGTTTGCGAATAAAATCATCCGCACCAGCATCTAAACCTTCGACAACACTTGATTCGTGAAAGGCTGTAATCAACAAAATGGGAATATAACTGATAGCAGGGTTATTACGAATGCGACGTGTAACTTCATAACCATCCATCCCTGGCATCATTACATCTAAAAGAATCAAATCGGGTGGCGATTGTTCAACATGGTCTAAAGCTGTTCTGCCATCTGCGACTAAATCAACCTCATACCCCTCACTTTCTAAAATAGTCTGAACCAAAATGAGATTATCTCTAGTATCATCAACGGCAAGAATCCGATCAATTTTAGAATTTTCAAGAACTGACATGATTTACAACTTTTATCAAATTTTTTTAAATTATTTATACTTTTGCATTGGGATATCCCAATGATGGTTTGTAGATTGATGCGGATTTTGAGCAGAATAAACGATACTCTCACCATCCAAATGTAAAGTCTGAAAATTTCCGTTTGCGGTTGTTAATGATACTTGCCGTGGAATTTCAATCCTGAACATTGACCCGGCTCCTAATTGACTTTCTACAAATATTTTCCCACCCATCATTCGCACCAGCGAATCGATGATTGCCAAACCCAGGCCTGTACCAGCATATTTACGAGTAATACTTTGATCGACTTGTCGAAAAGCTTCAAAAATATGTTTGAAGTCTTTGGGAGCTATGCCAATACCTGTATCACGAACTGCGATCGCGATCCGATTTTCCGGAATATCTCTAGCTTCCAGCCAAATGCTGCCAGATTCTGTAAACTTAATAGCATTTGACAACAAGTTGACTAAAATTTGTCGTAGACGTACTGAATCATTAAATAATATCGGATTTTGTATATCTATTTGAACTAGCAAAGACAGTTTTTTTGCCTCTGCTAGAGAACGCATTTCTGCTACAGTAGTATTTATTACTTTATTTAAATCAAAGAATTCTGGCTTTAATTCTAGTCGTCCTGCTTCCAATTTGGAAAAGTCGAGAACTTCGTTTAGTAGCATCAGCAAATGCTTGCCGTTGTTGAGAATGCGCTCCACCATATCCGTTTGCTGATGGGTAAGTTGAGCGAATTTAGGACGTAATAATATTTGCGAAAAACCAATGATGGCATTCATGGGAGTCCGCAATTCATGAGACATCGTGGCTAAAAACTGGGATTTCAGCCGCGTTGCTTCTAACAGCTTGAGGTTTTGCAACTGAATTTGTTGTCTTTGTCTCTCCAATTCTTGGTTTTTACGAATCAGTTGCTCGTGGCTTTCTCTCAGTTGCTGATTCGCCAAAGCTGCTTGCATTTCAGCCCGATGTACTCTAATTGCATTCCGCAAAATTTGTGCCAAAGTTGCTGAAGAAATTCTAGATTTGGAAAGATAATCTGTAGCACCAGCTTTCATTAAAGCTACAGCAATTTCTTCATCTCCTTGAGCAGTGAGGACGACTAAAGGAACTTTGATTTCCCAGGAGCGTAGCTTTTGAATTAGGGCCAAGCCGTCTTGGTCTGGTAAACGATAATCAAGGAAAACGCAATCAAAAGTAGTATTTCTCAAAGCAGAGAGTGCATCATTGCCATTACCTACTTCAGACAGTTCCATGCTTACTCCTGCTTTAGTCAGAGCGCGACGTACTGCCATGCGATCTACTTCATCATCGTCTACAACCAAAATTTTCAGCGTCGTTTCCATCGGTTTTTATTTTCGCTGCCAAATACAGGTTGATGTATAACATTGGTATTTTCAAACTATCCAACTAAATAATTCTATATTTTTAGATGGGGTTTTGATGAATACTTACCCCTGAGTTGAGAAGATGCAGTCATCATCTTTCAGAACATGGAAAAAATCATATTTAATGATTTTCATATCTGATTTATTTATCGGTTCACTGATTTCATACTTCATACTTCATCCTTTAACTAAGGTATTTCGCACAAAATCCAATATTTGTTGAGTGCTGTAATAATTTCAACAAAGCTAGTGAAGGTTACAGGTTTGAGGATATAGCCGGCAACATTTAAGTTGTAAGCTTCCACTCTGTCTTGGTCTTGGTTTGAGGTCGTCATCACAACTACAGGAATTGCTTTTAATTGTGGGTCTTGTCGTAATTCTTGCAGAAATTCGATGCCACCCATTTTGGGCATATTCAAATCCAACAAAACCAAGCGCCGCTCATTAGGTATATTGGGGGACTGATGATGATTGCCGCGTAGTATTTTTAGTGCCTCCAGCCCATTGTCAGCATGGTAAATCTGGTTGTAAATATTAGCTTTTTTGAATGCTCGCTTGACATTCATCACATCAACTTCATCGTCCTCCACTAACAGTATGTTGATCACTCTTTCCTGCATTTTCTTAGCTTTAATTGAGTTTGTAAATTTATCCTCAATCTAGTGAATAGACTAGAATATTGGAATTATAATTGAAGCTAACAGTTAATTGCCGTAACACAAAGATAAATTAGCAAGCTAACAATGTCGTCTGTTAAAACAATGGAACTGAATATAAAGTAAAATAAGACACTTTATTTAGCTCTAATACATATTGTAAATGAGCGGTTTAACACCCGTCCTCAGTCATTAGTGAGAGTTGGCAATTAACATTGTGTTCCATAAGCTGGAGCAGTTTTATTGATCTGTTTGCTTAGGCCAGACAAAGTGAAAAGTACTGCCAGTGCCGGGAATAGAATCAATAGTAATTGTACCTCCTTCGGTTTCCACAATTTTTTTGACGATCGCCAGACCAATACCAGTACTTTCCTTGCGATGGCGGGCTTCTAAAGTTTGAAAGATCACAAAGACTTTATCGTGATATTCTAGGGGAATACCGGGGCCATCATCTGCAACGGCAAATTTGTAGTAACGTCCCTGGTCTTGAACTGAGATTTTGACTCGACCATCAGCTCGTGAGTGATGCTTAATGGCGTTGTCTATCAAGTTGGCAAATACCTGTTGTAGAGGAAACCGCTTGCTAATCAAGGTAGGCATTCCCGGTGCTATTTCGATCCTAAAAGTTGCTGGCGGTTGCAGTGAGTCAATCACTTCTTTGAGCAATTCATCAATATTCACCAAAGAGGATTCTGTATAAATGCGCCCAATGCGCGAATATTCTAGTAAACCATTAATCAATGCTTCCATGCGCCGCACTCGTCCTCGCAACAGCTGCATCTGATGCTGGTTTTCTGGTGGGAGTTGGTCGGCTAAGTCTTCTTCTAACCATTCTGAAAGACTAGCGATCGCCCGTAAAGGTGCTTTCAAGTCATGGGAAGCTACATAGGCAAACTGATCTAATTCTTGGTTACGCTTTTGTAACATAGCCGTAGTTTGCGCCAGAATTGTGTTCGAGCGCCTTAACTCTTCTGCTCGTTGTTGTAGTGTGAGTTCAGCTAGTTTGCGATCGCTAATATCAATACATGAGCCGATATACCCAGCAAAACTACCATTTGTAGTGAACCTGGGTGTACCTATATCCCAAATCCAGCGATATTCACCATCATATCGCCGCAGACGATACTCCATAGTGAAAGGTTGCCGAGCATCAAACGCCGTGCAGTATGTATTTAAACAACGCTCTAGATCCTCTGGATATACTCCCTCTGCCCAGCCGTTGCCTAGTTCTTGCTCGATTGTACGCCCAGTAAATTCCAGCCAACCTAAGTTGAAAAAATTACATAGTTTGTCTACGCCAGACATCCAAATCATCATGGGTGCGGTATCTGCCATTGTATGAAACCGTTCTTCACTCTCCTGCAATGCTTGCTCTGCTTGTTTGTGTTCGCTGATATCTTCAACTACAGCAATGAAATACTCAGCTTTTTGCTGTGCTTGTCTTGTAGGTTCTTGTCGCAGCAGTGAAATTTTCCAATTAATCCATATCGGCAAGCCATTTTTACCGATGTGGCGTTTTTGTTGCGAGTAAGTTTCTATCTCATCCGTCAAAAGTTGGCGAATATAGTTGAGATCAGTTTCAAGATGGATAATTTCGCCAAATGTCAGACCTAAAAGTTCTTCTTGGCTATAACCTAGAATTTCACACAGCTTTTGGTTAACCCGTAACCAGCGACCATCAACTGTTAAATGGGCAATGCCAACAGCGGCTTGTTCAAAGGTAGACCGAAATTTTTCTTCACTTTCTTGAAGTGCTTGTTGAGCCTGTCGCTGCTCAGTAATATCAACTACTGTACTAATGTAGCCGATTGCCTCTCCATCAGGCTTAATCTCTGGTTCTGCTTGCGACAACACCCAGATGATTCGACCATTAGGATGTTGGAATCGAAATTCATACCTTAAAGGACTCATATCTGGCAGGACGCGTTTAACTTCCGCATCTATTAAATCTAGATCATCTGGATGGATAGCTTTGCGCCAACCTCGGCCAAAGGCCATAGTTAATGAGATACCAGAAAGTTCAGACCATCGCTGATTAACATAAAGGCAATTACCGGATAAATCTGTACGAAAAATACCAACAGAAGATATTTTGGCCAGGTTTGCGTAGCTATGCTCATTTATTTGTAATTTTCGTTCATTTAGCTCATGTTGATTAATGTTATTCAAGGCATTTATCATAACTAAATCAGGTAAAATATAAACTCTTGTGATAGTAAATACACTTAAGATTCTTCCTGCTGATTTATTTTATTGAGAATGACATCAGCCTTAATTAAACTTAAAAATTCCCAAATTTGATTGAGGATGACATCCAGATATGACTGACTTTTTGGGAAGGCGTATTTAACTTGTTGATAATTGTCCATTTTGGCAGCTTTTTTCAAAGCTTTAGAATAGTATTAAATTAAGGAAGTTATGAGTCATAAGTAATAGCTAGGGTTTGTCTAAAGATTGAGTTCGTATAAATATTTCACATTTTATTGTAAAATAGCCATATATCTCCAGCTAGATTTTTAACTATATCTAGGAGGAAAAGTTAGTAATTCGATTATTTCTATCGGTGGATGCAGGCTGGTAAAGAAATCATCTATCTTTGGTTTGGGAAAATCATAGAAGCTGCTAAAAAAAAATCGTAGTTTGCATGATGCAATCAGAAAGAGCGAGTGTAGCAATGAGCGAAATAAGCATTATTTTAATTGAAGATCATGACCTCACACGAATGGGACTTAGAGCTGCTTTACAGTCATACAGCGGGCTGAAAGTGATTGGAGAAGCAGCAAATGCCACCCAGGGGCTAAAACTTTTGGAAACAGCTAAGCCGGATGTTGCAGTAGTAGACATTGGCTTACCTGACATGGATGGCATTGAACTAACCCGCAAATTTAGGCGCTTCCAAGCAGAGAGTGGGCAATCAGCAACAAAGATTTTGATCTTGACAATGGATCACACAGAAGATGCAGTGCTGGCTGCGTTTGCAGCAGGAGCAGACTCTTATTACATGAAAGAGACAAGCATCAGCAGGTTAACAGAGGCAATACAAGCAACCTACGGCGGTAACTCTTGGATCGATCCAGCGATCGCCAATGTAGTATTGCGGAAGATGCGGCAAGGTATTCCTGGAGAAAGCCAGCCATCTGATAAGCCGAAAACAGTCAAAATTGAGGCACTGGCTACCGAATACGAACAAGTTTTGGAAACCTATCCCTTGACTCAACGCGAACTCGAAATTTTAGAGTTAATTGTTGCAGGCTGTAGCAATGGGCAAATTGCTGAGAAACTTTACATTACCGTTGGTACAGTCAAGACCCACGTCCGCAACATCTTAAATAAACTCTGTGCTGATGACCGTACCCAGGCTGCTGTTCGCGCCTTGCGTTCTGGGTTAGTGGCGTGAGGGACTGGGGAGCAGGGGAGCAGGGGAGCAGGGGAGCAGGGGAGCAGGGGAGCAGGGGAGCAGGAAAGAATAACTAAACTCATGCCTAATGCCCCATACCCAATCTCTCCATTAAGCAAACAGCAATACGTCTTGCTGCACCCGGTTTACCCATTCGCCGCGCCCCATTTTCAGCAATGATGTGGAAATGATCGGGATTTTGGAGTTGCGATCGCATCACATTTGCAACTTCTGCTGGCTGCTGCACTAAAATCAGAGATGGGCCTAAAAGACGGCTTTGAGCTTCAGCAAAAGCAGGATTATATTGAGGCCCAGCACCAGGAATTGCGATCGCAGGTTTCCCTAAACCCACAAATTGTTCTGTTGCTGTACCTGCCATAGCGATCGCCACATCTCCCCAATGCAAACATTCATTGTAAGCTTGTTGTGTTAAAATGAGGTATGCATTTTTTTGCTTAAAAGTCAAGGCATTGGCATCACCAAGGGGTATAGGAGATTCTGGGTGAAGTCGCCAGCCTTGAGATTGAATAGTTTGGCAGAGAATATTACAGTCTAAACCAGAAGCGATCGCTGCCAAAAATACTACACTTCCAGAAGTATGAAAAACTGAATCTCGCTCTTGAAAACTAGCCATCAATGCAGACACAGCCAGCATAATCACTTGCCAATTATTATATGCTTCTGGCGGGCGGGAACCAGGAAGCAGAGTCACCACTAGCGGTCGAGCTAATTCTTGCTGTCGCACATCAGCACTATAAAATTGTTGAGGTGAAAACGCTGGTTGTAGACCATCCATCATTGGATTTCCCAAATCAAAAGCTGGAATTGGCCACTGTTTTAAGATTTCCGTAGTTAGTGAATCTCTGGGAAATACTGCCCGACAACGGCGACGACTCATTAACCAACGTTCCCAAGGATGATAAATCGAACCAGAGAAGTTTTCCCAACGCGCAGCTTTTGATTTTCGAGGCAATAACCCCACTTCATCCCGCACGTAGTATTCTGATTTCGCCGTGCCAACAAAAGCATAGTTAGCACCACTCAAAGCTGCAAATAATAGCGGTACAATATCCCCCACAGCTAAAATAGCTCTTTTGTTACCTAACCGTTTTTGGGAACTGACCCAACGGCGTATAGCTTTAATTTGGCTGAGAGTAAGTTGTAATAAACCACCGTGTACATCTCGCATCAGTTGACGCCCATCCATATAAATGAAGCCGCCAGAAGGCATAGTGCGTACTGAACCAATACACGGAATATTCAAATTTTGATAAGCGCGTCCTTCACCCACCAGAGGCAAAGCAAAGATATCTGGTGGGTTTGGTTGTTGTTGAAGTTCCTGCAAAATGCGGACAGCAATCACATCCTCACCGTGACCATTACTTAAAACAAGTAACTGCAAACCAGAAGTAGCAGCAGGCGTGTTAGAGGCTAAAGATAACCGAGATGTATCACTCATGAGAAACAAAACATCGAAATTAACGGTCTGTTTGGGCAAAGAGGTATATCTAAATCGTGTTGGTTAATGACTGTTGACTGTCATCGGTCATCAGTCAAACTTAAAATAACTCCGAGTTCATAGACTAAATATTATGCGAGTTTCTTCTGCTGCAATTTTTACTTTAGCTACTTTAGCCGCTAGCAATGTCACTCAAAAAGTAATAGCTGCACCTACGGTAAATTCTTCTGAGACTGAACAAGCTAAAAACTTGGTAGTTCCAGTTATTGAAGAAACGCCCACACCCACACAGGTAAAGGCTATTTCATCGCCGGAAACCGTAGTTGTTCCGCAGTTTTCCCAAAATCCTGTAGTCAGGAAAGCAGGAAAGCAGGGGAGCAGGGGAGCAGGGGAGCAGGGGAGCAGGGGAGCAGGGGGAAAAATTACTTCCTCATCCCCCTCATCCCCCTCATCCCCCTCATCCCCCTCATCCCCCTCATCCCCCTCATCCCCCTCATCCCCCTCATCCCCCTCATCCCCCTCATCCCCCTCATCCCCCTCATCCCCCTCATCCCCCTCATCCCCCCCTCTCTCCATCCCTACCACCGACAATAGCTTAGTAGTTACAGCTACAGATGTGCAAATAGTGGGGGCTAGTCAGGAATTACAGCAGATTATTGGCAAAGTGATTAAAACCCAAGCTGGTGGAGAAACTAGTCCCAGCCAACTACAAAAGGATGTAGCGGCAATTTTGGAGACTGGTTTATTTGCTAGTGCTAACGTCAATAGCCGCAGCACTCCAGCGGGATTGAACGTAGTGTATCAGGTACAACCAGTGGTAGTGCGATCGCTAGAACTTTCTGGTGCAAAAGCACTCACCTACCAAGTTGTTCAAGAACGTTTCCAATCTCAAATCGGTAAGACCATCAGTCCGGCGGAACTCCAACAAGCGGTGCAACAAATTAACAAATGGTACGCCGATAATGGGTATAACCTAGCACAGGTGCTATCAATTAAACCTAACCGCCAGGGAATTCTCACCGTGAATGTGGCAGAAGGCTTGGTAGGTGATATCAAATTTCGCTTTCTCAACGACGAGGGCAAAACTGTAGATAGTAAAGGTAATTTAGTAGCGGGACGCACTAAACCAGATTTCTTGCAACAGCAACTCAAGCTTAAGCCTGGTCAAATATTTCAAGAAAATGTTATACAGCAAGACGTACAGCAACTTTATCGTACCGGCTTATTTGAAACTGTGAATGTTGCCCTAGAAGGAGATGCGACAAAAGTTAATTTGGTTTACGAACTTAAAGAATATGGAGCGCGTGCGATTAACTTGGGTGGTAGTTACAACAACGATCAGGGAGTGATAGGTACTTTAAACTACCAAGACCAAAATATCGGTGGTGTTAACGATACTTTCTCGGCAAATGTTGGCTTAGGTTTGCGTGACTTTCAGTTTGACACCAAATTTAGCAGTCCCTATAGCTCAACTGATCCCGATCGCTTGGGTTACACTATAAATGCTTTCCGCAATCGGGAACTTTCAGCAACTTTTGATGATGAGATTAAGCTGGCTAATGGCGACAAAGTGCGAGAAGGTAAAATTGGCGGTGGAATCAGCTTTCAACGACCGATTGACGATTGGGATACCTCATTAGGATTTAATTACAGTCGCACCAGTATTCGCGATCGCCAAGGTAATATTACCCCAACAGACGCTCAGGGCAATCCTCTCTCTGTGAGTGGCAGTGGTATCGATGACCTGACTACCGTATCTTTCACCGCCAGCAAAGACCGACGAGATAACCCTAACAACCCTACTCAGGGTTCCTTACTGCGTTTAAGTACAGAACAATCTGTACCCGTTGGTCAAGGCAATATTTCCATGAATCGTATTAAAGCTAATTACAGCCAGTACGTACCAATCAATTTATTTAACAGCAAACAGCCACAAGTATTTGCCATGAATGTGCAAGCTGGTACCGTCATTGGTGATTTACCGCCCTACGACGCTTTTAACTTGGGTGGTTCTAACTCAGTACGCGGTTACGATGCTGGGGATGTTGGCAGTGGTCGCACTTATATCTCAGCTTCTGCTGAATACCGCTTCTCCATCTTGCCCATAGTAGGAGGCGTATTGTTTGCCGACTATGCCTCCGACTTAGGGTCTGGTAATACTGTATTAGGAGATCCAGCTGGTGCGCGAGGTAAACCAGGTTATGGGTTTGGTTATGGTGCTGGGGTACGCGTTGACTCACCTCTAGGCTTAATCCGGGCTGATTATGGTATCAATGATCAAGGAGAAAGCAAAGTGCATCTTGGTATAGGTCAACGGTTCTAGGGGACTGGTGACTGGTGACTGGTGACTGGTGACTGGGAAGAAGTAGAGATGGAAAGATAAGAGGAAGAATTTAATATTTTTAACTCTTAACTTCTAACTCCTAACTCCTAACTTCTGATAAATCTGTCCCTACTGTATTATGAAAAAGACAAAGCTGTGGCGATAATCGGGAGGGAGGCTTTTTCTAATTCGGGAGATCCTAGCAATAAATCATCCTCAAAGACAGGCATAGAAGCTTTATGAGTGTCTGGCTATAAAATATTGGCAAGCTTTATTGTATGGCAATCACTGAAAATTCAGGAATCAGTACTTATCTGCTCATTTAGGACTCAGGACTCAAAACTCTCTATGTTAGCAGGCACAATTTTGCAGGGTGGAAAATATACCCTAATCCAGGAAATAGGGCGTGGTGGCTTTGGCATTACGTTTAAAGCTACTCATCACTACTTGGGTCAGGAGGTAGTGATGAAAACCATCAATGAAAGGCTGCGGCAACATCCTGATTTTCCCAAGTTTGAGCGTCAATTCCAAGATGAAGCCAGACGATTAGCCACTTGTATTCACCCGAATATTGTCCGGGTCAGCGACTTTTTTGTCGAAGATGGACTGCCTTACATGGTGATGGAATATATTCCTGGTGAAACCTTGGGAAATGCCTTTGTCTTACCTGGGATACCCTTGCCAGAAGCTACAGCAATTCATTACATCCGGCAAATTGGGGCAGCATTACAGGTAGTACACAACAATGGTTTGTTGCACCGCGATATCAAGCCAGATAATATCATCCTTCGTCAAGGCACTCAGGAGGTAGTACTAATTGATTTTGGTATTGCCAGGGAATTTAACAGCGGTGTGAGGCAAACTCACACAGGTTTGGTTTCTGAGGGTTATTCTCCGTTGGAACAATACCTGACGCAAGCACCACGCACACCCGCCACAGATGTTTATGGTTTGGCAGCAACATTATATGCTTTGTTGACAGCACAAGTCCCCTTGCCTGCATTGTTACGCGATCGCGAAAAAATGCCTTCTCCCCGCGAACTACAACCCCATCTGAGTGCAGCAGTCAATCAAGCGGTAATGCGTGGGATGGCTGTAGAATCTCGCTTTCGTCCGGCGACAGTTGCCGAGTGGCTACAACTACTACCTGCAAATCCGGTGAATGTTACACCTCAAACAGCAGCCACTCACATGATGCCGACTATCGATTTATCTTCTCAGCTGCCAGGAAAGTTACCTGGAGTAACTGTTCTCAATCACATCAACAAGCCATCACCGCTGAAGAATTTTACAGCAATTGGTAAGAAACTGCGAACCTCTAAGATATTTCTGGGTACAGGTATCGCCCTTGTGGCTGCTACAGCGGGTTTTGGCATCACTAATCTATATTCTAATTATCAGCGACAGACATTTGAACAACGCAAAATAGAGCCAGCTGGGCAAACACCCACCATTGATTTTCCACCCTTGCCTGAGAGTCAACAGCCCAACACTGCTAAAGATTCTCAAACCACCTCACCAACTGAACCTGCACCGGCCTCAACCTCCAGGCAGCGCAGAAAGCGCAGTTATGATAGACAAGAACAATCTCCCAATACTAGTAGCAGCGATTCTACAGAAAAATCGTCACAACCCAACTCAGGAGAATCGCCACGCCGCGATTCTCAACAACCCTCAGTTTCGCCCAGCGTTTCCCCCTCGCCATCGCTAGTAGAGAAGTTACGGGCTATCCGTTCATCTCGTCGCCCTTCCCCTGTACCGTCATCAGAAAATACTTTGCCCTCTTCTAGTCAGAATTCCACCTCACCCCAACCTGTGAAGACATCTAATCCTGCGGTTATACCACCAGCGCCACCACCAACGGAATCAAAACGCTCAGATCCTCCCGCTGTGGTAGTACCAACCCTGGAAGATAAGCAAAATTCATCTACTGATGATCAATCTCAAAAAAATGAAAAGCCGCAAGAAAATCCCTAACCTGATAAACATTAATAATCTGGCTCAAGGAAAGTGAAAAACTTTAACTAATTCCCCAGTTTAAAAGCTTAATTTCAGCAAACAAGAGCGGAACAAAATCAATTTTACTCAAGATTATGAATGGAACTTTGATTTGATTCATTCATAATCATTGTTACTAAAAAATATTTATTTTTGCTTTTTTACATCATTAAACACAACAATTTTACCCTTTTGATCAATCTTCACTGGGTTATTGGGAAAAGCTTGACGATTTAAAGAACGCACAAGTTCCACTGTGCGGAAACGCTGATCGATGTAAGGAATTCCCTGGCGATTTATATGCACAGGGATAATTTTACTTGATACCAAATCTCCCTTGGAACTCAGTTCAACTTCCAAAATCATTGAATACCCAGTTTCAGCATCTGTGGATAAAGTTCGGTATCCTAGAAAGTTACCCAAAGAATAGGCGATGAGTTTTCCTTTATAAATCTCAATTGCTCTTGGGACATGAGGCCCATGTCCTAGCACTAAGTCTGCTCCTGCGTCAATCATTGTTCGGGCAAACTGGATAGAATTACCTCGGTTTTCTCCATAAAAAAACTCTGTTTGATTCTTAACTTGCAGCGCCGCTGTCCCTTCTGCTCCTGCGTGCATCGATACAACTACGACATTAGCATTATTTTTGGCTTCTACGACTAGTGCTTGGGCTGCTTCCAGATTGTGAATAGAATTATACATGTCATAGGGAGAAAAGCCGATCATTGCGATCGCAATATTATTAGCTTCTAAATAAAGAATTTGATTTTTCAAACCTAGTGTGGCAATACCAACAGCCTCAAGATTATTAACTGTATCTTGGAACCCCACAGAACCAAAATCCATTGCATGGTTGTTTGCCAAATTGAACACATTAAATCCAGCATCTGCAAATAATTCAGCATAGGCGGGTGGAGAGCGAAAAGCAAAAACTTGTCCGCGACTGATATCTTTAGTAGTGTAGGGATAGGTAGTTAAGCTACTTTCAAAGTTACCAAATAAAATATCAGCTCCCTCTAGATGCCCTCTTACTGATTTTGGTAACAATTGATCCCGATAACGAGGCAATCTGTAGTTAGGGAAATTCGTACCAGGTATAATATCCCCAACGGCTTTGATGGTAATGGTGTCTGGAAAAGTCCCCTCCCCTCCTGGTGCTAGAGGTTCCGGCACTGCAAATGGAATTGGCTGAGACTCAGTGGATGAAGTAGCAGCATCAGATGGGAGTAATTGCCCAAAGCGAATGAATACTCCAATACCAATACCTATACAAAAGCAGCCACTAATAAAACCTACTGAGAGTAATTGCACTACCCTGGAATTTACCATCGTTTTACACCTCACACGATGGCATTAGTTTATCTCAAAAATTGTTCATCTATGTATATAGATGAATAATTAGCACATCGTGTTTATCCAGAGCAGTGCTTTAGTTTACTTCGTTATCGCTCAATACGCTTGGAATAAGCCTTTGTTTTGCTTTTCTCCCCTGCTCCCCTGCTCCCCTGCTCCCCTGCTCCCCTGCTCCCCTGCTCCCCTGCTCCCCTGCTCCCCTGCTCCCCTGCTCCCCTGCTCCCCTGCTCCCCTGCTCCCCTGCTCCCCTGCTCCCCTGCTCCCCTCCCTCTTCAACCTTAATCCAACTCTCGGCGTCCTTCCAAGGCTCTTGCCAGCGTCACCTCGTCGGCGTACTCCAAATCGCCACCCACAGGTAAACCAAAAGCAATTCGCGTCACTTTGGTAAATGGTTTGAGTAGTTGCCCAACATACAGTGTTGTTGTCTCCCCTTCCACACTCGGACTAATTGCCAAAATCACTTCTTGAGGTTTTTGCTGACTCACCCGTCGCACCAAAGCTTGGACAGTCAACTGTTCTGGCCCGATACCATCAATAGGGGAAATTACCCCACCCAAGACGTGATACTTGCCTTTGTACTCGCGGGTTTTTTCCAGCGCAATTACATCACGAGAATCAGCTACTACACAGATCGTGTTAGCGTCACGGTTGACATTGCGACAGATTTCACAAACTGGGTCAGCAGACAGGTGAAAGCAGACAGAACACAAACCTATCTGTTTTTTTGCTTCAATCAAGGCTTGTGCCAAAGCCTCTACCTCTGCTTCTGGGCGTTTCAAAATATGTAAAGCTAATCGCTGGGCTGTTTTAGGCCCAACTCCTGGTAAGCGTTGTAGCTGCTCAATTAACCGTGCTAGAGGACGTGCGTAAACCGTGGCTTTATCTCCAGAATGTTTTTACCATAACTATGATGACATTCTCAAGGAAATTTGGGGTGGTTATTTAATATTATTGTCTGATGAATACTTAGAAGATGATTTTTGTAATTCACGTGCTAGTTCAGACAATCCACAGTCTTTTAAGTTTTGGTAAAAATTATCGTCCTTTGATATACGGAGCTTTGCAAGTGAACGTATTGCTTCTTCTAGCTCTTTGACACGATTTAACTGGTAAGCTAAACGAGCAGCTTGTTCTATAACAACAGGATTGTACTCTCGGCGTATAAACTGCTTAGCTGACTCAAAAGCATTTTCCAAATCTCCATTATCTCTCAAAGTTTCTATTGCTAAAAAGATGAGTGAACCTCCTAGCTGCTTCGGAGGTATATGTGGAATTAATCTTGCAGCAATCTCATTTTGACCTAGCTTTATGGCAGTTCTAGCTGCAATCAATTTTGCTTGGAGTTGGATATCATTATCAAGTTTTTCATCATCACACAAAAGAAAAGCAACATTAAAACTTTTAGAATATTCTTCTATATCTTCCAATATTTCTGCATAACGTAAAGATTGTTCCGAATTAAGTTCTTCCTTTTGCCATAGGGAATCTATGACACGCACAGCTTTTTTCTTATCTTGTTTATCAAGCTTACGTTCAGATAAATAGCTTTCCGCAAGAATTTGTTGTGCTTCTTCGTCTGTTGGTAATAAATCAAGAAGTTTGCAACCAAAAAACCTTAATTTTTCTGTATTTTCTCTTAATCGAAAGAACCGCATAGCAGCACGATATACTTCTGGATGCGGGTAGAATGCAACTAGCTCTAAAACATTCTTCTCTACCTTTTCTAGGGAAGATGAAAAGAGCAATTCACTACCTATTTGTTCAATTTCAGCCCTAATATTTTCGCTAAAAAGTTCTAAATTTAAGCCATTAAATAGTTGCACATAATTATTTAGTAGTTCCTTGTCCCTATCAGGAACAGCAATTGCCAAAAATTCTTCTTGTTCCAGATTATTAGAGGAGAATAAAAAGAACAATTTTGTTTCATCTATTCCAAAAATTTGGCAACATCTTTGTTGAAAGCTGTCTAAATCTTTAGGTTTGGGCACACGTGATACCACAATTTTAACATCAATTGACTTTCCAAGTGCTTTGGCTACAGCACTTTGCTCAATTAGCTGTTTAATATGCTTGCTTACTTTGATACTTTCTGAACTTAAAGGAGATAGCATTACAACTTCATCAGGTAGCTGTTGTGTACAAATACCTGCTATTTCAGTAATGCCTGTCCGAGAATCTATAATTACAAAATCTGCCTCTAATTCTTGTTCAATCCGAGCAAGAAACTGTTGAAAAAATGCAACTCCATCACGTTCTTTAGAGAATAATAAATTCCAGTCAAGCTGAGTAAGCTTTCTGTAATACTCATCAGAGAGATACTGTCCTGCTGGAATGAGCCACAAGGGGGAAGTTCTTTTTGAAGGAATTGGTATCTCAAGGCTTATTTGTTCAATGCTTCCTGGATCGGTATTGTGTTTTTGATAGTCTAGGATGTAATCGAGGAGCCCTTTTTGATTAACTGGTAATTCTAATCCAGAGAACTTAGCAAACTTTGCATCTAAACCTGGCGCTTCAAGGTCAAAATCTACTACGACAGTTTTTCGCCCTAGTTTAGCTAGATAAACTGCAAAATTTGCTGCGGCAAGTGTTCTACCAACACCACCTTTATAAGAATAAAAAGTAATTGTCTTCATGCCGCACTATTCCTCCCCCAAGAACCTCCTTGTCGATGCCAAACTTCTTGTGCCTCAGAACATGTTTCTTTCTCTTCTGGTGAGATTAAGTTAAAGTCTGGGTTTGGTATCTCCTCGACTAATTCTGTGTTGCCAGCATCCTCAAATATTGCGTTGATAGCTGCCTCTACATCTATCTTATCCACAGTCAGATTTGCTCGAATTATTTCAACCCGCTGATTTTCTACAAGAATGGCTGCCTCAAAATCTGCCCCTAAAGCATTTAAGTACTTAAGTACCGAGTCAAACGTGTGATCATTATTAATGTCTTCTAATTTGGATACCCAACTTTGCCCTACACCAAAACGTTCACCCATTTCTTTTTGGGTAAGTCCAAGCCGCTTACGTATATTTCGCATTGCCTGAGTTAAAGCAAGCCGAAAAATTTCCCGACGCTCGATGAGATTATTTTCAGGTGTGTCCTGGACGATTTTATTTAAGGAAGCCAAAGCATCGCCGCCCAAATGGGGATTATTACTCATCTGTTTTATCCTCCTTTGCTACTACCAAATCTCGCCTTTTAGCTGCAATCTTAATTTCATTTGCTGGAGTTTTACGCCCCTTTTTCTTAAAAGTGTGCAGCAAAATTAGACGCTTACCTGTTAAAGCACAGAGGAAGATGCGGGGATTGTTAGGAGTGTTATCCAAACGTAATTCATAAAGATTCTTTTCTGTATCTATTTTGTCTAAGATGTCCGAGCGCTCGACCTGTAAAGCTAATCCTTTGATTGCTAAAAGGGATAGGCGCAGTTGAAACTGTTTCAGTTCGCCCTGAGTGAGCGAAGGATCATTGAAAAACTCGCCAACTGGTTCAGTCCCGTCTACCTCCTGGTAGAAAATAATCTGCCATTCTTCACTCATATTATGTCCGTGAAATTACTTATTAAAACCGAAGAACTCCACCCCGCCAAAGCTACGCTTTGTCTCCCTCTCCGCGTGCGGGGATGGGTTGGGGGCGGGGTGCAATGACTGCGGGAATCATAACTAATTATCCGGACATGATATCACTGAAGGCTCCTCGCACCCTTACTTAATATTCTAAATATGGCATATTTTTCCTATTATAATATTATTTATTAAATCAACAATTTAGAATTTAGCGTTACACAATCGTTCTAAGATT
Organism: Nostoc sp. UHCC 0702; assembly: GCA_017164015.1. Taxonomy (GTDB): domain Bacteria; phylum Cyanobacteriota; class Cyanobacteriia; order Cyanobacteriales; family Nostocaceae; genus Amazonocrinis. The sequence continues at coordinate 1,342,873 of CP071065.1, forward strand.
GTGGAGAGTCCTGTTTGTGAAAGTTTTCAGGTAGCTACTAGCTTTGAGCATACGGACAAGCCTATCGAAGAATTCAAATAAAAACAGAAACGCCCCCCGTTTCCGGAGGGCGTTTTTTATTGTGCTAAAACTTCAGATTAGCCGTTGATTGCAGGAGCAGTCAAAGCAACAGGAGCAACTTCACCAGCAGCCAAGTCTAAGGGGAAGTTGTGAGCATTGCGCTCGTGCATTACTTCCATACCTAGGTTAGCGCGGTTGATGATGTCAGCCCAGGTGTTGATGACGCGACCTTGGGAGTCAATCACTGATTGGTTGAAGTTGAAACCGTTCAAGTTGAACGCCATCGTGCTGATACCCAACGCGGTAAACCAAATACCGACTACGGGCCATGCAGCCAAGAAGAAGTGCAAGGAACGGCTGTTGTTGAATGAAGCGTATTGGAAGATCAAACGACCGAAGTAACCGTGTGCTGCAACGATGTTGTAGGTTTCTTCTTCTTGACCAAACTTGTAACCGTAGTTTTGAGATTCGGTTTCGGTTGTTTCACGAACCAAAGAAGATGTCACCAAAGAACCGTGCATTGCAGAGAACAAGCTACCGCCGAATACACCAGCCACACCTAACATGTGGAAGGGGTGCATCAGGATGTTGTGTTCTGCTTGGAACACAATCATGAAGTTGAAGGTTCCGGAGATACCCAAAGGCATACCATCAGAGAAAGAACCTTGACCGATGGGGTAGATCAAGAATACTGCGGTAGCAGATGCCAAAGGCGCAGAGTAAGCTACACAGATCCAAGGACGCATACCCAAACGGTAGGATAGTTCCCACTGACGGCCTAGGTAGCAAGCGCAACCGATCAAGAAGTGGAAAATTACCAACTGGTAAGGGCCACCGTTGTACAACCACTCATCTAAGGAAGCTGCTTCCCAGATTGGGTAGAAGTGCAAACCAATAGCGTTGGAAGAAGGAACAACTGCACCAGAGATGATGTTGTTTCCGTAGATCAAAGAACCTGCAACAGGCTCACGAATACCGTCGATGTCTACTGGAGGAGCAGCAATAAATGCGATTACGAAGCAAACGGTAGCGGCTAGCAAGGTAGGAATCATCAGTACACCGAACCAACCGACATAAATCCGGTTTTCGGTGCTGGTGATCCAGTTGCAGAACCGTTCCCATACGTTGGCGCTTTCGCGTCTTTGTAAGGTTGTGGTCATTGTTTTATGAATGCTTTTGTTTTTATGATTTGGTAGGTAAACTTGCTTACCTGTCTTATACCTTAGAAGCAAAATTGAGATTTGTAAAGCTATTTTAATTAATTTTTTCTTATGAGAATGATTTATTTTTGTGATGAATCACGTCAACAGACGCGATTCACCTGGTTTTATCAACCAGGAGGCCATGCCAATTGCCGTCCTCCGAGGATATGCAGATGTAGGTGATAGACGGTTTGGCCACCGTCAGCATCGGTGTTGATGACAATGCGATAACCGTTCTCTAGTCCGGCTTCTTGGGCAACCCGCTTGGCAGTTAACAAAAGATGTCCCAAAAGAGCTTGGTCTTGAGATTCGGCTTCATCTAGTTTGGCAATGGGTTTTTTAGGAATGACGAGGATGTGAACTGGTGCTTGGGGGTGAATGTCTTTGAATGCCAAGGCCAAATCATCTTCATAGACTATGTTAGCTGGAATTTCCCGACGAATGATTTTGCTGAAAATCGTTTCTGTGGTTTCACTCATATCTATTTACCTACTCATCTGTTAGTAATTCTAAAGGTTTACCGTTATACAACAATAAAGGCTTACGCACTCTAAAATCCAACATTTACATTTAAGCTGTAGCAGACCTAAAATTGCATAGGTCATCTACGTAGCAAACTACTTCTGAATGTCAATACTTAGCTAATTTACGAAGACTGGCATAGAGTAAACCTAGACAATAGAAGCTTTTTTTGCCTTACTAGAATAAACTTAGACCATAAAATCTTGTATAGTTTTTGTGGAGGTAATTTATATTGTCTTGTTGGCTTGGCTGAGGGTTTTACCTTTTGCTTAATAGTTAAGCACATACTTGTCTTGGTTTGTTTCGGAAAAATTTATACACCTCTCTTTTGAGAAAAGGTATTTACTGTGAGATATTTTTTATAGTTCACATTCATACCAGCCAACGTAGAGATAAAAATTACAATCTATCTATTATGTCTGCAAGTTTGTTTGCACATTTCATCTATTAGCATTTTGGAGATGATATGAAACAGCCAAAATACTATTTTGTTGTTTTGATAATTATTGTAATTAGCATTTTGATGCGTTTCTATTTGTTGCAAAATCAAAGTCTTTGGTTTGATGAAGGCTGGAGTTTGCGCTTATCTGATGGTAAAAGCTTTCAAGAAAATTTATCATATATTATAGGTCGAGAAGCTGGTGATAAATACCAACCGCTCTATTACTTGCTCTTATTTTATTGGCGTTCGGTTTTTGGAGATAGTGAGTTTGCCATTCGATCGCTCTCAGCTTTGCTAGGAGTTGGTTCAGTAATTACGATATTCTTTACTACCTTGAGGATCTATGGAAAAAAACATGCCTTATGGTCGTCCATAATTATGGCAGTCAGTTCTTTTAGCGTGTTTTACAGCCAAGATGCTAGACCTTACGCGTTATTAATATTTATAGCTTCGCTACAGATATATTTATTTAGTCATATCATCAATGAAGCTCACAGTAACAAAATTATTTCACAAGTGCTTTTTGGTTTTGTTACTGCTGTAAGAATGTTTGACAGTATTTTGATAGTAATTTTTAGTGCAGCCCTTTGTTTATCTCATATTATTGTTTATAGAAATTTCAAACAATGGATTCAATGGTGGATACCTGCGGCAATTTTTTCGTTACCAATAATTTGGTTCTACTTGTCTTCACCAGCTGCATCTGATCCGACAAGTACTTCAGTTACTCGTAGTGGATTGCCCATATTTAAAAATGCTATCTTTGTGATTTATGGAATATTGGTTGGTACTAGCTATGGGCCGCCAATGGAGGAGTTGCGCGATGATGCCAGGATAAGATTTTTGCTTAGTGACTGGCCCCAATTAATATTATTATTAATTGTTATTGCTCTAATTTTGACAGGTTTAGTAGCGAATTTATTGGAAAAGTACGATAGCCACAAATATCAACATGCTAATTATTTATTTGTATGTTTATTTATAACATCATTTTTCCTAAGTTTTCTGTTTGCACAAGTAACCAAAATTAATTGGCTACCCCGTCACTCTTTTTATCTAGTGATACCAATTATCATTATTATTCCGTTAGCTTTTTCTCAAAACTACCAGCGTCAAACTAAACTTTATTTATTGTCTCAGATTGCCAAAGTAGCTACTATATTTTTGGTAATTATGAATGTTTATTCAAGCTTTAAATACTATTTGAATTCAGACTACGCAAAAAATGACTACCGCTCAGCTGTTCAGTATCTTCTACAAAATCGAGATCAGTCTGCAAAATCTATATTGTTGTGGGGAGAGCCTAGATTGCTGAAATATTACGGAGATTCATCTACTTTGAATGCAAATTCAGATATTTTGAAACAAGTAAATGGAAAAAATTTAGCAGAAAAAGTTAATAATATCACCAACAACGTAGATACAGTTTTTGTTGTGGTTAATCGCGAATTCTTTTGGGGGCCCAAAGGTGCAATTAAAAGAGAAATGAGTGATTTATATAATTTGGAGTCTGAGGCTAATTGGCCTTATATAAAAATCTATAAATTTGTAAAAAAGAAATAGATGTTTAAAGTTTTAAATGCTATATGGGCATTGGACATCACTACCTAAAATTTGATAGCGATCGCTTGAATTTGAATTAGTAATCTTTTAATCATATCTGACTATAGCAATCCGATTTGATTTCTGAATCACTCGTAGAGGTAAGGGACTGGGGACTGGGGACTGGGGACTGGGAAGAAGGAATAAAGGTGTACTGAGTTTTGTTCAAAAATCAAATATGAGTCCTATAGTTGATTTTCTCTGTGGTTTCACTCATGCCAATCCACCTATTCATCTGCTAGAGATTCTAAAGGTTTACTGTTGTATAACAAATGCTTGCTAGAGTCTGGAGTGCATCAATTGTCGGCATCGATGCGGTGAAAGTAGGCGTGGAAGTCGATGTATCAGGGGGTTTGCCGGGAATTGTTGTCTTGGGACTGCCAGATTCAGCGATTCAGGAATCCAAAGAAAGGGTGAAAGCAACTTTGAAAAATGCTGGCTTTGCTTTTCCCATGCGGAAGATAGTGATTAACTTAACTCCGGCAGATTTACGCAAGGAAGGGCCGTGTTTTGATTTGCCTATTAGTGTGGGAATTCTGGCGGCTTCTGAACAAGTTAGTGCTGATTTGTTGGGAGATTATCTATTTTTAGGCGAAGTCTCTTTGGATGGTACCTTGCGGCCGGTTGCTGGTGTTCTTCCCATTGCTGCAACTGCTCAAAAAATGGGAATTGCTGGTTTAGTTGTACCTGTTGAGAATGCCCAAGAAGCCGCAGTAGTACAAGAATTGGCTGTTTACGGGTGCAAGGATATTTCTGAGGTGGTTGATTTTTTAAATAATCCAGGGCGTTACAAACCTGTGCAGTTAGATAATTTAGGGGAGTTGCCACAAACATCTTATCCTAGCGCAGATTTGCAGGATGTGAAAGGACAAGCTCATGCTCGTCGTGCTTTGGAAATTGCTGCTGCTGGCGGTCACAATTTAATTTTTGTGGGGCCGCCTGGTAGTGGCAAAACTATGTTGGCACGGCGCTTACCGGGAATTCTGCCACCTCTGGAATTCGCGGAAGCTTTAGAAGTGACTCGCATTCATTCGGTAGCTGGGTTGTTAAAGAATCGGGGTTCTTTAGTACGCGATCGCCCTTTTCGCAGTCCTCACCATTCAGCATCGGGGCCTTCTCTAGTTGGTGGTGGTAGCTTTCCTCGTCCTGGGGAAATTTCATTATCCCACAATGGGATCTTATTTCTCGACGAGTTAACAGAATTTAAACGTGATGTGTTGGAATTCTTGCGTCAGCCGTTGGAAGATGGCTATGTGACGATTTCCCGCACGAAACAATCTGTAATGTTTCCTGCACAGTTTACTTTGGTGGCGAGTACCAATCCTTGTCCTTGCGGTTTTTATGGCGATACCATTCAACAGTGTACTTGTTCACCAAGGCAACGTGAACAATATTGGGCTAAGCTTTCTGGGCCGTTGATGGATCGAATTGATTTACAAGTGGCGGTGAATCGGTTGAAACCGGAGGAGATTACTCAACAACCGATGGGGGAAGCTTCTGCGTCGGTGAGGGAACGAGTGCAACAAGCACGCGATCGCGCTGTTACCCGTTTTCAAGGTGAATCAAATCTGCGTTGTAATGCTCAAATACAAAGTCGTCATCTGCAAAAATGGTGCAAGCTGGATGATGGGAGTCGGAATTTGTTGGAAGCGGCTATTAGAAAGTTGGGTTTATCTGCAAGGGCTAGCGATCGCATTTTGAAGGTAGCGCGTACTATTGCAGATTTGGCGGGTGATGATGAATTAAAGGCTAATTATGTGGCGGAGGCGATTCAATATCGCACTATTGATAGAATGCAATGATTTTTTATCTCACGCAAAGGCGCAAAGGCGCGAAGAAGAACGCAAGAGTGTAGTCTATGTTTCTTGGGGTAACATTTAGAAAGCTAGGTAGATATTGTGTGTTCACTCTTTTTCTAATTCTGCTAATGCTTCATCGAAATTTAGTGGTGTTTCATGTTGTATTTCTTTGATGGCAAGGGTTAGCCCTTCGTCTTCAATTAACTCTAGCAGACGTTGATAGTCATTAAAATCTATGACTACTTTACGGATATTACCTTCGGTATCGGTAATCAGTTCTTGAGCAAAGGGATATTTATCAGCTTTCATTGTATTCTTTAATTATTTCTAAAACTGCAAATACTTGATGAAATTTAGGGCGCGATCGCGTTAATCGCCTACTTGATTATATCGAAGCCCTGGCGATTAGAAATCGCGGCTATACAAACGAAGTCCGCCTGCGCGGACTAAGAGAAAATCAAGGTATTCAACCCGCGCAGGCGGGTTTTGCCTGTGTAGCCGCGACTGGAAGTCGCCTAATGGCTACCAGTTTGATAAAATGCTATAGTTTTTACCGAAGTCTCCGTAATACTTGTGGAGATGAGGTAGATTCAGGTTATGTCTGAGAATAATACAGACACACGGCGAAATTCGTTGATATTTATAATTTCATTGACTGTATTTGCATTATTTATTATTTCATGCATTTTTGTTGGTTGGTTTGTCTGGCGAATATCAGAATTAAATGAACTACTAAAAAATGAAACTGAAGCTTTAAAAACTACTGCGACAATTTTCGGTGGTATTGCAGTTTTTATCAATGCTTACTATGCAGCGAAGCGTTGGGAAGCTATGGATAAAAGTGCTGAGGCTGCTAATGAGAGTGCTAAAGCTGCTTTGAAAAATGCTGAGGCTGCACTGAAAAATGCACAGGTAGCAGAAGATAAACAAATTACAGAACGTTTTGCGAAGGCAATTGAACAGCTTGGAAGTGAGAAAATTGAAGTGCGACTGGGGGCAATTTATACTTTAGAACGAATTGCAAAAGATTCATCAAAAGACCACTGGACAATCATGGAAGTTCTTACGGCTTTTGTGCGTGAGAATGCGCCTTTGATGTCAGAAGAGGAGAAGACAGACGATACAAACGAAGAACCAAAACTTCGGACAGATATTCAAGCAGCCCTTACCGTAATTGGACGGCGCAATACTGAGATAGAACAGGCAAATCAGAGGCTTGATTTACATAATATCGATATCAGGAGGGCAGACCTCAGAGAGGCCAACCTGCAAGGGGCAAACCTCTACCAAGCCAACCTGCAAGGGGCAATCCTCACAAGAGCCAATCTGCAAAAGGCAGACCTCATGAGAGCCAACCTGCAAGGGGCATACCTCATGGGAGCCAACCCGCAAGGGGCAAGCCTCTACCAAGCCAACCTGCAAGGGGCATACCTCATGGGAGCCAACCCGCAAGGGGCAAACCTCTACCAAGCCAACCTGCAAGGGGCAGACCTCTACCAAGCCAACCTGCAAGGAGTAGACTTGAGTGAAGCCGAAAACTTAGAACAGCAGCAGATTAATTCGGCAAAAGGCGATCGCACAACCATCTTACCGGAAAATCTTCAACGCCCCGAACATTGGCAGTAGAACAAAGCTAAAATTTTGCCCTTAAAATTACATTCACTCAAATTTTGCAACTGCCCCATCTCCCGCCAAGAAATAAATTTCTTGGCTAATAGCTTAACTCCACTAAAGTGGACTAATACCAATTTCCAATTCGCAATTTAGAAATTCAGTTTGTATCTGGGTTTCGGGGTTTGAATGTGTTGCCAGATTTTAGAAAATGGGTATTACTCAGTCAGCTTTAGCTGAGTTTAGCTATTAGCCTTAGAGGATGTCTGAGAATTATTAGGCTGTTATCTTAGGTACATTCTGATCCCCCCTAACCCCCCTTAAAAAGGGGGGAACAAGAATTAAAGTCCCCCTTTTTAAGGGGGATTTAGGGGGATCTAAACTCAAATGTTTGATATTCACGCGAGAAGCTTTGATATTCACGCGCGAAGCTTTGATATTCACGCGCGAAGCTTTGATATTCACGCGAGAAGCTTTGATATTCCCGCGAGAAGCTTTAATATTCGCGCGAGAGTCTTTGATATTCGTCGGCGAGTTTTTGATATTCGCGCGAGAGTCTTTGATACTCGCGGACGAATCTTTAATACTGGTGAACGAGTCTTTGAACCTCAATTCAAGCTACACTACCCTCGAAAAACGTAAATATTCCAGGGTATCACCACATGATTGACCTCTACACCTTCACCACACCCAACGGACGCAAGGCTTCCATCATGCTGGAAGAAGTCGAACTTCCCTACAATGTCCACAAAATCGACATTACCAAACAAGAACAATTCACACCAGAATACATCGCCATCAACCCCAACAGCAAAATTCCGGCAATTGTTGACCAAGAAACCAATATCACAGTTTTTGAATCCGGTGCTATTCTAATTTACTTGGCTGAAAAAACAGGTAAACTCCTACCCACTGACCAAAAACAGCGCTTTCAAGTACTGGAGTGGCTGATGTTCCAAATGGGGGGAGTGGGGCCGATGTTTGGACAACTCAACCACTTTAAAAAGTTTGCACCGGAAAAAATTCCCTACGCTATTGAACGCTACGAAAAAGAAACTCTGCGAATTTATGGCGTGTTAGATAAACAATTGGCAGACAATGAATTTATCAGCGGTGACTATTCCATAGCTGATATTGCGACTTATCCTTGGGTGGCAATTTATAAATTTCAAGGTTTGACCCTAGATAATCATCCAAATCTTAAACGCTGGTTTGACACAGTGCAAGAACGTCCAGCAGTGCAGCGCGGGATGAATGTACCTTAAGTGGGGAGTCGGGAGTAGGGGGGATGAGGGGGATGAGGGGGATGAGGGGGATGAGGGGGATGAGGGGGATGAGGGGGATGAGGGGGATGAGGGGGATGAGGGGGATGAGGGGGATGAGGGAGATGAGGGGGATGAGGGGGATGAGGGGGATGAGGGGGAAAATATTGTCTTGATTTTGGCAATCAGATTTTTGCTTTTCTCTTCGTGTCTTTGTGGTTTAAAAAAATTATTTCACCACAAAGGCACAAAGACACAGAGTTCCATAGGTTGTATCCACCCTGACAAAATTAGAGAGGAGTCTGATTCATCTGTTGTATTCTTTTATAATTACGAATTACCCTCCGGGTTCGGTAGTCCCCCAGACGCTCGTACCTCGCTACCGCTGCGCTAACGACGGGAACCGCCAAGACGGGGGCTACCTCACGAATTACGAATTAAAAAGATGATGAAACGCCGAGAGGTTTTGAATAGTGCTGCGATCGCAACGGCAACTGCTACACTAGTTTCCTGTAGCCAAACTACTAAATCCCCAACTGTGCAAACGGGACTACCTAATATTCGTTGGCGCATGGCTACTAGCTGGCCTAAGTCTTTAGGTACTTTTATCGGTGCAGAAACAGTCGCCAAGCGTGTAGCCGAAATGACTAACGGACGTTTCCAGATTACACCGTTCGCGGCTGGGGAGTTGGTACCAGGGTTACAAGTTTTGGATGCTGTGCAAGCCGGCACTGTTGAATGCGGTCACACATCGAGTTACTATTACATCGGTAAAAGTCCAGCTTTAGCTTTCGCCACCGCTGTACCCTTCGGTTTAAACGCTCAACAACAATATGCTTGGCTTTATCAAGGTGGTGGACTAGAAGCCATACACAAAATTTATACCAACTTCAACGTGATTAGTTTTCCTGCTGGCAGTACCGGCGCACAAATGGGAGGATGGTTTAAAAAAGAAATCAAGTCTCTTGCTGATCTTAAAGGCTTGAAAATGCGAATACCTGGTTTAGGTGGAGAAGTCATGTCTCGTTTGGGAGTCAACGTGCAAGTATTACCAGGTGGTGAGGTGTACTTAGCATTAGATCGAGGTGCCATTGATGCAGCCGAGTGGGTTGGCCCTTATGATGATGAGAAACTCGGTTTAAATAAAGCTGCCAAATTCTATTATTACCCAGGTTGGTGGGAACCAGGCCCAACTTTAGATGTCTTAGTCAACCTCAACGCCTGGAATCGCCTACCCAAAGAATACCAAGAAATCCTCAAGACAGCGACAGTAGATGCAAACATGCATATGCTCAATGAATACGATACCTTGAATGGGCAAGCATTAACGCGATTACTGGCAAGTGGGACTCAATTAGTTCCTTACAGTCAAGAGATTATGCAAGCAGCACAAAAAATCTCATTTGAATTATTTGAAGAAAATGCCAGCAAAGATGCGGCTTTCAAACAAGTTTACGAACAGTGGAAAGGCTTCCGTCAGCAGATTTTCGCCTGGAACCGCGTCAACGAATTGAGTTACGCCAACTTCGTCACGAGGGAGTAAAAAGTTTGGAGTTTGGAGTTTGAAGTTTTGAATTTACGTCTGATGTGAATTAGAAACGCCGGCCATTTTCAATCCGGTGAGGTACAGGTATGCAAATAGACCTAACCCCCTAACCCCCTGACCCTAATCCCCATTAAATTCGGGCTAAGCCCGAATTTAATGGGGGCCCCGAGTTCCCGAAGCGGGAAGGGGGAACAATTCAAAGCCTCTCTCCTAAAAGGAGAGAGGTTTACCAGAGAGGTCAAAATTGTACCTCACTAGTTTGAGAACCGCTATATTTAACCGCAGAGATGCAGAGGACACGCTGAGACAGCGCTCTTGGTAGGGTTAGCCCGACCCAGGCGACTGCGTTCGCGTAGCGTCTTTGCTTGGGAGAAGGAGCATCACGCGAAGAGAGAAATGAGGGTTTGAGAGGTTTTTTGCGTAAGTCCTAATATATTGACAAAATTCACTCACTTTATATTTGTGGCAAATGCACAAGTATAAAGTTATATATCATCGCCATTGTGACCAGTTAGGTTATTGCTTTACAATAACCCTGTACAAGCTTGATAGCTGTATCAACTTTGTATGAAATTAGCTGTATGTTCCGCCCTTGTATAAGATTTCTCAATCATGGAGATGAAAGCAATGAAATCAGTTCTTAAACTAGGTCTTGCCGTTCTTTTTACAATTCTCGTGTCTTTTGGTTTAACCAACTCTGCTTTGGCTCTGGGTAAGTTCAGCCAGACTTGCTACAACAGCACTATTCAAGGTTCTGTTTTGACTTCTACTTGTGAACGGGCAAATGGTGGTTCTAACACTAGTTCTATTGATTTGAACTCAGTCATTGAAAATGTTGATGGTGGGCTGAAATGGCAACCCAGCAACTTTATTGAGACTTGCAGAAACACTCAATTGGCTGGTTCAAGTGAATTAGCTGCTGAATGCAAAACCCGCGCTCAGCAATTTGTTTCAACCAAAATCAACCTTGACGATCACATTGCCAACATTGATGGCACTTTGAAGTACGAGTAATCTCAGAGGGTGTTGAGGCTACCGTGCCAATCCTGCCCCCCTTGGTGTTATAAGCTCTGATAATCAGCTTAGGTCTAATGCTCCTGATGCCGGTGATATCCCCACGCTGCAAAATGCAGGTCTTGTTAATCCGGGCAGCAGCATAGAGGCACACTCTGAATAGAGCGCGATCGCGGGGCTTAACAAGTCCCTCGGTAAATAGTAAGGTTATTCTTGAAGGTTTAGGATTTTGGCTTTGTCGAAGCGATTTATTTGGGACTTCCAATAAATCAAATCCTTACTATATAAGAATGATCATCATTGTAATGGGTGAAAAGTCAGGATTGCCGTCGGCAGTCCTGACTTACCTTTTTGTAGTAAGTTCAATAAGGTTACGCAGTCCTAAATCATTCGTGAGAAACAAGATACCCGACTTCTTTGAGAAGTCGGGTATCTGAAACTTTTAATTTTTACAAATCAAATAGGATTGCTATATAACTCCCAACTCTTAACTCCTAACTCCTAACTCCTAACTCTTCAACTAACTTCCTAAAGAAGGTAAAAAACTCACAATTCCAGGAAAGACAATAATCAACACCAGCACCAACAATTGCAGCAAAATAAACGGTATCGCACCACGATAAATATCTGCTGTTGTAACTTCCGCTGGTGCAACACCACGCAGATAAAACAATGCAAAGCCAAAAGGAGGCGTGAGAAAAGAAGTTTGTAAATTTGCTCCCAATACCACACCATACCATACCAAATCTATACCTAATGTTTGGGCAACAGGCACAAATAACGGTACGACAATAAAAGCAATCTCGAAAAAGTCGATGAAAAACCCCAGGAAAAAAACCACCCCCATGCTGACAAACAAAAAGCCAGCTTGACCGCCGGGAAGATTTGAGAGAACATCTAACATGAAGCGATCGCCGTTCAATCCCCGAAAGACTAAACTAAATGCTGTGGAACCAAACAGTATAAATATCACCATGCTACTAATTCGCAAGGTGGTATCACAAACCTGCCGCAATGATTCTAACGTGAGTTGACCGTTAGCAGCAGCCAGGGCGATCGCTCCCCCGCAACCGACTGCACCTGCTTCTGTTGGGGTGGCAACACCAAAAAATATGCTTCCCAATACTAATAAAATTAATATCAAAGGTGGCAGCATCACCTGAATCACTCGCTTTCCTAAAGCTTTACCACCAATTTCTCGCACCTCAGCAGGTAAAGCTGGTGCTGCATCAGGTTTCAAAAATGCCACAATCAACACATGCAAAGCAAACGCCCCAGCCATCATCAAACCGGGAATCACCGAACCGAGGAATAAATCGCCCACGGATACACCCAATTGATCCCCCAACACTACTAAAACCACACTCGGCGGGATAATTTGTCCCAAAGTTCCCGAAGCCGCAATCACACCAGTGGCTAATTCTTTGTTGTAGCCATAGCGCAGCATAATTGGTAGGGAAATCAAACCCATCGCCACCACTGTGGCTGCCACTACACCAGTGGTTGCTGCAAGCATTGCTCCAACCAACACCACAGCCAAAGCCAACCCGCCACGCAAACGCCCCAACAAAATCCCCATTGTTTCTAGAAGTCTCTCGGCAATACCAGATTTCTCTAGCATTGACCCCATGAAGATGAAATAAGGGATAGCTAGTAAGGTATAATTCGCCATGATGCCAAAAATCCGCTGGGGCATGGCAGTGAGAAATATCGGGTCAAATACACCTAAACTAATTCCCAGTATGCCAAATGCGATCGCTACTCCACCCAGCGAAAAAGCCACCGGATATCCCAAGGACAGCAGCACCAACGCACCTGCAAACATCAATGGCCCCAGCCATTCATAAGCCAGCGTCATGGTTTTCCTCCTGGGGTTCTAATCTGCCTTGGAGAATAGCCAAGTTTTTAATTGCTTGGGAAATTCCTTGGAAAATCAGCAAAATAAAGCCAACAATAATCATGGCTTTAATCGGGTAGCGAGGCAACCCACCAGGATCAGATGATGCTTCCCTGATTTGCCATGAAGCTAAGATAGAATCCCACGAAAAAATTATTACCAAAATGCAAAAGGGAATCAGAAAAAATACTGTTCCTAACAAGTCTGCAAGTGCTTTCTGCTTGCGTTGCCAATTACTATAAAAAATATCCACGCGGACATGTTCGTTATGCTTGAGGGCGTAACCTGCACCCAAGAAAAAAATTATATCAAAAATATACCATTGAGCTTCTATGTAGGCGTTGGAAGTAAAGTTATTACCGCTAATTCGCCCCAGATATCGCCCGACAACATTCCAAACACCAAGTATCACCATGACTAGCACCAGCCAACTAGTCAATCGACCAATGCGTTCAGTACAGCTATCAATAAAATTAGATATTCTTAATAGTTTCTCCAAAGGTGATTTTGCCTCATGAATTACCGTAAATGTAGTTTACAGCCCCAAGCACAGAGGTCAATAGCCTTTTTTCCCAGTGATTAACGTTTACGACTTTCTCGAATCGATAAACTTCTGTTTGCTAGATGACCATGTAAAAATTAATCCAAGACTCTGAGATGATGAACCAATGACTTGGACACCTGGACAGAAGCTATACCGGAATAAGTATGAAATTAAACAAGAATTAGGACGGGGACGCTTTGCCATTACTTATCTTGCTCACAATCTGGATGGCAAGAATGTTGTAATTAAAACATTGAATCCTGATTTGCTTAACCAACTGAGTAACCAAGAACGCGATCGCTTAAAATCAGGTTTTGCAGATGAATCGCGTAAACTAGCACTATGCAAACACCCGAATATTGTCCAAGTAATTGAGACATTTGAAGAAGGTGATTTAAAATGCATGGTCATGGAGTATATTCCAGGAGATAATTTAGCTAAGATTGTCCCACCGCGAAGATTTCTCCCAGAAAAAGAGGCATTAAATTACATCCAGCAAATTGGCAAAGCACTAATTGCGGTGCATCAACAACAATTTTTACACCGCGATGTCAAACCAGAAAATATGATTCTGCGGGCGGGTACGCATCAAGTTATTTTAATCAACTTTGACTTAGCACGAAAATTCGTTGATAATCCAGTGTCAAGTCGCGGTAACTGGGTTGACAAATTTACACCAATTGAACTGTATTCCAACTCTGCTAGACAACAGGCGCAGCGTGGGCCTTGGACTGATGTTTATTCCCTTGCTGCAACTTTATACTTTTTATTAACAGGTAAACAGCCAGAAAGTGCTATTGACCGCCAAGATAATAATCGGCGTTTAACTCCACCTCAAGAATTGAATGGTACGATAAGCGTTACCGTCAATCAAGCCATTGTCTACGCAATGGAATTAAAACCAGAAAAGCGTCCTCAAAAGGTGGAAGAATGGCTAAAGGAATTAGGCTTAAAAACATCTAACTTTTCTCTTCCCAAACTTCCTTGGACACAACCTTTGTGGGCGTGGATATTAGAGATTATGGGTGTATTAGCATTATTTGCAGCCTTAATATCAGGAATCAAAGACGGTACAGATTTGTTAAAGGATTGGTTTCCAGAAAAATCAACGCCTACGCCTACATCACAACCAACACCATCATCTCCTACTCAACCACAAAATAAGTAATAATACCAAGTCTCTCTACTTGACCATAATAAAAACACCCCACCCCCTAACCCCTCCCCTTAGTAAGGGGAGGGGAGACAAAGCATAGCTTTGGCGGGGTGGGGTGAGTGCGGATATTAAGGGGAATTTCGCAAACATGACAAAGACGCAGGGAGACTTTATAGCTTTTGCGATCGTAATTGTTATTTCGGCTGTCGCAATTGTTATTTCGGCGTTCACAATTGTTATTTCGGCGTTCGCAATTGTTATTTCGGCGTTCGCAATTGTTATTTCGGCTGTCGCAATTGTTATTTCGGCGTTCGCAAAAGCTATTTCGGTTGTCGCAAAAGCTATTTCGGCGTTCGCAAAAGCTATTTCGGCTGTTGCAATTGTTATTTTGGCTGTCACCGTTGCTGATTCCCTTCATCCCAAAGCAACTTAAGAAACGCCCCTTTCACTTTGAGTTAACATTCTTGACATTACTTCATCTCCTCTCCGCGCCTCTGCGCCTCTGCGTGAGTTTTCATACCCCAATTCACCAACGCCACAACCATAACCAAGAAAAAGCGTGTCAAAATCAACATAAGCCATTAAGAAACTTGGGTATGAACTGGCAAG
Source organism: Nostoc sp. UHCC 0702 (assembly GCA_017164015.1). Classification (GTDB taxonomy): domain Bacteria; phylum Cyanobacteriota; class Cyanobacteriia; order Cyanobacteriales; family Nostocaceae; genus Amazonocrinis. The sequence goes on from CP071065.1 coordinate 1,358,139, forward strand.
ACGGACAGCTAATATACAACGGCAAATACAAGATAGAAAAATACTTAGGCGGTGGCGGTTTCGCTGTCACCTATCAAGCGATGCATACCAAGCTAAACCGCCGAGTCGTCATCAAAACCCCCAATATCAGCGTCCAAAGAGATCCAGATTATCCCAAGTATGTTGAACGCTTCAAAAAAGAAGCACAGATACTAGCAGACTGTTGTGCTGACTCCCACCCCCACATTGTCCAAGTATTCGACTTTTTTGAAGAAGAAGGTCGCTACTGTTTAGAAATGCAATACATAGCAGGTAAGAGTCTGTGGGAGTATGTCAACAATGACGGGGCGTTACCAGAAACGGAGGCTGTGAAGTACATCCGCCAAATTGGCTTGGCTTTGGTAGATGTACATCACAAAGGGATTTTTCATCTTGATGTCACCCCTCCTAATATAATGCTCAATTTCGATCAGAAGGTTCCCAACTCTGGGAAAGCGGTGCTGATAGACTTTGGTATTGCTGGCGATATTTCGCCACCGAGTACTCTATCAAGGTCTTTTGGAAACAGGGCATTTGCACCTTATGAATTAACCCGTAAAGGTAGCCGTCACGCAACTGTGGATGTCTACTGTATGGCAGCTTCACTTTATTATGCTGTCACTGGGCAACGCCCCACCAATTCTTATGACCGCAAGTATGAACAAGAGGAATTAATACCACCAAAGCAACTTGTCCCAAGTCTTAGCGATGCAGTGAATCAAGCAATTCTACAAGGTATGGCGCTAGAAGCAAAAGACCGACCCCAAACCATGCAGGACTGGTTAAATCTACTCCCTCCTTTGCAAGCTGGGACGGGTTTTAAAGGAAATGAGAGTCATCCAACAAAATTGATATTAACTTCAGATGTGGGGGTAGACTACCAAAACCTAGAGAATTTACTCAAAGCGGGTCAATGGAAAGCAGCAGATGAGGAAACCACCAGAGTGATGCTGAAAGTAGCCAAAAGAGAAGAAAAAGGCTGGCTTACTTATGAATCCATCGAAAATTTTCCCTGTACTGACTTACGCACCATTGACCAATTGTGGGTAAAATACAGCAATGGACACTTTGGCTTAAGCGTCCAAAAACGCATTTGGTTAGAGTGCGGTGGCAAAGTAGATTATGAAACGGAGTGTCGTTTGGGCGATCGCGTGGGTTGGCGCAAGCAAGGAAGCTGGCTGTCAAAAGGAAAAATCAACTTCTCACTAGATGCCCCCGAAGGGCATCTACCTATAGGATGGGATCATGGGCAAAGGGGATCAAGGAGAGACAGGTGGGATAGGTTCTTCTCTCGCGTTCAGACTTGTAAATTGTAATCTATAAAGGTTTCCGAGATTTGTTAAAGTTTGTGAACAAGATGAATTTCACGAAGCCTTGCAGGTTCTAGCTTTTCGATACCTGGCACTGCGGCTAACAGAAATTTGCCCCTAGCGATGTGACACAAAATCTTAGATAGAATATAAATCAATACGAGTTTTTCAACTCATATAAACTGAAGGTTAATAATGACTATTAAAGAACAAATTAACCAAGAACTAGAAAAATTACTTGAACCTTTATTGCAAGAAATTTTAGAATTTGTACAATTTTTGCAAGTCAAACATCAAATAAATAGTATATCTCCAGATGACCAACCTGCTCAAACATTGACAACAGAACATACTTTAACAGGTTCTAATGCTGAAGATTTACTAGAATTTGCAGGCATTTGGGAAGGTTCAGACATTAGAGAATGTTTGCAACTAGTTCATGACACTCGGATACCTCTTGAATTTTAATTATGTATTTCTAGAAATCCTAAATTATTTATTCGTGAAAATCTCTCTTTATTCTCTCTGCGTCCT